>CAYXOX010000038.1:0-21961 GCA_964466745.1 uncultured Rhodobacterales bacterium
TGACCACGATCCACGCCAACTCGGCGCGCGACGGCGTGAGCCGCCTCGAGAACATGATCTCGATGGCGGGCATCGAGATGCCCATCAAGGCCATTCGCAGCCAGATCGCCAGCGCCGTCAACCTGATCGTCCAGGCCAGCCGCCTGCAGGATGGATCGAGGCGGATGACCTCGATCACCGAGATCACCGGCATGGAGGGCGACGTGATCTCGATGCAGGAGATCTTCCGCTACCAGCGCGTGGGGCTGACCCCCGACAACAAGATCATCGGCCATTTCACCGCCACCGGCGTGCGCTCGCACTTCTCGGAGCGCTTCCGCCTCTGGGGCTACGATCTGCCGCCCTCGATCTTCGAACCCACGACGATGAGCTAGGGCCATGGAACTCAGCGCAGAACCGATCATCTACGGCCTGATCTTCGTGGCCGTGCTGGTGCTGGTGGAAGGGATCTACCTCACGGTCTTCGGCCGCTCCATCAGCCTGAACAACCGCGTCAATCGCCGGCTCGAGATGCTGGAAAAGGGCGGCGGGCGGCAGGAGGTGCTGGAACAGCTCCGCAAGGAGATGACCCAGCACATGAAGTCGCAGCGCATTCCGCTCTACGCCTTCCTCGCCGACAAGGCCCAGAAAGCCAACATCGCCTTCTCGCCGACGCAGCTGGTGATGATCATGGGCGTGCTCGCCGCCGTGGCCTTCGTGGGCCTCACCATCGGCACCGAGACGAGCTTCCAGGTTCGGGCGGTGATCTCGATCGGCATGGGCGTGGGCGGCGTCTACGTCTGGGTCAACAACAAGGCCAAGAAGCGCATCGGCATGGTGGAGGAGCAGCTTCCCGACGCCGTCGAGCTGATGGTCCGGAGCCTGCGCGTGGGGCACCCGTTCTCCTCGGCCATCCAGATCGTCGCCAAGGAAGTTCCCGATCCGCTGGGCACCGAGATGGGCGTGATCGCGGACGAATCCGCCTACGGACGCGACATGCCCGAGGCGCTGAAGGATCTTGCCGAGCGCATGGACATGCAGGACCTGCGCTTCCTCGCCGTTGCCGTCACGATCCAGCAGACATCGGGGGGCAACCTCGCAGAGATCCTTCACGGGCTGAGCAAGGTGATTCGGGCCCGCTTCAAGCTCTTCCGCCGGGTCAAGGCGATCACCGCCGAGGCCAAGTGGTCGGGGATGTTCCTTTCCATCTTCCCGATCGTGGCGCTCGTGGGGATCAACGTGATCCAGCCCGATTACTACGACGATGTGCGCGAGACGAAGTACTTCATCCCGGCCTGCCTCGTCGTGGGGGGGTTCCTTGTGGCCAACGTCGTGGTGATGCGCGCACTCGTGGATATCAAGGTGTGAGGGGCCGCACGCCATGAACGATCTGCTTACCGGCGCCCTCGGCCCGTTCGGGCCGATCATCGCGGTCGGCTCGCTCGGGCTCATGCTCGTGCTTCTGATGGTGCCCATGCTCCTGAGGGGCGAGAAGGATCCGCTCGACAAGCTCAAGCAGCCGGAAAAGCGCACCGAGACGCCCAAGGGCCGCTCGCGCACGGAGCGTCTGCGGACCAACGACGGCAAGGACAAGCTGGAGAAATACTCCACCTTCCTCGAGCCGCAGGACGCGGAGGCCTACTCCGAGGCCCGCCTGAAGATGCTGCAGGCCGGCTATCGTTCGAAGAACGCGGTGCGGATCTACCATTTCCTCCAGTTCGTGCTGGGCTTCGGCTTCCTGATCCTCGGGGTGCTCTATGCCATCGTGAACAACGCCACCGGCAATCCCGACACCCAGGACATGATCCTCTCGGTGCTGATCCCCGGCGCGGTGGGATACTACCTGCCCAAGTACTGGGTCACCAAACGCCAGGAGAAGCGCAAGCAGGAGATCACGAACGGCTTCCCGGATTCGCTCGACCTGATGCTGGTGTGCGTGGAAGCCGGGCAATCGCTCGACCAGTCGATTATCCGGGTTGCCCGCGAGATACGCGCCGGGTTTCCGGCCCTTGCCGACGAGTTCGAGATGGTTTCCCACGAGATGAAGGCCGGCAAGGACAAGGGCCTCGTGCTGCGCGACATGTCCGATCGCTGTGGCGTCGCGGATGTGGCGAGCTTCACCACGGTGCTGATCCAGTCGCAGAGCTTCGGGACGTCCATCGCCGATGCCCTGCGGGTCTATGCCGAGGAGATGCGCGACAAGCGCGTGATGCGCGCCGAGGAAGCGGCCAACAAGTTGCCCACGAAGATGACGCTGGCTACGATGATGCTCACGGTGCCGCCGCTTCTGATCATTCTCATCGGGCCCTCCATCTATGAAATCGCGCAAACGCTGGGCGGAGGCTAGCGCGCGCCTTTCGCGCGCCGCCCTCGCCGTTTCGCTCGCCGCGGCGCTGCTGCTTGCGGCATGCTCCCCGGCGGCGCGCGGCCCATACGCGCCGGGGCCCGCGCCCGGCGAAAGCGTCGACGGGCTGATCGTGGGCCACCGTCTGATGGGCGCGGGCGAATACGAACTGGCACTTCGGGCCTACACACGGGCCGCCGCGGAGCGCGGGCTCAACGCCGATGTGCTCTCGGCGCTCGGCTCGGCCAACCTCCGCCTCGGCAGGCTCGGCCAGGCCGAGCGGCTCCTGCGGCGTGCCATCGAGGAAGACGGCAGTTTCCCGGCCGCCTGGAACAATCTCGGCGTGATCCTGATGGAAAGCGGCCGCGCCCCGGAAGCCGCGCAGGTGTTCCGCCGGGCCTTCGCGCTCGACAACGGCGACAGCGAGGCCATCCGCGACAATCTCCGCTTGGCGCTCGCAAAAACCGAAAATCCCGGCTATGATCCGGGCAACGAAGAAAACTTCGAGCTGGTGCGACGGGGGGCGGGTGACTACGTCCTCCTGAACGCGCCCTGAGGCACGAGCAGGCAGAAGGACGCAGGCCCCATGCGAACGCTTTCGGTCGCCCTCGCCGTGGCGGCGACGCTTTTTCTCGTTTCCGGGTGTGACAGTCTCAGGGGCAACGAGGCCAGCCGCGCGCTGCAATCGGTCAATGTCGTCGACGAGACCAACCTCAACGATGTCATGCTCACCGTGGCCGACCCGGCCGAAGCGGTGAGCTACTTCCAGCGCGCCACCGCCCAGCAACCCGAGCGGATCGACCTGCAGCGCGGGCTCGCGCTTTCGCTCGTCCGTGCCCGGCGCCCCGCCGAAGGGGCGGCGGCCTGGCGCAGGGTGGCCTCGATGCCCGGCGCGACCGATGCCGACAGGGTGGAACTCGCCGATGCACAGATCCGAGCCGGCGACTGGGACGGGGCGGAAGCCACGCTCGATGCCATTCCCCCCACCTTCGAGACCTACGAACGCTACCGGCTCGAGGCGATGGTCGCCGACAGCAACGAGGAATGGCAGAAGGCCGACAGCTTCTACGAGATCGCCGCGGGGCTCACCACCACGCCCGCCGGCGTGCTCAACAACTGGGGCTTTTCCAAGCTCACCCGCGGCGATTTCCCCGGCGCCGAGCGCCTTTTCGCACAGGCGCTGGTGCAGGATCCCTCGATGTTCACCGCCAAGAACAACCTCGTGCTCGCCCGCTCCGCACAGCGCAACTACGACCTGCCCATCGTGCAGATGACCCAGACGGAGCAGGCCCAGCTTCTGCACACCGCCGCGCTCTCGGCGATCAAGCAGGGCGACGTGGCCACCGGAAAGGGCCTGCTGCAACAGGCCATCGACACTCACCCCCAGCACTTCGAGGCCGCCGTGCGCAGCCTGCGCGCGCTGGAAGCGAACGTCGTGAACTAGGCCTGCCCGATGGAGATCGCCGCCGCGGCCGCGCTCTGGTTCCTGCCCTTCGCAGTTCCGCTGTGCCTCTACGTGGCGTGGAACGACATGCGCGAAATGAAGATCCCCAACCGCGCTGTCCTGGTGCTCGCGGCAATCTACGCCGGGGTGGGCCTCATCGCGCTGCCCTTCGAGACATGGGCCTGGGGCTGGGTGCACCTCGCGGTCATGCTGGTGTTCGGCTTTGCCCTCAACGTGGCCGGCACGCTGGGCGCGGGGGATGCCAAGTTCGCCGCCGCGGCCGCGCCCTTCGTGGCCCTCGGCGACGTGCGGCTCGTGATCGTGCTTTTCGCCGCCTGCCTCCTCGCCGCTTTCGCAGCACACCGCTTCGTGCGCGCGGTGCCTGCCCTGCGCGGCCTCGCACCCCACTGGAAGAGCTGGACGACGGGCGAGTCCTTTCCCATGGGGCTCGCGCTCGGCACCACCCTCGCACTCTACCTGATGCTGGGGGCCCTTTACGGCCGCTGAGCGCCGTTCACCGGGCGGAAAGCTCGGCACGCCATGGTGGGGCCTGCCGGCGGTTTGCGTTGCCGCATCGGTGCGCGGGGAGTATGCTCGCGCTTAACGAGTGCCGCCGGAAACCGGCACCGGATCGGATGAGAGCAGAGCAGCTTGGGGCCGCCATGAACATGCAAGCCAGCGCGGTTGCCGCGCCACCCGTGCCGCGGTCGCTCGCGGCCATGCAATTGCCGCTGGTGATGATGCGGGACATCACGCTCAAGACGATCTTCCGCAAGAACGTGGACGTCGTGAGCGAAATCGCACGCGCGCTCTGCCTGCCGATCCCCGTCACCCAGGAGCTGGTGGATCTCGCCCGTTCGCAGAAACTCCTGGAGGCCACGGGCACGCTCAACGCCAACTCGGGTAACGAGATGGGCTACCAGCTGACCGAGGCGGGCAAGGCCCGGGCGCTCGATGCCCTGGCGCAATCCGAATACTACGGCGCGATGCCCGTGCCGCTGGAGGTCTACCGCGAGCAGGTGGAGCGGCAATCGATCCGCAACATCCAGATCACCCGCGAGCAGCTCACCCGCGCCATGGGCCACCTGATCCTGCCCGACAGCCTGCTCGACCATCTCGGGCCCGCGGTCTCCTCGGGCCGCTCGATCCTCATGTACGGCCCGCCCGGAAATGGGAAGAGCTCCATCTCCAACGGCATCCGCGACGCGATCGGAGACAAGATCTTCGTGCCGCGGGCCATCGAATACGCCGGGCAGGTGATCACCGTCTACGACCCCATCGTGCACAGCGCCGCCGAGGAGGAGCACGAAGACCCGAGCGCGCTGCGCCGGGTGACCCGGTTCGACACCCGGTATGTGCGGTGCGAGCGCCCCACCGTGATCACCGGGGGCGAGCTCTCGCTCGACATGCTCGATCTCGTCTACAACCCCACGGCGCGCACCTACCAGGCGCCGCTGCAGCTGAAATCGACCGGCGGCATCTTCATCGTCGACGATCTCGGCCGCCAGGCCGAGCCACCTCAGAAGCTGGTCAACCGCTGGATCGTGCCGCTGGAAGAGGGCCGCGACATTCTCGCGTTGCAGTCGGGCGAGAAGTTCGAGGTGCCCTTCGACACCCTCGTGATCTTCTCCACCAATTTCCACCCCAACGAGATATTCGACAAGGCGGCGCTGCGCCGGATCTTCTTCAAGATCAAGATCGACGGGCCAAACCAGGAGATGTTCCTGCGGATCTTCGCCATGGTCGCCCGCCGGAAGGGCATGCCGCTGGACGAGGCGGCGCTGCTGCACCTTCTCAAGGAGAAATATCCCACCATCGACAACGTGTTCGCCAACTACCAGCCGGTGTTCCTGATCGACCAGATGATCGCGATCTGCCAATTCGAGGGGCTCCCGCTCCAGATGTCCCCGGAGCTGATCGACCGTGCCTGGGCCAACCTCTTCGTTCGCCAGGAAGAAATCGCCCACTGAGCCCGTTCCCGCTGCTTCAGCGACGCTCGAAGGTAAGGTAGTGCGGCACGCGGCCTTCGCGCAGGGCCTTCTGCTCGTATCGCGTTGAAACCCAGTCCTGCCAGGGCACACGCCAGTCGGCGGCACGTTCGGCCTGCCAGGCGAAGCCGTGGCGGGGCACCTCTTCCAGCGTCTGGCGCACGTAGTCCGGTATGTCGGTGGCAACCCGCAGCTGGGCACCCGGGCGCATCACGCGGGCGAGCGGCTCGAGGTACTCGGGGGTCACGAAGCGGCGGCGGTGGTGGCGCGCCTTGGGCCAGGGATCGGGGTAGAGCAGGAAGGCCCGCGCCACGGAGGCGTCCGGCAGCACGTCGAAGAGATCGCGCACGTCGCCTGGATGCACGCGCAGGTTTTCGAGCCCCGCCTCGCGGATCTTGCCCAGCAGCATCGCGACGCCATTGATGTAGGGTTCGGCGCCGATGATGCCCACCTGCGGGTTCGTCTGCGCCTGGTGCACCATGTGCTCCCCGCCGCCGAAGCCGATCTCGAGCCAGACCGGGCGCTCGCCGAAGAGCGCGGGCAGATCGAGCGGGCGGCGCTCGGGGTTTTCCTCCCAGCCGACCGGGCCCGGGGAGAGGCGCGCGAGATCCTCCGCGAGATAGCGCTCCTGGCTCGCTCGAAGGCCCTTGCCCTTGAGCCGGCCGTAGAAGTTTCGAAAGGGCGCGCCCGAGCGGTGACGTCTGTCTTCGGTCATGGCGCGGCTCTTAGACCATCTCGGGGCGAAGTGGCACCCGCTGCGACGTCTTGCGTCGCAGCCTGCACGTGGGCGGGAGCGGCGAAGCCTCGCCGAGCGGAAAGACGCGCCCCGCCCCGAAGGGCCGGCCGCGGCAGGTGCGGCCTTATGCGCTCAGCGATGAGGTATCCCGAGATTGCCGACGGCGAGCGCACGGGCGAGCGCCGTCTCGAAGCGGGCGACCTCTCGCGGGCTGCGCAGGTGGTAAACGTCCTTCGAGGGGGGGATGCCTGCGAAGAACCGGGCGATCTCCTCCCGGCCGCTTGCCCGCGTGCGCCAGACCCAGGCGAGAAACTCGCGCCGGAGGCGCTCGGGGCAGTTCTCGGGCACGTCGGGACGAGTCCGCCCATGGTAGTGAAGGCGGCGCCTCGCGATCCGCCACAGGCGCAGGGGAAGCGGCAGGTCGATCCAGATCACCGTGTCGGCCCGGGCCAGCCGCTCCGGCCAGGTCGCCGCGAGGCCACCCTCGAAGATCCAGGCCGCCCGTGCATGCGCCTCGGCAACGCGCCTGTCCCGTTCATCGGCAGGTAGCGCGGCCCAGCCGGGGCCGTGGATGAGCCGGTCGATGTGAATGACGGGCAGGAATGTCAGCTCACCCAGGCGCCGGGCGAGGGTGGATTTGCCCGCTCCGGGCTGACCGAGGATCATCACCCGTTGCATCGTGGCGGCGTTCCGGTGTCGCGGGCGGCGCTCAGAGCGCCGCTTTCAGCGCCTCGGCAAGGTCGGTCCGCTCCCAGGAGAAGCCGCCGTCTTCCTCCGGCTGCCGACCGAAATGCCCATAGGCGGCGGTGCGCTGGTAGATGGGTTTGTTGAGGCCGAGGTGTTCGCGGATGCCTCGCGGCGTCAGGTCCATCACCTGCCCCACCGCGCGCTCGATCTCGGCTTCCGGCACCGCGCCGGTCCCGTGGGTATCGACATAGATCGAAAGCGGCCGCGCAACGCCGATGGCATAGGAGAGCTGCAGCGTGCAGCGCCGGGCGAGCCCGGCGGCGACGACGTTCTTCGCGAGGTAGCGCGCGGCATAGGCGGCCGAGCGGTCCACCTTGGTGGGATCCTTGCCCGAGAAGGCCCCGCCGCCGTGGGGCGCGGCCCCGCCGTAGGTGTCCACGATGATCTTGCGCCCGGTGAGCCCGGCATCGCCATCGGGCCCGCCGATCACGAATGTGCCCGTCGGATTGACCCACCACTCCGTCTTCTCGGTGATCCAGCCCGAAGGCAGCACTTCCCGCACATACGGCTCCACGATCGCGCGGATGTCATCGGAGCTCTGGCTTTCGCTCTCGTGCTGCGTGGACAGCACGATCTGGGTCACCTCGACCGGCCGCCCCCCCTCGTAGCGCAGCGAGAGCTGGCTCTTCGCATCGGGGCGCAGGCTGGGTTCGGCGCCCGATTTGCGCGCCTCCGCCAGGCGGCGCAGGATGGCATGGGCATACTGGATCGGCGCGGGCATCAGCTCGGGCGTTTCGTCCACCGCGTAGCCGAACATGATGCCCTGGTCTCCGGCGCCCTCGTCCCGGTTGCCGCCGCCGGTCACACCTTGGGCGATATGGGCCGACTGCTCGTGCAGGAAGTTGAGCACGTGGCAGGTGTTCCAGTGGAATTTCTCCTGCTCGTAGCCGATGTCGCGGATGCAATCGCGGGCGATCTGCGAGATCCGCCCCATGAAATCCTTCAGCCGCTCCTGCTCGGAAAGCCCCACCTCGCCGCCGATCACCACCATGCCCGAGGTCGCAAAGGTTTCGCAGGCCACGCGTGCCGTCGCTTCCTCGGCGAGGAAGGCATCGAGCACGGCGTCGGAAATCCGGTCGCACACCTTGTCGGGATGGCCTTCGGAGACGGACTCCGAAGTGAAGACATAGTTCTGACGGGTCATGGGAGGCGCTCCGCTGGTTCTTCTTGTCCCGCCACGCCAGGAAGCCGTTGTGGCGGATGCTGGCGGGTGGAGTAGGCCCGGCGCGCAGGCGCGTCAATCGCCAAACCGCCTCCGGTGCCAGCCCAGCAGGCCGAGGAGGAGCCCCAGTGCCGCCAACGCGGGCCAGCTCCGCCACCGCGAGTACGGGGTGGGCGCCAGCGCCTCGGGCAGCCGCACATCAACGTGTCCGTTACGGCCCAGTTCGAGTTTGCCGCTCACCCGACCGCGCCCGTCGATCACGCCGGAGATGCCCGTGTTGGCGACCCGCACCATGGGAACGCCGTCCTCGATCGCCCGCGCGCGGGCCTGGGCGAAGTGCTGTCGCGGCCCTGCGCCCTGTCCGAACCAGGCGTCGTTGGTGACAAGCACCATCAGATCGGGCCGCGACGGCGCGCGTGCAACGAACTGTGGAAAGATGCCTTCGTAGCAGATCAGCACCAGCGCCCGACCGATGCCCGCGAGGCTCACCAGCGCCGGGCCGGGGCCGGCCGTGTAGCCACCGCCCTCCCGGGCGGCGAGCCCCCTAAGGCCGAACCGGCCAAGCAGGTCGCCGAAGGGAATATACTCGCCGAAGGGTACGAGATGGGCCTTGTCGTAAAGTGCCGCGGGCCGTCCGCCGGGGCCGGCAACCACGAGCGAGTTGAAGAAGCGGAGCCCCTCGCGCCGTTGCACGCCCAGCGCCACCGGAGCCCCGCGTGCCAGCCATGCGGCCTCTTCGAGCACCGGGCCGGCATCCTCGAGGAGCATCGGCACGGCGCTTTCCGGCCATACCACGAGATCGGGCGGCGGTTCTGCGGCAGTCGCCAAGAGGAGGCGCCTCAGGAAGACGGGGGCGCGCTCGGGATCCCATTTCTCGGTTTGCGGGGCGTTGGGCTGAACGAGCCGCACCAGGGGCCTGCCGACATCTTCGCGCGGGGCGCCGCCCTCGCGATTGAGGCCCCATGCCCCCGCTACAAGCAGCAGGAAGGCCGCAAGAGCAAGCCCGCGCTGCGCCTGTGCCCGCCAGCACAGCAGCACCGCCGCGACCCACAGGAGCGTCAGCAACGCCAGCCCGTGGGGGCCGATCAGCGCCAGCAGCTGCTCGAGCGGCAGACCGAGGTGAATGTAGGCGACATGCGCCCAGGGAAAGCCGGTGAAGACATGGGTGCGCACCACCTCCAGCGCCGCAAGGCAGACGGCCACGGCAAGCATGCGTGATGCCGGCCCCAGCCCCAATGCCCAGGCCGCCGCACAGGCAGCGCCCCAGAAAAGCGCGAGCCCGCCGGCCATCAGGCCCCAGGCGAACGGGGCCATCCACCCGAGCGTGTCGCGGAAAACGAGGAAGGGCTCCACGATCCAGTGCAGGGTCAGCCCGAACATCGCTGCTCCGGCCAGCCAGCCGGTGACGGCAGCGGCGCGCCAGCCGGGTGCCGCCGCGACCGCGAGCATCAGCCCTGCTAGGCCAAGAAACCCCAGCGCCCAGAGGCCCCAAGGCTCATGGGCGAGCCCCACGGCGAGGCCGGATGCCGCCGCGAAAAGGAGGCGCGCGCGCGCGTCGCCGGCGAGCCGGGCCTCCAGAACGGCGGCCGGCCCCCTCGCGTCAGGCATCTACGCGTGCGGCCAGCCGCACGCGCAGGCGCTTGATCCGCCGGGGGTCCGCGTCGACCACCTCGAACTCCGGGCCGTCTGGGTGCTGCACCACTTCGCCCCGGGCCGGCACCTTGCCCGCCAGCATGAACACAAGCCCGCCGAGCGTATCGATTTCTTCCTCGTCGACTTCCTCATGGTCGGTCAGCGTCACGCCGATCTCGGCTTCGAAATCGCGCAGCGGCGCGCGGGCCTGCACGAGATAGCATCCGGTGCTTTCACGGGTCCAAAGCGCAGCCTCGGCGACATCGTGCTCGTCCTCGATCTCGCCGATGACCTGTTCGATCAGGTCCTCGATGGTGACCAGCCCGTCGGTGCCGCCGTACTCGTCCACCACAAGCGCCATGTGGATCCGGTCGGCCTGCATCTTGGAGAGCAGCACGCCGATGGGCATGGACGGCGGAACGAAGAGAAGCGGCCGCAGCACCTCGCGCAGATCGAACTCCGGCGCGGGCCCGTTGAACCCGTGGCGCAGCGCGAGATCCTTGAGATGCACGAAACCGAGCGGTGTATCGAGCGTGCCATCGAAGGCCGGCAGGCGCGTGAGCCCGCTTTCGCGGAACACCTTCACGAGGTCTGCGAGAGAGATGTCGGCAGGTACGGCCACCACCTCGGCCTTGGGGATGGCCACGTCTTCGACGCGCATCCGGCGCAGGTTGCCGAGCCCCGGCGCCGATTGCACCGCCTCTTCGTATCCTCGGGCAGCGCGCAGCGCATCCTTGGTTTCGGAGGGGCTTAGGGCCCCGATGATGCGGCCGAAGAAGCCGCGTTGCGATTGTATCTCGCCGGGGTCCGGCGGCGCGCTCCGCGCCGCGGCAGATGACCCCTCGGTGCTGTCGCCCATCTTCCCTTTCCAGTGTCATTCCGGCTGACGGCAGCCGACGCCTACGAATATGGGTCTGCTATTCCCAGTTTGCCAAGTATCTCTGCTTCGATCCCTTCCATCAGGGTGGCATCGCCGTCACGAACATGGTCGTAGCCGAGAAGATGCAGGCACCCGTGAACGACGAGATGCGTCACGTGAGCCTCCGGCGCGAGGCCTGCCGCTGTTGCCTCGGCCATGCAGGTTTCCCAGGAAAGGGCGACATCGCCAAGCTCTCCCGGGGCAGGACGCGGCGGCGGAGCGCCCTCGGGGCGCGGCGGCCATTCGACCGCAGGCCAGGACAGCACGTTGGTCGGAGCGTCCTTTCCGCGGTAGGCGCCGTTCAGCTCGGCGACGCGCGCGGCATCGGCGCCGAGCAGCGCAATCTCGAATGCCGACGGGTCGTGACCGAGATGGCCGAGCGCGACGCGCGCGGCCGACTCCGCCAGGGCGCAAAGGCCGAACGCCTCCCACCGCGCGTCCTCGGAAACGACATCGACGAGCCTTGTCATGGCAGGAGCCGGCGCGGCACCACCGTCAGCCCTCTGCCGCCTCGTAGGCCTCGATGATGCGGGCCACGAGCGGGTGGCGCACCACGTCGGCCGAGGTGAAATAGGAGAACGAGACTCCCTGAACCGAGGCGAGCAGCACCTCGGCATCGCGCAAGCCGCTTTGTACGCCGCGCGGCAGGTCGACCTGGCTGCGGTCTCCGGTGATGACCATGCGCGAGCCCTCGCCGAGACGGGTGAGGAACATCTTCATCTGCATCGACGTCGCGTTCTGCGCCTCGTCGAGCACCACGAAGGCATTGGCCAAAGTCCGCCCGCGCATGAAGGCGAGCGGGGCGATCTCGATGCGTTTCTCCTCGATGAGCTTCGCCACCTGCTTGGCGGGCAGGAAATCGTTGAGCGCGTCGTAGAGCGGCTGCATGTAGGGATCGACCTTGTCCTTCATGTCGCCCGGCAGAAAGCCGAGGCGCTCGCCCGCCTCCACGGCGGGGCGGCTGAGGATGATCCTGTCCACATGGCCGCCGATGAACATGGCAACCCCCACGGCGACGGCGAGATATGTCTTGCCGGTGCCGGCGGGGCCGATCCCGAAGGCAAGCTCGTGGGAAAAGAGCGCGCGCACATAGGCCTTCTGCGCCTCGGTGCGCGGCTCGACGAGCTTCTTGCGCGTCTTGATCTCAACCGTGCCGCGCGTGAACATCTCCAGCTGGTCGCCCGCCCGGCCGCCGGCATCCTCGGTTGCCGCGAGGCGGCTGGCGCCGGCCCCGGCACCGATGCGGATTTCTGCGTCGATGTCGGCCGGAGCGATCTCGCGGCCATGCTCGGCGCGGTCCACCAGGGCGGCAAGCACCTCGGCGGCGCGTTCGCGCGCCTCCGGCTCGCCGATCAGGACGAGATGGTTGCCCCGCTGCACGATCTGCAGCCCGAGGCGTTCCTCGATCTGCACGAGGTTGCGCCCGCCAACGCCGGAGACGTCCACGAGGAAGCGGTTTTCGGGGATTTCGAAATGCGTCTCCGAGAAGGCGCTGGAGGCGGTCGGCGGGGCGAGGGTGTTTGGCGCCAATATGCTCTCCGTGGCTACGGGTTCGCGGTCAACGTGGCAAGACGGACTGCGCGGCGCAAGCTGTGCGGTCGAAATGTCACCATCCTGTCACGCGCAGGGCGGCCCGCTTTGCGGATAACCGCCCGGCGCGCCGCCCGATCAGGCAGGATCAGATCGAATCGGGGAATGAGGATCCCTGCTTGAATGGCCCCACGGCGGTTCCGGGTTGACCGATTCCCGAGCAGACGGGCTTGCCGTAGGGGTCGAGCCTTTGGGAGAGATAGCCTTCGAGGCCGTCGTCAATGATCCAGTGGTCGCAACCGCGCGGATCGATCCAGATGCCCGCGCGGAGCTGGCTGAGATCCTTCGAATCGAAGCCGCGATCCACGGTCTTGTCGATCTTGTCGTCACAGGCGGCGAGTGCCAGAGCCGCGGCGGCCAGCAGGAATGTCTTGTGCAACGTCATGGCGCCCTCACCGGATACAGAAGATCTCGACACGGCGGTTGAGCGCCATGCCTTCATGGGTGGCGTTGGACGCCCGCGGCATCCGCTCGCCGAACCCGCGCACGTCGGCCACCCGGGCGCCCACGCTCTGGGCCACTCGGGCCACCGCGGTCGCGCGGCGCAGCGAAAGGTTGAGGTTGTACTCGTCGGAGGCGCGGCTGTCGGTATGCCCCGAGATGACGAAGGCGGTGGCGCTCGCGGAGGCGAAGAACTGCGCGAGCCGGTGCTGGCCGGCCGGCGAGATCCTCGCACTGTCCGTGGCGAAGAACTGGTCTGAGTTCATCACGCCGCACATGTTCATGCGCCGGCACACCGGGATGCCCTGCCGCGTCACGTGCGGCGTCATGTATCCCTCGGCACCATCGTCCATCACCCAGTGCTCGCAGCCGTCCGGGTCGACCCAGATGCCCGGCACGTAGCGCTCTGCCTGGGCGAGCGCAGGGGATCCTGCGGATACGAAGAATGCCAGTGCCAAACCGAGGGCGAGCGCTCCGCGCAAGCCCAGAACTCTCCAAAATGCCGGAACAATGCCCCGTCTCATCACCATCCCCCATGACGCAGCGCAGCCGGGCGCCCGAGAACGCCCGTGCCGCGATCCTAGCAAAGGTGCCCAAGGAGGGAAGCAAATTCGCGAAAGGAAACGCCATATATTGTGTCTCTAGTCGCAACGATACGCTACTGGCCCGCCACACTGTATTAAGTAAGATCCCGCTTGGGGGGCTTTCTCGCGCAAAAGACGTGCCCGAGGCGCCCCGATGCCGCCGTAGTTGTGTGCGGCGGCAGGTTGTCGGCGCCTGTGCATGAAGTTCCGGCTCGGCCCGATACGGGGGTGCTCGGGAGGGCCTCAGGCTTCCAGAACGCCGCCCAGCGAATTGGGGGCGCTCTCCCCGATCCGCACCCGCGCCATCTCGCCGAGCAATTCTGTGGGCGCCTGCACGTGGACCGCGTGCAGATGCTCGGACTTTCCCACCAGCTGCCCCGGCAGGCGGCCCGCCCGCTCGAAGAGCACCGTCACCTCCTTGCCCACCATCGCGTCCTGCGCCTGCCGCTGCTGGCGCGAGAGAAGGGCCTGAAGGCGCGCCAGCCGCTCGGCCTTCACCTCCTCGTCCACCTGCGCGCGCTCCGCAGCAGGGGTGCCCGGGCGGGTGGAATACTTGAAGGAATACGCCTGCCCGTAGCCCACCGCCTCCACCAGCGCGAGGGTATCGGCGAAATCGGCCTCCGTCTCGCCGGGGAATCCCACGATGAAGTCGCCGGAAAGCAGGATATCGGGCCGCGCCGCGCGAATCCGATCGATCAGGCGCAGGTAGCTCTCGGCGGTGTGCTTGCGGTTCATGGCCTTCAGGATGCTGTTCGAGCCGGACTGCACCGGCAGGTGCAGGTAGGGCATGAGCTTGGCACAACTGCCATGGGCCTCGATCAGATCATCGGTCATGTCGTTGGGGTGAGAGGTGGTGTAGCGGATTCGCTCCAGCCCCTCGATCCCGGCAAGCCGGTGCACGAGCGTGGCGAGGTTCGCCTCGCCGCCGTCGGCATCGGCGCCGTGATAGGCATTCACGTTCTGCCCCAGCAGCGTGATCTCGCGCACGCCGCGCGCGGCAAGGGCGCTGGCCTCGGCCATGACCTGGGCCACCGGGCGGGACGCCTCCGCGCCGCGGGTGTAGGGCACGACACAGAACGAGCAGAACTTGTCACACCCTTCCTGCACGGTCAGGAAGGCCGCGGGGCCGCGATGCGCGGCGGGGCGTGCACCGAGGCGGGAAAACTTGTCTTCCTCGGGAAAGTCGGTGTCGAGCGCCGTTTCGCCCGCCCTGAGCCGTGCTTCCATCGCGGGCAGGCGGTGGTAGCTCTGGGGGCCGACGACGAGATCGACGGCGGGCTGGCGGCGCATGATTTCGGCGCCCTCGGCTTGTGCCACGCAGCCGGCGACTCCGATCCTGAGATCGGGGTTGGCGGCCTTCAGCCCCTTCAGGCGACCGAGTTCGGAATAGACCTTCTCCGCCGCCTTCTCGCGGATGTGGCAGGTGTTGAGCAGGATCATGTCGGCCGCCTCGGGCGCGTCCACCGTCTCGTAGCCCGACGTCGCCAGCGCCTCCGCCATGCGCTCGCTGTCGTAGACGTTCATCTGGCAGCCGTAGGTCTTGACGTAGAGCTTGCGCGGCATGGCCCGGGCCCCTCTCCTTCGCGCCTCCGGCTCTATCTTCTCGGGCACGCGCTTGCAATGCGGGCAGCCATGACCGATTCTCCGCCTCGACCCCGCCGCACCGGCGCAAACGGGGGGATATGCGCAGCGATGACCCTCGAAAGGCTAGAAGACCTCCTTTCGGCTCCCGGGCGCGGCCCGGTGCGGGGCCCCGTCGCGGTGATCCTCGCCGAGGACGACGTGGAGGTCGAAAGCACCGTCTTGCACCATCTGCACCTCGGGTTCCGGACGGTCTTCCTGATGTGCGCCGCGGGGGTCGACGTGCCCGAGACATGCACGGCGGACCCGAGGGTGGAGCCCGCGGCCTTCGACATCTTCACGCGCGGAGCACGTGAGGCTGCCGTCAACGCGGTGATCGAGGCCGCCCCGGGGCAGTGGATCTTCTACTGTTTCAATGCCGAGTACCTGCTCTTTCCGTTCTGCGAGAGCCGGAGGGTGGGCGAGATGCTCGCGTTCCACGCCGAAGAGCGGCGCGATGCGATGCTCACCTACGTTGTCGATCTTTACGCCGGCGATCTCGAGAAGCATCCCGATGCGGTGGCCCTCGACGATGCCTACCTCGACCGTTCGGGCTATTACGCGCTCGGCCGGCAGCGGCCGGACGGAACCTTCCACGAGCGACAGCTCGATTTCTTCGGAGGTCTGCGCTGGCGCTTCGAGGAACATGTGCCGCCCGAACGGCGGCGCATCGACAGGATCTCGCTGTTCCGGGCACGTCCCGGGCTGAAGCTGGGCCCGGACCATCGCCTGAACGACGAGGAATTCAACACCTACGCCTGCCCCTGGCACCACAACCTGACGGCGGCGGTCTGCTCGTTCCGCACGGCCAAGGCGCTCAAGCGCAACCCGGGCTCGACCTTCGATATCAAGACCTTTCGCTGGCACAACTCGGCCACGTTCAAATGGCACAGTGCGCAGCTCCTGGACCTCGGGCTCATGGAGCCCGGCCAGTGGTTCTGACGCGCGCGGGGCGCGGCGGGATCAGGGCCTGAGCGCGTCGAAGAGCTGCGCATTGCGGCAATAGCCCGGAGCCTCGTCGGCTTCGCCCGGCGCGGTGTCGCGCTCCCAGTCGGCGCAGGCCCCGGGCGCCTCGCACCCCCGGCAGCGCGTCACGGCCTCGGACCAGTCCGCCAGACTCAGCGTGCCCGCCTCCGCGGCTCCGGCGATATCCACGCCCAGCCTGTCGGCCATTGTGCGGGCAAGCATGTAGTGTTTGCGCAGATCGCCAAGCGGTTTCATGGGCGCCTCCGGGTGCCGGCAAGGGTTGACCTGCCCGCAAGTGAAGCAGCCGCGCACCCGGTGCGCCTTGACCTCGGTCAAGCCCGGCTCAAAGCCCGAACTGCGCCACCGTCTGGCGCACCACCCGCAGCCGCTCGGCATTCGGAGGATGCGTGCCGAGGAAGCGGTCGCCCGGATCGGGGATCCGGTTGAAGAACTCCGCGCCACGCAGCGGATCGAAGCCGGCCCGGGCGGCGATGACGGCACCCAGAGCATCGGCCTCCAGCTCGAACTCCTTGGAAAAGGTGCGCGCGCCCACCGATGCGCCGATCTCCTGGGCCGTGCGAACGGCGGCCGCGCCTCCCCCACTTGCGGTGGCGATCTGGCCGAGGATCACCGCGCCAAGCGTTGCGGTTTCTCGCTGCCTGTCGAGATGCCCGGCGATGTGATGGGCCGCCTCATGGCCCAGCACGAAGGCCAACTCATCGCGGTTGCGGGCGTCGGCAATGAGGCCGACGGTGAAGCCGATGATCGGGCGGCCCGAGGCGTCGCGGGTCTGAAAGGCGTTCGCGGGCAGGCCGGGCCGATCGTCCACCACGATCAGGAAATCGCAGTCCACCCCCTGGGTGCGGGCGCGGCACTCGCGCTCGGCCACGGGCTCCACCTGCTCGACCACGGCGATGAAATTGAGGGCGAGCGTCCTGCTGTCGAGCAGTTGCGGATCGGCCGGCGCGGCTGCGTTCGAAGGCGCGGGCGGCGCCGGAAGCGGCGCGCAGCCGGCCAGCAGTGCAGTGGCAAGGAGGGCGACGACGGCACGCATGCGGATCTCCCGGGGTTTACCGGCCAAGATACCGCGAGGCCTGCTGGCTTCCAGCCACTTCACGCAGTGGTGTGAAGGGCTGGCGGAAGGGCGCGCGGCATCTACCTTGGAGATTGCACTCCAGACAGCAAGCACGCCCGCACCATGACCCGGACCGAAACAGCCACACCCCTCGACGTGCTCTACAACGGGCGCTGCCCGATCTGCTCGCGCGAGATCGCGGCCTACCGCCGCTACAGCGAGGCGCGAGGGCTGGACATACGCTTCACCGACATTTCGGCGGCCGATCTCGCCGCACTGGGGCTGACGGAAGAAGCCGCCACCAAGCGGCTGCACGTGGTCGATGGAGGCAAACTTCTTTCGGGTGTTGCCGCCTTCGGGCGGCTCTGGCGCGCCATGCCGCGCATGGCCTGGGCCGGCAGGATGGTGGAACTGCCGCTGCTCGGCGCCGTGGCCGGGGTGATCTACAACCGCGTCCTCGCGCCGCTCCTTTACGCGATGCACAGGCGGCGGGAAGCCCGCGCGGGCCGACACTGAGCGAGCGGCCCGGTTGCATCGGGCAGCGGCCGCGTTAGGCTCGGCCAATGTTCACCATAGAGCACGATTTCGACGCCACGGTCATCACCCTCGTCGACGAGGGTGCGGCGCCGCTGGGCGAGGATGTGATCGTCACCGCCTTCGAGGATTGCGTGACCATCGAGCAATACGATGCACGGACCGACACCACCCAGAAGCTCACCCTCTCGCTGGCACAGGTGGCCGATCTTGCGGCGGCCCTGAACCTGCCGGAAGGGATCTACAGCCGCGGCGGCACCGCGCCCTCGGGCTGAGCTCTCCCGGCGGACGCGGCACCGCAGGCCGCCAGAAAACGGCGGATCAGCTCGGGGCTCTTGCGGCCGGGCGCGTCTTCCACGCCGGAAGACACATCCACCTGCCGGGCACCGGTAAGGTCGACGGCCTCTGCCACCGTCGCTTCGGTGAGCCCGCCGGCCAGCATCCACGGCACGCTCCAGCGCCGAGCGGCGATCAGGCGCCAGTCGAATCGCAGCCCGTTTCCCCCCGGCAACACCGCACCGACGGGCGGCTTGGCATCGACGAGAATCTGGTCGGCCGCGTCTGCGTGGGCATCGAGCGCGGGCAGATCTTCCGCACCCGCGATGCCAACTGCCTTCATCACCGGCAGGCCGAAGCGCGCGCGCACTTCGGCCACACGCTCGGGCCGCTCTCTGCCGTGCAGCTGGAGCATGTCGAGCGGGACGGTCGAGAGAAGCGCATCGAGCGCGGCATCCTCGGCATTAACCGTCAGGCCGACCTTGCAGATCCCCGGCGGCACGCCCTGCGCCAGCTCGCGGGCGCGCGCGGCACCGAGGTGCCGGGGAGACTTCGGGAAGAAAACGAAACCGACGTAGGCCGCACCGCCCGCGCAGGCCGCCTCCACATGATCCGGTTCGGTGAGGCCGCAGATCTTCGCGCGGATACCGCCCTGCATCGTCAGCGGTTCGGGGCGCCGTCTTCGAGCAGGGCGAGGACCTCGTCCTTGTCCTTGTCGCGTTCGCCCTTCACGCGGCGCACTTCCCGCTCGAGCTGGCGCACTTCGCGGCGACGGCGGCTGGCCTCGGCCCGGTGCTTGCCCTCGCGCAGCCATTCCCAGAAGAACCCGATCAGCAGCCCGGCGGCGATGGCTGCATAGATCACCGCGAAGAGCGGCAGGGTCACCGAAACCGAAACGCCGAGCAATTCGGCGAGCGGCCCCGGCAGCAACGCCAGGACCACAGGGTCGCGGTTGGCGAGCGCAACGGTGATCAGACAGATCGCAAGGACGCCCAGGAAGGCGTAACGAAGATAGCGCATGGGGCTGGTCAGCCTCCGTTCAAGCGATCGCGCAGCAGCTTGCCCGTCTTGAAGAACGGCACGTGCTTCTCCTCGACCTGCACGGCCTCGCCGGTCCTTGGATTGCGGCCGATGCGCGCGTCGCGCTTCTTGACGGAAAACGCGCCGAAGCCGCGCAGCTCCACCCTGTCGCCCCGCGTCATCGCCTCGATGATCTCCTCGAAGATCGTGTTCACGATGCGCTCGACATCGCGCTGGTATAGATGGGGGTTCTCGTCGGCGATCTTCTGGATGAGCTCAGACCTGATCATTTTCTGCGGTCCTCCGGGAGCCGGCCGCCGCGCAGGGCCGGTCGTTCAGGGGCCGACTATACGCCCATTCGGAGGAGCGCGAAACACCGTGGCATGCGGGTTTGTCGGAAATCCGCCCGGTTGACCGGGGTTTGTGCCGAGCTCCACGTCGCCCGAGGCGCCGGGGCAAGCCCGCTGCATCGCGGCGGCGCGCAACTGATTCGGCATGCCGGGTAGCCGCTCGGAGGGCCCGGGGCCGGGCGCGCGGCCCCTAGCGGAACAGCCTGCGCCCGTAGTGCAGCACTACGGCAAGCGCCACGAGGCCGAGGAGATCGCCCACCGCGTAGGTCATCAGAAGGCGCCAGTTGATCTCGATGTTGCCCCCGAAGACCGACATGTGAACGCCGAGCTGGCCGACGAAGGCCGAGAAGATGCCCACGAGTGCCAGAACGCGCCATCCGCGATGCGCATCGAGGGAATCCGGGCGCATCCCGGTGAACGCCGCCAGCAGCGTGAAGCCGAGCGGCGCGATGGAGTAACTCCAGGCAAGGGCCTGCCACGTTCCGATCTGGTCGAGAGGAAACCCCCAGAGGATCTGGTTGGCGATGAGCGCCCCCGGCGCCAGCAGGAGAAGGCTGCGCCAGCCTTCGAAATAGGCGCAGATCACCTTGAGCGCGAAGGGAAGGAAGATCAGCGTGCCCTGAAGCTGGTCGCCCCGGAACACCATCATCTGCAACGGGCGAATGAACTCCCACGAGACAATTGCGAGAGTGACGAGAAGGAAACTGTAGACGAACGCCTTGCCGAGGAGGATTGCGCCGGCACGATACACGCCTGTCAGGGTAACCACGGGACGGTTTCCTCCCCGTTGCCCATGGTGGCAACCTAGCTGCGTTCGCGGCTCGCAGCAATTGTTACGAAAACTTCGTGGTCGGCGAGCGCGGATTGCGCCTCGGGGGCGAGAATCTCGTACATTCCCGGAGCGCCCGCCATCTTCCGCACCAGGCCGCGTTTCCCGAGCCTTCGCAGAATGCGGTGGAAGGTCGGCTGTGAGAGTTTCGAGGCCAGAAGATGATCGCGCGCCGTCTCGGAATGGGTCATCAGCCGACCGTCGCTCTCGCGGCGGGCTGTGGCCGAGAGCGCGAGAAGCACGGCGCGCTCGTTAAAGGTGAGATCTGACAGCCCGATGTCTTCGAACGCGGCCTCGACCATGTCCATCAGGGCTGCGAGCTGTTCAATCAAATGTTTAGACAAAACCTTTTTACCACTCATAAAACTACCTTGAATAGCCAAAATTGATTCCGCACGGCATCCTGTCAAGTGCCTTTGGGGCACGGAGCGGGGTCGAAACGCCGGGCGGCGCTGCAAAGCGCCTCGGCAAGAGGTTCGACCGAAACGAGCGGAAGCCGCAGCGCAGCCTCGGCAATCCCCATGTCGTGCGATCCCGGGAGTGTCGCGGTGAAACTGCGCGATGCGACCACCAGCGGTATGCGGCGATTACGTGCCCGGATCTCGGAGAGGGTCGCCACCGCATCGCGGGTGTCGGAAAAGAAATCGATGTCGAAGAGCATGATCCATTCGGCGCTCGCGCAACGGCTGGACATTGATACGACGCTGCGAGGCGCCTCGGTGACCGAAACCGAGGCGAGATCGTCCTTCAGGCTTTCCGCGGCGCGGCACAGGCCCGGATCGCGCGAAACGACCACGAGGTTGAACGACCACAGTCGCCCGCAATCGAGGCAGGACGGCCGTGCTCCGCCGGTCGGCGCCTTGCCCCCCAAAGCTGGCGCCCGAAGCAAGCGCGGAGCTTCGCTGCCCCCCGAAGGACTTACAACCCTGAGCAAAGTTCGCGAATCCTCGTGCAATCATGAGTTATTATTCACATTGCTTATTCTAAGAGAATATTTGCAGTTTTGGTCAAGGTGATTTTCGCCCGGAGCTCGTTCGAGGCGGTTTCTTGCCCTCGTCAGGCGCGCCTTTGCCTGCGCCCGAACGGCCCTTGGTGGCCGCAACGAAAAAAAAGGCCCCGCTTGCGCGGGGCCTTCTGGAACTGCCTGGCCGTGTGAGGCCTGCGGCGTCAGTCGTTGTCGCCCTTGAGCGCTGCGCCGAGGATATCCCCCAGCGACGCGCCGCTGTCGGACGAGCCGTACTGTTCCACGGCTTCCTTCTCCTCGGCGATCTCGCGCGCCTTGATCGAGAGCCCGAGGCGCCGGGTCTTGGCGTCGATGTTCGTCACGCGGACATCCACCTTGTCGCCCACCTGGAAGCGCTCGGGGCGCTGTTCCGCGCGATCGCGGCTGAGGTCGGAACGGCGGATGAACGATTTCATCCCTTCGTACTCGACCTCGATCCCGCCATCCTCGATCTTGGTGACCGTCACGGTGATGATGGAGCCGCGCTTCACGCCACCCACGGCATCGGCGAACGGGTCGCCGTCGAGCGCCTTGATGGAGAGCGAGATGCGCTCCTTCTCCACGTCCACCTCGGAAACGACGGCCTTGACGACATCGCCCTTGCGATAATCGCCGATCACGTCTTCGCCGCGGCCCTCCCAGGTGAGATCCGAAAGGTGCACCATGCCGTCGATATCGCCGGTCAGCCCGATGAAGAGGCCGAACTCGGTGATGTTCTTCAC
>CAYXOX010000039.1:0-16273 GCA_964466745.1 uncultured Rhodobacterales bacterium
ATTATTTTGCAGAACTAGTTTCCTGCCATAGTCTTCCTGAGCGTTTCGCGAACGTGAATGTCGAGATCGGGATTGTCGGCCGACAAGCGGCCGATGATGCGCGGAAGCAGATAAGGCGCAACGGTGGGAATCACCCCGAGCCGCAGACGCGCAAGGCGTGGCACCTGGGCGGCACGCGCCACCTCGCCGAGCTCATCCACCGCGGCAAGGATCGTCCGCGCATGGGTGGCGAAGGTTTCGCCGAAACCGGTCAGGCGCACCTGCCGCGCGCCGCGCTCGAAAAGCGGCGCGCCGAGCGACTCCTCGAGCTCGCGAATCTGCATGGACAGCGCGGGCTGGGAAATCGCGCAGGTCTCTGCGGCCCGGCCGAAATGCCCGTGGCGGGCGAGCGCCTCAAAATAGCGAAGCTGCCGGAGGGTCAGGTTTTTCATAAACTTATCTTATCATCACGATTAGAAATTTCAACTTATCCTGATAGCACGAGTTTGGTATACCGTGGTCGAAGGGGGTGCTCGTGCCGAGTCGACGCCCTGGCGCAAGACCCGGCCCTCAACCGGTGCGCACCCCGCCTTCAGGCGCCACCCTGACGTTCAGGCAGCAATATCGGAGATCATGATGGACGGAAACGATTCCCCCAGCGCCGGCAAATGCCCGGTGATGCATACAACTTCCGGCGCGCGGTCGAACCGCGACTGGTGGCCGAACCAGCTCAACCTCAAGATCCTGCACCAGAACGCGCCGGCAACGAGCCCGATGGATCCCGGGTTCGACTACGCCGAGGCCTTCAAGAAGCTCGATCTCAAGGCGCTCAAGAAGGATCTCAACGCCCTGATGACCGATAGCCAGGACTGGTGGCCGGCCGACTACGGCCATTACGGTGGCCTCTTCATCCGCATGACATGGCACGCCGCGGGCACCTACCGCACCGGCGACGGCCGCGGCGGCGCCGGCACCGGGATGCAGCGCTTCGCGCCGCTCAATTCGTGGCCAGACAACGGCAACCTCGACAAGGCGCGCCGACTCCTGTGGCCGATCAAGAAGAAATACGGCGACGCGATTTCCTGGGCGGACCTGCTGGTGCTGGCCGGCAACGTTGCCATCGAATCCATGGGTGGCAAGACCTTCGGCTTCGCCGGCGGCCGCGCCGATGTCTACGAGCCCGAGGAAGACGTCTACTGGGGTGCCGAGGACGAGTGGCTGGCCACGACCGACCACGAGCAGAGCCGCTATTCCGGCGACCGCGACCTCGAGAACCCGCTTGCCGCCGTCCAGATGGGCCTCATCTACGTCAATCCCGAGGGCCCCGACGGAAACCCCGACCCGCTCGGCTCGGCCCGCGACATCCGCGAAACGTTCGCGCGCATGGCGATGAACGACTACGAGACGGTGGCCCTGACCGCCGGCGGGCACACCTTCGGCAAGATGCACGGCGCGGGCGATGTGGCCCATGTCGGCCCCGAGCCGGAAGGCGCGCCGATCGAGACTCAGGGCCTCGGCTGGTTGTCGACCCACGGTTCGGGCAAGGGCCGCGACACCATCACCTCCGGCCTCGAAGGCGCGTGGACACCCAACCCGATCAAGTGGGACATGGGCTATTTCGACGTGCTCTTCAAATACGAGTGGGAGCTGGTGAAGAGCCCAGCCGGCGCCTGGGTCTGGACCCCGAAGGATCTCGCCGAGGAAGACATGGCGCCCGATCCGGAGGACCCCTCCAAGAAGGTTCCGATCTTCATGTCCACCGCCGACATGGCCATGCGCATGGACCCGGCCTACGAGAAGATCTCGCGCCACTTCCATGAAAACCCGGAAGAATTCGCGGATGCCTTCGCACGGGCGTGGTTCAAGCTGCTGCACCGCGACATGGGGCCCAAGTCGCGCTATCTCGGCGAGGAAGTGCCGGCGGAAGACCTCATCTGGCAGGATCCGGTGCCGGCGGTGGACCACCCCCTTGTGGACGCGGCCGACATCGACGCGCTGAAGGCGAAGATCCTGGGCTCGGGGCTGAGCGTTCAGGAGCTTGTGCGCGCGGCGTGGGCTTCGGCCTCAACCTACCGCGGCTCCGACCACCGCGGCGGGGCCAATGGCGCCCGCGTCCGGCTCGCGCCGCAGAACGGCTGGGAAGCCAACGATCCCGCCGAGCTGGGCAAGGTTCTTTCGGCGCTCGAGGGCATTCAGGCGGAGTTCAACGCGAACGCCGCGGGCGGCAAGAAGATCTCGCTGGCCGACCTGATCGTGCTCGGCGGCTCCGCGGCGGTGGAAAAGGCCGCCCGGGACGCCGGCCATGACATCGCCGTGCCCTTCACCCCCGGCCGCACCGACGCCACCGAGGAGCAGACCGACGCCGAAAGCTTCGACGTGCTCGAGCCGATGGCCGACGGGTTCCGCAACTACGAGAAGACGCAATACAGCGTCTCGGCCGAAGAGCTGCTGGTGGACAAGGCCCAGCTCCTGCGACTCTCCGCGCCGGAGATGACGGTCCTCGTGGGCGGCATGCGCGCGATGGGCGCGAACACCGGCGGCAGCCCCCACGGCGTCCTCACCGACCGGCCCGGCCAGCTGACGAACGACTTCTTCGTCAACCTGCTCGACATGGGCGTGGAGTGGAAGCCGATCTCGGGCGAAAGCGTCTTCGAGGCGCGCGACCGCGCGACCGGCGAGGCGAAATGGACGGGCACGCGCGTGGATCTCGTGTTCGGCTCCAACTCGCAGCTCCGCGCACTCGCCGAGGTCTATGCCAGCGACGGCAACGAAGCCAAGTTCGTGGCCGATTTCGTGAAGGCCTGGGTCAAGGTCATGGAGAACGACCGCTTCGACCTGCGCTGATCTTCCGACCGGCGCGCAGAGGCCAGGCAGAACGGCGGCGCCCCGGACATCCGGGGCGCCGCTTCGCGTTCCAGCGGGCGGCCTTGCGGGATGCACCTTGTCGTGGCATTGCAGCGGCCCTGCGCGGAGGGCGGCATGCAGCACATCTTGCCGCACATCGGCCGCAGCCCCCGGGTTCGGGTCGCGGCCGGTGGCGTGGCCGGCCGCCTGCGTGCATGCACTTCGACGGGACATTTGCAAATGCTTGGCGAGCCCCCTGCCCGGGCGAAAAAGCGCATTGACCCCGGCGCAAAGCTGAAAAACTGTGGCGCCGCCTTCGGAAGCGTGCCAAGCGGCGCGCGCCCGCCACGGCATGTAGTAATCCGCTTCGGCCTTCCGCTGTCCGCGCGCCGAGGCCAAACCCCGAGCGATGCGCGCCACACTCCAAGGGAGACGTCCTCCATGAACCCCACCCTGCGCCTGCTGGCCGCCGCCGCCGTGGCCTCGCTTCTCGTCATGCCCGGCACTGCATCGAGCGACGCCGGCGACGGGACGCTCACCGTGGGGCTGCAGCTCGAACCGCCCCATCTCGATCCGACGTCGGCCGCGGCCGGAGCCATCGACCAGGTGCTCTATGCCAACGTCTTCGAGGGGCTCACCCGATTTGCTGCCGATGGCTCCATCCGTCCGGCTCTGGCGGAACGCTGGGAGACGAGCGAAGACGGCACCGTCTACACCTTCTTCCTGCGCCGCGACGTGCGCTTCCACGACGGGACCGCGATGACGGCGGAGGATGTGAAGTTCTCGCTCGACAGGGCCCGCGCGGAAGACAGCACCAACGCCCAGAAGGGCCTCTTTGCCGGCATCGCCGACGTGCAGGTGATCGACGCCCATACCGTCGAGGTGACCCTCGCGCGGCCCGACGGCGCCCTTCCCTTCAAGATGGCCTGGGGCGACGCGGTGATCGTGGCCCCCGAAAGCATCGAGAACATCAGGTTTTCCCCGGTTGGCACGGGGCCCTTCCGTTTCGAGCGCTGGGTGAACGGCGACCGGATCGTCCTGCGCAGGGCGGGCGCATACTGGGGCACCCCGGCGGCGCTGGAGGAGGCGACCTTCCGCTTCATTTCCGACCCGGTGGCTGCCTTCGCTTCGGTGATGGCCGAGGACGTGGACGCCTTCATGGGCTTCCCGGCGCCGGAAAACCTGCCGCAGTTCGAGGCCGACCCCCGCTTCCAGGTCCTTGTGGGATCGACCGAGGGCGAAACGATCCTGGCGATCAACAACCGGACCGGACCGCTGGCCGACGCCCGCGTGCGCAAGGCCATCGCCCATGCCATCCACCGCCAGAGCCTGATCGACGGCGCGATGTTCGGCTACGGCACGCCCATCGGCACGCATTTCGCGCCCCACCACCCCGCATACCGCGATCTGACGGGCCTCAGCGCCCACGATCCTGAACTGGCCCGCACGCTGCTCGCCGGGGCAGGCTACCCGAACGGCTTCGAGACCACGCTGAAACTGCCGCCCCCCTCCTACGCCCGGCGCGGCGGCGAGATCGTGGCCGCGCAGCTGCGTGCCGTCGGGATCGAGGCGCGCATCGTCAATCTCGAGTGGGCGCAGTGGCTGGAAGAGGTCTTCACCAACCGCGATTTCGGCCTGACCATCGTCAGCCATACCGAGCCGCTCGACATCGGCATCTATGCCGACCCGGACTACTACTTCGGCTACGACAACCCGGAGTTCCGCGCCGTCATGGAGCGGTTGGAGACAACCTCCGATGCGCAGGCGCGCGCCGCGCTTTTCGGGCAGGCGCAGGAGATCATCGCCCGCGACCACGTGAACGGATACCTCTTCCAGCTTCCGCAACTCGGCGTGGCCCGCACCGGGGTGAGCGGGCTCTGGCGCGACGCACCCACACAAGCGGTCGATCTCACGGCCGTTCGCTGGGACTGAGTCCGCGCCTCCATCTGGCTGCAGGGAGGCGAAAACCCGTGGGCAAGGCCCGGCACGCGGCGTAGGTTGCGCCCCATGCTGCGCTATGTCGCCCTGCGCCTCGTCTCCATGGCCGCGAGCCTCGCCGCCGCCAGCCTCGTGATCTTCTTCGTGATCGAGGTTGTCCCGGGCGATCCGGCGCGCTTCATGCTGGGGCTCAATGCCCCGCCCGAGGCGGTGGCGGCCCTGCGCGCCGAGCTCGGCCTCGATGCGCCGAAATGGCAACGCTACCTCGAATGGGTCGGGGGCATGCTCACCGGGGATTTCGGCACCTCCTACACCTATCGGCGTCCGGTGGCGGATATGGTGGGAGAGCGGCTGACGGTTTCGGTGCCGCTGGCGCTCTACGCGCTCGCGCTTTCGTGCCTCGTGGCCTTCCCCGCGGCGCTTCTGGCCGCCGCCCACCGCGGGCGCGCGGCCGATTTCGGCGTGATCGGCGCCGCGCAGCTGGGCGTGGCCGTGCCCAATTTCTGGTTCGCCATGCTGCTGATCCTGCTGTTCTCGGTGAACCTGCGCTGGGTTTCGGCGGGCGGGTTCCCCGGCTGGGAAGCGGGGCTGCTGCCCGGCCTCGCCGCGCTGACGCTGCCCGCCGTGGCGTTGGCGCTGCCCCAGGCCGCGATCCTCGCCCGGGTGATGCGCTCTGCGCTGGTGGAGACGCTGGGCGAGGACTTCATCCGCACCGCCCGCGCCAAGGGGCTGAGCCGGCGGGAGGTGCTCTGGCGCCACGCACTGCGCAACGCGCTGATCCCGGTGCTGACGATCCTCGGGCTGCAGTTCTCCTTCCTGCTCGCCGGGGCCATCGTGATCGAGCAGGTGTTCGTGTTGCCCGGCCTCGGAAGGCTGGTGTTCCAGGCGATCTCGGCGCGAGATCTGATCGTCGTGGAAAGCGTCGTGATGCTGCTCGTCTTCGCGGTGATCCTCGTGACCTATCTCACCGATCTGGCCTATGCGGCGGCGGACCCGCGCCTCAGGGCGCGGCGCTGATGGTGGCCCTCGCACCGGAGCCGCGCGGCGGCAAGCGGGCTTTCAACGCCGGCCTGGCCCTGGGCATCGCGCTCAGCGCTCTCGCCGTGGGCGCTGCGCTTCTTTCGCTGGTCTGGACCCCGCACGACCCGGCATCGATCGTTGTGGCCGAACGGCTGCGCGCTCCGCTGAGCCCCGGGCATGTGCTCGGAACGGACCACCTCGGCCGCGACATCCTCTCGATGATCATGGCCGGCGCCCGCACCTCCATCGGCGTCGCGCTGGTCGCGGTGAGCATCGGCATGGCGGTGGGCGTGCCGCTCGGCCTCGCCGCCGCCGCCCGCCGGGGCGGGTGGACCGACGAGATCGTGATGCGCGCCAACGATCTCGTTTTCGCCTTCCCTGCCCTCGTCATCGCCATTCTCATAACCGCGGTGTTCGGCGCCTCGGCGGTCAACGCCATCATCGCCATCGGTATCTTCAACATTCCCGTCTTCGCCCGGCTGACGCGCGGCGGGGCGCTGGCGCTGTGGCAGCGGGATTTCGTGCTGGCCGCGCGGGTGGCCGGCAAATCGCCATGGCGCATCTCGGCCGAGCACATCCTGCCCAACCTGGCGAGCCTGCTCATCGTACAGGGCACCATCCAGTTCTCTCTCGGCATCCTTGCCGAGGCGGCGCTCTCCTACGTGGGCCTCGGCGCGCAGCCGCCCCTGCCCTCCTGGGGGCGGATGCTGGCCGACGCACAGACCATGGTGGGCTTCGCGCCGCACCTTGCCCTCGGGCCGGGGCTTGCCATCGTGTTCACGGTGCTCGGGCTCAATCTCGTGGGCGACGGGCTGCGCGACGCGCTCGACCCGCGCCTGCGCGAGAGGCGCCCATGAGCCTTCTCGAGGTCGAGCACCTCGCCGTGCGCATCGGGGCAAACCGGCCCTTGCGCAACATCGGCTTCTCGCTGGAGGCCGGCAGGATTCTCGCGCTTACCGGTGAAAGCGGATCGGGCAAATCCCTCACCGCCCTCGCGGTGATGGGCCTTCTGCCCGAGGGCGCCGAGGCCACGGGCAGCATCCGCCTCGACGGCGCGGAGCTGCTGGGACGCTCCGAGGCCGAGATGTGCGCGCTGCGCGGCCGCGACATCTCCATGGTCTTCCAGGAGCCCATGACGGCGCTCAACCCGGTGCAGACCATCGGCGCCCAGGTGGCCGAAGCGATCCGCCGGCACGAGGGTGCCGGGCGCACCGAAGCGATGGAGCGCGCCTGCTCCGCGCTGCGACGGGCCGGGCTTCCGCCCGAAACGGTGCCCCCCGACAGGTACCCACACGAGCTGTCCGGAGGCCAGCGGCAACGGGCAGTGATCGCCATGGCGACGGCCCTGCGTCCGAAGCTGCTGATCGCGGACGAGCCCACCACCGCGCTCGACGTGACGACACAGGCGAAGATCCTCGATCTCCTGCGAGGCCTGGCGGGCGAACTCGGGATGGCGGTGCTGCTCATCACCCATGACCTCGCGGTGGTCGCCGGGCTGGCCCACGACATCGCGGTGGTCCGGGCCGGCGAGATCGTCGAGACCGCCCCGGCGCCGGAGCTGCTGCGGGCGCCGCGGAATGCCTACACGCGCATGCTCTTTTCCGCCTCGGCCCACCGTGTGCGGCTCCCCGCGCGCCGGGAAGGCACGGGCGCAGGCCCGCTCCTGGAGGTGTCCGGGGTCAGCCGCGTGTTCCGCCGGCGGGGAGCGGCATGGCGCAGCGACGCCATCGGCCTTGCCGGCCCCCGGCCCGACGGACCGCTCCATGCCGTCAACGATGTGAGCTTCAGCCTGGCAGCCGGCGAGCGGCTCGGCCTCGTCGGGGAGTCGGGCTGCGGAAAATCCACCCTGGCAAGGGCCATTCTCGGGCTCGAGCCCGTCCAGGCCGGCAGCATCCGCCTCGGCGGCGCGCCGGTGTTCTCCGGCCACCGGCCCAACCTCGCCGTGCGGCGGCGCATCCAGGCGGTGTTCCAGGACCCCTACGGCTCGTTCAACCCGCGCCACAGGATGGGCAGGGCCATCGCCGAGCCCTTTCACCTGCTCCATCCGCGCCCGGGCCGTGCCGAGCGGCGCGCGGCCGTGGCGGAGGCGCTGGCGGCCGTCGGCCTCTCGCCAGAGGATGCCGAGAAGTATCCGCACGAGTTCTCCGGCGGCCAGCGGCAACGCCTCGCCATTGCCCGGGCGCTGGTGATCCGCCCGGATCTGGTGATCTTCGACGAGGCGGTCTCTGCCCTCGACGTGAGCGTGCGCGCGCAGGTGCTCGACCTGCTCGCCGATCTCAGCGCCCGCTACGGGCTTGCCTGGCTCTTCATCTCCCACGATCTCGGCGTGGTGCGTTCCGTCACCGACAGGGTTCTGGTGATGCAGGCAGGGCGGATCGTGGAGGAAGGGCCTTCGGAAAAAGTACTCGCCCGGCCGCGGCACGAGTACACGCGCGCGCTCGTGGCCGCCGTTCCACGGCTGCCCGAGCTCGGCACCGGCGGCGCGCCGTCCCTGCGCCAGAGCACGGAAAGGAGTTCCCATGTCCGCAACGCCTCCGAGTGAGACGTCCCGCGCCACGCCCCGGCCCGGCCCGCGGAACCTGATCACCGACGTGCCCGGCCTCAGGGTCGGCAACGCGGCGGACGGCCGCCTCAAGTCCGGGGTGAGCGTGGTCGCGGGCGAGGCGCCGTTCACGGCCTCGGTGCACGTGATGGGCGGCGCACCCGGCACCCGCGAGACCGACCTTCTGGCCCCCGACAAGACGGTCGCGGCCGTCGATGCGCTGGTGCTCTCGGGCGGATCGGCCTTCGGCCTCGGGGCCTGCGACGGCGTGATGGCGGGGCTGCGCGCCGCCGGCCGGGGCTTCGAGGTGGGCCCGGTGCGGGTGCCCATCGTGCCCGGCGCCATCCTCTTCGACCTTCTCAACGGCGGCGCGAAGGACTGGCAGGAGAGCCCCTACCCCGCCCTTGGCCGCGCGGCGCTGGATGCGGCGGCGCCGGAGTTCGCCCTCGGGAGCGCCGGCGCCGGCACCGGGGCGCTCACGGCCATGCTCAAGGGCGGGCTCGGATCGGCCTCGCTCGTGCTGGAGGGCGGTGTCACCGTGGCCGCGCTCGCCGCCGTGAACCCGCTCGGCTCGGTCACCACGCCGGGGGAGCGGCACTTCTGGGCGGCGCCTTTCGAGTATGGCAGCGAGTTCGGCGGCGCGGGGCCGGATCCGCGGCCGGGGCACGGCCTGCAGGCTCTTGGCGCCAGCCGCAAGGCCGCCGCAATGGGGGCGCTTGGCGGCGCCAACACCACCATCGCGGTCGTGGCCACCGATGCCGCCCTCGACAAGGCGCAATGCCACCGGCTGGCCGTCGCCGCGCACGACGGCATCGCCCGCGCCATCGTGCCGGCCCACACCCCCTATGACGGCGATCTCGTCTTTGCACTTTCCACCGGGGCCCGGCCCGCCGGCGACGAACACCTGCCGTCGCTCGGGCACTGGGCCTCGGTCTGCCTCGCCCGGGCCATCGCTCGCGCGGTTTACGAAGCGGACCCGGCCGAGGGAGACCTGCTTCCCAGCTACCGGCAGCCCTAGCGGAGGTCGGGCGCGGGGACCCTCTCGAGCCGGGGGCCTCAGCCGGGAACCGGCTCGATGAGCGCGGGCCCGCTGGCACGGTTGGAGTTCACCGCCGGATCGACACGGTGGAAGCGGACTGCTCCGGGATCGGGCGCATGCATCAGCCGTGCCGCGCCCTTGCCGGCTTCACCCAGCCAGAGCGGCCAGTCCGCCGGCTCCAGGATGACCGGCATCCGGTGGTGCACCTCGGTGTAGGGGGCCACGGCGGCGCAGGTCACGAGCGCACAGGTGGCGATGGCCTCGCCATCCGCCCCCGGCGGCTGCCACGTCTGCCAGACCGCCGCGAAAGCCAGCGGCGCGCCGTCGCTGCGGGAGAAGTACCAGGGAAGGCGACCGCCCTCCGGCGCCTTCGTCCATTCGTAGAATCCCGTTGCCGGCACGATGCAGCGCCGCTCCCGCGCCGCGGCGCGGAAGGCCGGCTTCTCGGCGATGCTCTCGGCACGCGCGTTGATGAGCAGCGGACCGTCGTTCGGGCTCTTGTACCAGTGCGGCAGGAAGCCCCAGCGCATGCCCACGAGGCGCCTGCCCCCGCCCTCCGCAGCGCGCACCACCGCCACGCGGGTGGTCGGGCACACGTTGTAGTTCGGCCCGTCGGGCAGATCGTTGTCCGGTACCGCGGCGAAGAGCTGCGCCATGGCATCGGGCGGCAGGGTGAGGGCGAAACGTCCGCACATGAGCCTCTCCCGGCGGCAGTCCTGCCGGCGGCGTCCGCGCCGCGGGGGCGCGCCCGGCCGTCGCTCAGGTCGGGGCGGCCCGGTGGGAGCCGCCCCGAAGACTCGCGCTTACTCGACCGCGGTGATGCGGCCGTCCGTGTAGGGCATGTAGGGTGCGTTCGCGGCCAGGTAGTCGGCCACCACGACCTCGAGGCCCGGCCCGAAGTCATACGCGTTCATGCCGTTGCGGAACATGGCGTAGCCGTCCCCGCCATTGCGCATGAAGTTGTTGGTGACGATACCGTAGGTCGCTTCGGGATCGATCGGCACGAAACCGTCACCCTCGGCGACGAGCACTTCGACCACACGGCTGCCCGGCTCCGCGGTCGGATCCCAGGTGAAGGTCATGCCGGCCACCTGCGGGAAGCGGCCTGCGCCTTCCTCGACCTGGCTCAACCCGTTCTCCAGGGCGTCGATCACCATCTGGCCGGTGCCCTCGAAGGTCGCGAGCGTGTTCTGGAAGGGAAGGACCGTCACGACCTCCCCCATCGTCACCTCGCCGGCATCGATGGAGGCACGCAGACCGCCGCCGTTCTGGAACGCGATGCTCACCCCCTGGCCGGCCGTACGATCGAGCATGGCATCGGCCACGAGATTGCCCATGGCGCATTCCATCGCGCGGCAGACCTCGCGGGAGCCCTCGATGGCCGCGCTGGCCTCGGACACCACCTCGGTCATCATCTCCTGGATCGGCCCGGCGAGCTCTTCCACGCGGGCCGCGATCTCGGGATCGGGCGTCACGGAAGCATCGAGCAGAAGCGTATCGCCACCGGCCTCCATCACGTTGCCCTCGTCGTCGAAGGTCAGCACCAGGTGACCAACGTATTTGGAGTAGGCATAGGCCTGAACGATCGGCACCAGCGTGCCGTCGGGCGCGGTGGCATAGGTGGGATAGGCACCGGCGCGGTCGGGGTCGGAGGCCGACAGGTAGGTGTGGCTGTGGCCGCCGATGATCGCGTCGATCCCGTTCACCGCCTCGGCGATGCGGATGTCCTCGGGCAGGCCCACGTGGGTGAGGGCGATGATCTTGTCGACTCCCTGCTCCTGCAGCGCGGCGACATCGGCGGCGATCGCGTCGATCTCGCCTGTGAAGATCACGTTCGGGCCCGGGCTGGAGAGCTCGGGCGTGTCCGCGGCAACGGCGGAGACGATGCCGATGCGCTCGCCGCCGACCTCGAGCACCAGCGTGTCCTGCACGATGCCGCCAAGCTCCTCGGACCGGGAGAGATCCAGCGAACCGGCCACCACCGGGAAGTCGAGCGCCTCGACGAAGGCCGCCAGCTTGGCGGGGCCGAGGTTGAACTCGTGGTTGCCGAGCGTCATCGCGTCGAAGCCAATCGCGTTCATGACCTCGGCCGCGGCCATGCCCTCGTAGGTCGTGAAGAACAGCGAGCCCTGGAACTGGTCGCCGGCATCGAGGACGAGCACGTTCTGCCCTTCGAGCTCGGCGCGCAGCTCGGCGATCTTCGTGGCCACCCGCGCGGCCCCTCCGAAGCATTCGCCCGCGGCGTCGTCCTCGGCCGAGCAGGTCGAATCGAAGCGGCTGATCGGCTGGATCCGGCTGTGCATGTCGTTGATGTGCAGGATATTGACCGTGAATTCGGCCGAAGCCATGCCGGCGCTGAGGCCGAGCAGGGCAGCGGAAGACAGGAAGCGTGCGAGCATTTGGCGAACTCCTCGTGGGGGGTGGCAGGTGACGCGGGCACAGTGCCGCTCTCTCTTTCCGGTGTCAAAGCTCTCGTCCGGGTTTGCCCGCGCAGCTCATCTCTTTGCCCATCTCTCGCGCAGGGAAGGCGCGCGCACGGCTTGACGCCCCGCGGCCGCTGCGGCACGGCTCCGGCATGATGATCTACAAGATCTTTCGCGCCCCCGAATGGGAGGCGCTGCAGGCCGAGGGCCGCACGCACGGGGCGCCTGTGGACCTCGCCGATGGCTTCATCCATTTCTCGAACGCCGCGCAGGCGCCCGAGACGGCGGCGAAGCACTTCGCCGGCGCCGAGGGGCTTTGGCTCGCCGCGGTGGACGCCGATGGCCTCGGCGAGGCGCTGCGCTGGGAGCCCTCGCGGGGCGGTGCGCTCTTTCCCCATCTCTACCGGCCGCTTCGCCTGGCCGAGGTCGCCTGGGCACGCCCGCTTCCGCTGCGCGGGGGGCGGCACGCCTTTCCCGCGGAGATGACGTGAACCCGATTGAGCGCGCGGGCCTCGCGGCGTTGCGCGCGATCGATCCCGAGCGCGCCCACGGGCTTGCCCTCCGCGCCCTCGGCCTCGGCCTCGTCGCTCTGCCCGGCCCGGTGCGCAGCACCCGGCTCGCCACGAGCCTGGCGGGCCTCGCGCTGCCGAACCCGGTCGGCCTCGCCGCGGGCTTCGACAAGAACGCCGCCGCCCTTGGCCCGCTGATGCGCGCGGGCTTCGGCTTTCTCGAGGTGGGCGCGGCAACGCCCCGCCCCCAGCCCGGCAACCCGCGCCCCCGGCTCTTCCGCCTGACCGAGGACCGCGCCGCGATCAACAGGTTCGGCTTCAACAACGACGGAATGGACGCCATCGCGGCGCGCCTCGAAGCCCGGCCGGGCGGCATCCCCGTCGGGCTCAACCTCGGCGCCAACAAGGACAGCGAGGACAGGGCAGGCGATTTCGCCCGCGTGCTTGCGCGCTGCGGCCCCCATGCGGATTTCGCGACCGTCAACGTCTCGTCGCCCAACACCGAGAAGCTGCGCGACCTGCAGGGCGCGGAGGCGCTGCGGGCGCTGCTCGACGGCGTGATGACGGCACGCGCGAGGCTGGCTCGGCCGGTGCCGGTGTTTCTCAAGATCGCCCCCGATCTCGACGACGCTGAGATTGCGGCCATCGCCGGCGTTGCCGAAGCGGCCGGGGTGGATGCCATCGTGGCCACCAACACCACGCTTGCGCGTGACGGGCTGCGCAGCCGCCACGCCGGAGAGACCGGCGGTCTGTCCGGCCGCCCGCTCTTCCACCGTTCCACGCGTGTTCTCGCCCGTCTTGCAGGCGAGACGCGCCTGCCGCTCGTCGGTGTGGGCGGCGTCGCCTCGGCGCAGGATGCCTATGCCAAGATCCGGGCCGGCGCCGCGGCCGTGCAGCTCTACACCGGGCTCGTCTACGGCGGCCTCTCGCTGGCCGCGCGGATCGCGCGGGGCCTCGACGGCCTCTTGGCCGCGGACGGGTACGCCTCGGTGGCCGAGGCCGTGGGCACAGGCAGGGAGCGCTGGGCCGCCTGAGCGGCCGCAGCGCCCCGCCCATGCCCGCCGCGCCCTAGCCAGCGCTGCGCTCCAGCGCGGGATAGCGCACGCCGAGGGTGATCCCCCTCGCGACGAACGAGACCATGAGCGCGGCCCAGAGCCCGTGATTGCCGAAGAACGGGACCAGCGCGATCAGTGCCGCCGCATAGACCAGCGCGGAAAGCGCCATCATGTTGCGCATGTCGGCGGTGCGCGTCGCGCCGATGAAGATGCCGTCGAGAATCCAGGCCGCGGCCCCGGCGAGCGGCGCGAGAACCATCCACGGCAGGTAGGCGCGGGCGGCCGCGCGCACGCCCTCGTCGGTGGCCATGGTATCGATCAGCAGCGTGCCGCCCAGCGCGAAGCAGAGCGCGAGGACCCCTGCCGTCCCGAAGGTCCAGATCGCGCAAAGCGTGGCGCCGCGTCGCAGCCGCTCCCGGCTGCGTGCGCCCGTCGCCTGCCCCACCAGCGTTTCGGCGGCGAAGGCGAAACCGTCGAGCGCGTAGGCGGTGATGTAGAGGAACTGGAGCAGCACCTGGTTGGCCGCCAGCGTGGTGTCGCCCAGGCCCGAGCCACGGAAGAGGAAGCTGAGGAAAATCGCCTGAAGCAGCACCGAGCGGATCAGGATATCTGTGTTCACGGCGGCCATCCGCACCAGCTTAGCCCGCTCGAAAACCCGCACCGGATCGCGCCAGGAGCGGCCCGCGAAAGCCGCCCGGCAGAGCCAGAGCCCCATTGCGGCACCCGATATCTCCGCGATCAGCGTGGCGACCGCGACCCCGGGCACCCCCCAGCCGAAGCCGAGCACGAAGACCAGATCGAGCAGGATGTTGATGCCGTTCATCCAGACCTGGAGCGCCAGCACGGCGCGCGTTCGCTCCTGCGCGATAAGCCAACCGGTGATCCCGTAGACGGCGATCGCCGCGGGGGCAGACCATATGCGGATCGCGAGATAGCTCCGGGCGAGCCCTTCCACCTCGTCGCTCGCCGGCGCGAGGCGCAACGCCGCGAGGAAAATCGGGGCCTGGAGAGCGATCAGCGCGACGCCGCCGGCGCCCGCGATCAGGAGCACCCGGCTCAGGATCGCGGCGACCTCGGCCTCGTCGCGGGCGCCGAGCGCCTGGCTCGCGAGGCCCACGGTGCCCATGCGAAGAAAGCCGAAGAGCCAGTAGACGGACGTGATGATGACGGCGCCCAGCCCCACCGCGCCGATGGGCGCTGCCGCCCCGAGCTGGCCCACCACGCCGGTGTCCACCGCGCCAAGGATCGGCACCGTGGCGTTGGAAAGGACGATGGGAAAGGCGATCCGGGCCACCCTGGCGTGCGTGAGCCGCGCCACGACGGCGGCCTGCGCCTCGCTCACGCCGGAGGCTCGCCGCCGTCCTGCGCGGTGGCCTCCCCCGCCGCTGGGCCCTGGGGTCCGGCCCCGGCGGCGCCGGGGGTGCCGGGGGTGCCGGGCGCCTCGGGCATCAGGAAATGCCCGGTGGCCTGCGCGAAGGGCCGGGCACGATTATCCTGCCACGCCTCCACCAGGACAGAGGCGTAACGCCGGCCCGAACGGGCCACCCGCGCGCGGGCATAGGCGTCGCGCGGCAGTCCCGACCGCAGGTAGTCCACGGTGAAGTCGATGGTCTTCGGCAGCGGCAGCGGGGCGCCTGCGCCGAGCGCGGCCGCGTCGACCCGCCCGGCCTCGAGATCCTCCCAGAGCGTCGACCAGGCAAGCTCGATCAGGGCCGCCGTCTCCAGAAAGGCCGCCGTGGCCCCGCCGTGCAGCGCCGGCAGGGCGGGATTGCCGATCAGCGCCTCGTCGAAGGGCATCACCGCGGTCAGCTCGTCGCCCCGGCGATCGAAGACGATGCCGAGAAATCCCACGAACGGCACACCGCCGGCCAGCGCGGCGAGCGCCGCATCGCGCCGCTGCTTGACGACCTGCACGGGTTCGGGGCGGCGCGGCATCAGCCGTGCTCCACCGTGAATGCGCCCGCTGCCGTGGCCACGGGGCGCGCCTCGTCGAGGTCGGTGGCGACGGCACGCACGAAGGCAACCGAGCGGGTCACGTGATAGCAGGTCGCGCGCGCGGTCACCGGCTGGCCCGGGTTCGCCGGGCGCATGTAATCGATGCGCAGATCCAGCGTCGCGGTGCCCGCCGGCGCCGAGGGGTGCGCCATCACGGCAGCCCCTCCGCAGGTGTCCATCAGGGCCGTCACCGCCCCGCCGTGGATGACGCCGCTCGCCGGATCGCCGACGAGGCGCGCCTGGTAGGGCATCGCGATCTCGGCCCGGCCTTCGCCGATGGACACCAGCTGCATGCCCAGCGCGCGGGAAAACGGGATCGCCTCGATGAAGAGGCGCGCGATTCGCTCGAGCTCGGTCGTCATGGGGCCTCCGTGCGCTCGGCTCCTTCATCCGCCCTCGCGGGGGCAGGCGCAAGGCCCCTTCCCCCAGGGCTGCCCTCGCCTTTCGGTTGGGTCGCCGGCTCCCCTAGACCAGGGCCCGGGTATCGCAATGGCGTTACTTGCCAATGGCACGGTCGCCGGCACAGTCTGTCGCGAGGAGCAGCCAATGACCCCCTACGCACCGCCACTGGACGATCTCGCCTTCGTGCTGCACGACCTGCTCGAGGCCGAACGGCAGGACATTCCCGGCTACCGCGAACTCGACCGCGAGACGACCGGCGCGGTGCTGGCCGAGGCGGGGCGCCTCGCCGCCGAGGTGCTGGCGCCGCTCAATGCGGCCGGCGACCGCGAGGGATGCCGGCTCGAGAACGGCGCGGTGCGCACGCCCGGCGGCTTTCCGGCGGCCTATGCCGCGCTCGTGGCGGGCGGCTGGCCCGGCCTCGATGCCGACCCCGCTCACGGGGGGCAGGGCATGCCCTACCTGCTGCAGACGGCGGTGGGCGAAGGGGCGCAGCTCTCCTCGTCTCCCGGCCTGCAGCGTATTCTTGC
>CAYXOX010000039.1:16283-21722 GCA_964466745.1 uncultured Rhodobacterales bacterium
CAGACGGCGGTGGGCGAGATGTTCACGGCGGCGAACATGGCGCTGCACATGTACCTGGGGCTGAGCCACGGGGCCGTGTCGGCGCTCGAGGCCCATGGCTCGGACGCGCAGAAGGCGCTCTACCTGCCGCCGCTTGTGGCCGGAACGTGGACCGGCACGATGAACCTCACCGAGCCGCACTGCGGCACCGATCTGGGGCTGATCCGCACCCGCGCCGAACCGCGCGCCGACGGCAGCCATGCAATCACCGGCCAGAAGATCTGGATCTCCGCCGGCGAACACGACCTGGCGGAGAACATCGTGCACCTCGTCCTCGCGCGCCTGCCCGACGCGCCGGCCGGCACGCGGGGCCTGTCGCTGTTCATCGTTCCGAAAATCCTGCCCGGGCCCGGCCGCGCGCTGGGCGCGCGCAACGCCGTCACCTGCGGCGGGCTCGAAAGCAAGATGGGCATCCACGGCAACGCCACCTGCGTGATGCATTACGAAGGGGCCACCGGCTTTCTCGTCGGCGAACCGCACAAGGGGATGCGGGCGATGTTCACCATGATGAACGAAGCGCGCATCGGCGTGGGGCTTCAGGCCATCGGCCAGGCCGACCGCGCCTACCAGGCGGCGCGCGCTTTCGCGCGCGAACGCGAGCAGGGCCGTGCGCCGGGCGGGGCGGCGGCGCCCGAACGCCCGGCGGATCCGATCCTCGTCCACCCGGACGTGCGACGGATGCTGATGGACCAGAAGAGCTTCATCGAGGGCGCGCGCGCGTTCGCGCTCTGGGCGGCGATGCTGGTGGACCGAAGCGGCCGTGAGCACGACGCGGAGGCCGAGGCCCTCGTCTCGCTCCTCACGCCGGTAATCAAGGGCTTCCTGACCGACCGGGGCTTCGAAAGCGCCGTCGTGGCCCAGCAGGTGCTCGGGGGAACGGGCTTCACCCGGGACGGCGGGGTGGAGCAGATCGTGCGCGACGCGCGGATCACGATGGTCTACGAAGGCACCAACGGGATCCAGGCGCTCGACCTCGTGGGCCGCAAGCTCGGGCTCGACGGCGGCCGCGCGCTGCGGGCCTTTCTTGCAGAGGCCCGCGAAACGGCGACGGCAGCGGCGAGCGGACAAGACCCGGGTTTCGAGGCGCGGTTCGCGGCGCCCCTGCAGGCCGCGCTGGACGACCTCGAGGCCGCGGTGCTCGCCCTGGCACGATCCGGCGGGACAGACCCCGGCGCCGCGCTCGCCGGGGCGCACGACCTGATGCTTCTCCTCGGACACTGCTGCCTCGGCCTGATGTGGGTGCGGATGGCGATGGTCGCGCAGCAGGCGCTCGCGGTGGGCCGGGGCGATGCCGGATTCCTGCGGAGCAAGCTGACGACAGGTCAGCACTACATGGCCCGCCAGCTCCCGGCGACGGCCCTTCACCGGGCGCGTGTCGTGTCCGGCGGCGAGGCGCTGCTCGGCCTCTGTTCGGAAAGGTTCTGACACCATGCCCAAGCGCCTGCGCCTGACCCGGAGACTGCCCGTGGCCCTGAGCGAGGACGCCTACAGGAAGCTTCGCGGCATTTGCGTATCGGCGGGCCTCGACGAAGGCGAAGCACTGAGCTTCCTGCTGGAGAACCTCGATGGCGTCGTCGATCACGAGCGCTTCGCTCACCGGCTGCGCGTTTTCAACGGCGAGCTCGAGGCGCGCAAGCGATGACGCGGCACGTGGCGAGACCGGCCGACCGCCTCCGCCAGGAGTATTCTTGCCAAGATGAAGGGGCCGCGGCACCCTGCCCCGCATCGGTCCCTTCGATCGGGAAGCACGCGGGGCAGGGCCTCACCTTGGACGGTCATCGGCTTTCCGGCCTGTTCCGCGGCCTCGAGGCTGTCATGGCAGGCTTAACCAATGGTGAATGCCTCCCTTCATCTCGGCAAAAAAACTCATTCCTCGCCGCAGCAGCCGGAGACCCGGCGCCGGGAGGAGCGCAGGCCCGCCGCCAGCCTTTTCCCGGTATTGCCGGCCTGGCAGGCCGCCGGGAGCTGCGGCCATGACGGTCAGGCTCCACTGTTTTGGCGAAAGCGGAAACGCGTACAAGGCCGCGCTGCCGCTCGAGCTTTCGGGCCTCGCCTGGCAGCCGGTCTACGTCGATTTCTTCAACGGCGAGACCCGGAGCGAGGCTTTCCGGCGCGAGATCAACGCCATGGGAGAGATCCCGGTGCTCGACACCGGCTCCGGGCTGCTCTCGCAGTCCGGCGTCATCCAGGACTGGATCACCGAGCGCACCGGCCGTTTCGGAGGATCGGGCGACGCCGGGCGGCGCGAGGTCTGGCGCTGGGTGCTGTGGGACAATCACAAGCTCTCGGCCATCGCCGGAACGGTGCGGTTCCTCGCGAATTTCCTGCCCGAGGAGCAACGCCCAGCCGAGGTGATCGCCTTTCAGCGCAAGCGGTTGCATGGCGCCTTCTCGGTCCTCGAAGCCCATCTCGGCGGCCGCGACTGGATCGTGGGCGAGGGCCCGACCCATGCCGATTTCTCCTGCTGCGGCTATCTTTTCTATCCGGAGCCATTCGGTTTCGCGCGTGCCGAGTGGCCTGCCATCGACGCGTGGCTCGCACGCATCGCCGCCCTGCCCGGGTGGGCCCATCCCTATGACCTGATGCCGGGCTCGCCCGCCGACCGGGGGCTACATTTCGAGAGGACGTCATGAGCGAGGCCTATATCTACGACGCTGTCCGAACACCTCGCGGCAGGGGCCGCGCCGACGGCGGCCTGCACGAAGTGACGGCCCTGCGTCTTTCGGTGACGGTGCTCGATGCGCTGGCGGATCGGAACGGGTTGCCGCCGAATGCCCTGGAAGACGTGATCTGGGGCAATGTCACCCAGGTTGCCGAGCAGGGAGGGTGCCTCGCACGCACCGCCGTGCTCGCTTCGGTCCTCGGCGAAGCCGTGCCGGGGGTGTCGATCAACCGCTTCTGCGCCTCCGGGCTCGAGGCCGTGAACATGGCGGCCAACCAGGTGCGCGGCGGCGCCGGGCACGGTTACATCGCGGGCGGCGTGGAGGCGATGAGCCGCGTCCCCATGGGCTCGGACGGCGCCGCCATCGCGGTGGACCCCACCGTCGCCATGGCGCGCTACTTCGTCCCCCAGGGCATCTCGGCCGACATCATCGCCACCGAGTTCGGCATCACCCGCGACGCGGCCGATGCGCTGGCCGTCGAGAGCCAGGCGCGCGCCCATGCCGCCTGGCAGGACGGGCGCTTCGCGCGCTCCGTCGTGCCGGTGACCGACGTCAACGGGCTCACGATCCTGGATCGCGACGAGCACATGCGCCCGGGGACCGACATGCAGGCGCTCGGCGCCCTCGCGCCAAGCTTCCGGCAGATCGGCGAGGCGATGCCCGGGTTCGACCGGATCGCCATCATGAAGTACCCTCATCTCGAACGGATCGAACACATCCACCATGCCGGCAATTCCAGCGGGATCGTCGACGGCGCATCGGCGGTGCTGGTGGGAGACGCCGCCTTCGGCGCCGCCCATGGCCTCCGCCCGCGGGCGCGCATCCGCGCCACCGCCAAGATCGGGACGGACCCAACCATCATGCTCACCGGCCCCGTTCCCGTGACCGAGAAGATCCTCGCCGACGCCGGCATGGAGATCGGCGACATCGGGCTCTTCGAGGTGAACGAGGCCTTCGCAGCGGTCGTGCTGCGGTTCCTGCAGGCCTTCGACGCGGACCCTGCGCGGGTGAACGTCAACGGCGGCGCCATCGCCATGGGTCATCCGCTCGGCGCCACCGGCGCGATGATCCTCGGCACGCTGCTCGACGAGATGGAACGTGCCGATGTCGAAACGGGGCTCGCCACGCTCTGCATCGGCTCGGGCATGGGCGCGGCAACCATCCTCGAGCGGGTCTAGGAGGCAACGGGCGATGACCGATTTCACGATGCGGATCGACGACGAAGGCGTGGCCGTCATCACCTGGGACGTACCCGGCCGCAGCATGAACGTGCTGACGCTCGAGGGGCGCGACACGCTCTCGGCGCTTGTCGATGCCGCCCTCGCCGATGGTGCGGTGAAGGGCATCGTGCTGACATCGGGCAAGGAGAGTTTCGCGGGCGGGATGGACCTCAACGTGCTGGCCGGGTTGTCAGCGGGCACCGAGAACCCGGCCGCCGGGATCTTCGCGTTCCTGGCGGAGGCCCACGGGCTCCTGCGCCGCCTCGAGCGCGCCGGCATGGACCCCAAGACGCTCAAGGGCGGCAAGCCCGTGGCGGCCGCGCTCACGGGCACGGCGCTGGGCATCGGCCTCGAGCTGCCGCTGGCGTGCCACCGCATCTTTGCCGCCGACACTCCGGACGCGAAGATCGGCCTGCCCGAGATCAAGGTCGGGCTCTTTCCCGGCGGGGGCGGCACCACGCGGCTGGTGCGTAAGCTGGGTGCGATGGCGGCGGCACCCTTCCTGCTGGAAGGCAAGACGCTGCCGCCGCAAAAGGCAAAGGCGGCGGGCCTGGTGGACGAGTTGGTGCCGCCCGACGAGTTGCTGGCACGCGCCAGGGCATGGGTGCTGACGGCGAGCGAGGACGAGCTCGTCAAGCCTTGGGATCGCAAGGGCTACAAGATGCCGGGCGGCGCCCCCTACCACCCATCGGGCTTTCCCACCTTCGTGGGGGCCTCCGCGATGGTGAACGGGCGCACGCAGGGCGTCTACCCTGCCGCGCAGGCGCTGCTCTCGGCCGTCTACGAGGGGGCGCTCGTCGATTTCGACACCGCCCTGAGGATCGAGGCGCGCTGGTTCACCCGTGTGCTCTGCGAGCCGACGGCCGCCGCGATGATCCGCACGCTGTTCGTCAACAAGGAGGCGCTGGAAAAGGGGGCCCGGCGGCCCGCGGTGGCCGAACAGAACGTACGACGGCTCGGCGTTCTCGGCGCAGGGATGATGGGGGCGGGGATCGCGCAGGTGGCCGCGCAGGCCGGTATCGAGGTGCTCCTGCTCGACCGCAGCGCCGAGGCCGCCGAGGCGGGCCGCGACAGCCTCGCCCAACGGCTTGCCACCTCCGTCAGCCGCGGCCGGTTGGCGGCCTCCGAGCGCGATGCGGCGCTCGCGCGCATCGCCGCGGGTGCGGACTACGCGGCGCTCGCCGGGTGCGACCTCGTGATCGAGGCGGTGTTCGAGGACCCCGCCCTCAAGGCCGAGGTCACCGCCCGGGCGGAGGCGGCGGCGGGCGATGGCGCGATCTTCGCGACCAACACCTCCACCTTGCCCATTTCGGAGCTCGCACGCGCGAGCGCGCGCCCGGAAGATTTCATCGGCATCCACTTCTTCTCGCCCGTCGACAGGATGATGCTGGTGGAGATCATCCGGGGGCCGCAGACCGGCGAGCGCGCCGTGGCGAAGGCGCTGGATTTCGTGCGCCAGCTGCGCAAGACGCCCATCGTGGTGAACGACGCGCGCTTCTTCTACGCCAACCGCTGCA
>CAYXOX010000040.1:0-21324 GCA_964466745.1 uncultured Rhodobacterales bacterium
CGAGGCCCGACGTCGCCGCCGCCCGTGCCACGATCGCCGCCGCCGCGGAGGCGCCGGCGGCCGACCTGCCGAGCCAGCTCGACCCGCCCCTGGGCTGCCCCTTCCGCAGCCGTTGCCCGCGCGCGCTCGAGCGCTGCGCCACCGAGCCCCCCGTGCTGACATCGACCGGCCGCGGCGGGCTGGCCGCCTGCCACAATCCGGTCCCCGTCGCAGAACACCACCCGAAGAGAGGAGCCGTCCGCGCATGATCATCGACGCCTACAACAACATCTGGCAGGCCGGTCAGAACTCCGACTACCTGACCGCCGAGACCTATTCGGTGGAGATGATGCTGAAGGACATGGACGATGCCGGCGTCGACATGGCGGTGGGCTGTTCGCTTGGGCAGATGATCGACAACGATTACACCGCGAGCGTCGGCGCGAAATATCCCGACCGGATCATCGCCTTCGGCCAGGTCAACGCGCGCGACGCCGATGCCGCCGACCAGGTGCGCCGCGATCACGACAGGCACGGCTTCAAGGGGCTCAAGCTGCACCCGGTGCTCCACGGCTATCACATCGTCGATCACGGGCTGCTGGACCCGATCTACGAGGCCTGCGCCGAGCGCGGCATCATGGTGCTCTTCAACGCGCTCGACGACGCCTTCATCCATCCGCTTGGCATCGAGGAGATCTGCAAGCACTACGCGACCGTTCCGACGCTGATCGCGCACATGGGCACGGTGTGGAACGTCGGCGAGGCGATCCTCGTCGCCAAGCGCACGCCGAACATCTACCTCGAAACCTCCTCGAGCCAGCTCATCGAGGTGCGCATGGCCTATCGCGACCTCGGGCCCGAGAAGATCATCATGGGCACCGACTGGCCCGGAAGCGATTTCGAGATGGAACGGCTGAAAATGAAGAAGGCCATTCCCGACCCCGCGCATCGCGCGATGGTGGAAGGGGGCAACCTGGCGCGGCTCCTCGGGCTGTGACCGGGCTGCCGGCCGCCTGGATCTGGCCCCGGCCCTGGGCCGAACCGCCACGACCGGGCGGCCGGCTGGTGCTCTCGGGCGGTCGCGTCGCCGAGGTGGCGGCCGCGCCGCCCACGGGTGATCTGATCTGGCTGCCAGGGCTGGTGAACGCCCACGATCATGCCCGCGGGATCGGCCCGCTGACCTACGGCGCGCAGGACGCGCCTCTCGAGGCCTGGCTGTGGGATCTCTGGCGCGCGCCGCGAACCGACCCCTACCTGACGCATCTTGTTGCCTTCGGACGGATGGCGCTTTCCGGGGTCACGACGGTTGTCGTGAACTTCCTTCCCCAGGGGGCGGGCGTGGTGGCCGAAGCACGGGCAGCGGCGCAGGCCGCGCGGGACGTGGGGTTGCGCCTTTCGCTCGTCGTTCCGGTGATCGACGGCAATCTCGCGGGCTATGACGGCGGTGCCGCGGTGCGCGCCGCGATCTCCGAAACGGAGTGGGCGGAGCTCCGCGCCGCGCAGGAGCTGCCGCCCGTGGCAGAGCAGATCGCGGCCGTGAGGGCCGTGGCCGATGCCGTGGACGACGAGACGACGGTCACCCAGTACGGCCCGCCCGGCCCGCAATGGTGCGCGCCGCCGGCGCTGCAGGAGGTGGGCGCGGCGGCGGCGGCCGATGGCCGGCGCGTGCACATGCACCTTCTGGAAACCGGGGCGCAGCGCCGCTGGATGGACGACCGCTACCCCGATGGCCTGCCGGCGCTTCTGGAGTCTGCAGGGCTGCTGAACGCCCGGCTGACGGTGGCGCACGGCGTATGGCTGCGCGAAGCGGAGGCGAAGGCGCTCGCGAAGGCCGGTGCGGTGCTGGTGCTCAACACCTCCTCAAATCTGCGGCTCGGATCGGGGCAGGCGGACGGGGCGATGTTGGCGCGATGTGGCCTCGCGCTGGCGCTCGGGATCGACGGGCTGGCCCTCGACGACGACGACGACATGCTGCGCGAGATGAGGCTCGCCACGCGGATCCTCGGGCCCCGCGGCTTTGCTTCAGACGGGCTTTCCGGCGCGGCGGTGCTGCGCGCGGCCTTCTCCTCCGGCCGGCTGGCCCATGACGGCCAGGCGGCGCGGGGAATCGAGGCCGGGGCAGAGGCCGATCTCGTGGGGCTTTCGGTGGAGACGATGGCCGCGGACCGGGTGGACGATGCTCCCGAAACCCTCGCGGCGCTGACGTGCGGTCGTGCCCGCCGTGCCGCCGTGCGGGAGGTGATCGTCGGCGGGCGCAGGATCGTGACCGAAGGCCGCCTTGCCAGCGTGGATCTGCCCGCTGCCGAGGCTGCTCTGGCCGCGGAGGCCCGTGCGAACCGGCGTGCCGCGCCTCCCCCGGCATGGATCGCGAAGGCGCGCGCCGCGCGCGTGGCCGCGGAGCGGGGCCCGTGAGCCTGCCCCCCGTCACCCCTATCCGCGACGGCAGCTTCCCCTTCGATCCGCGTCTCGTGGAGAAGGTAACGGCAGACCCGGCCGGCGCCGCCGCGCTCATGGGATTCGAGGTGCTGCCAGAAGCGGTCGAGGTGCCGGTCTGGGCGTATCTGCTGAAGGCGCCGGAGGGCCTGTGCCTCGTCGATACCGGCGCCGGTTCCCTTCTCGGCCCTCGAATGGGCGCGCTGGCGAAGCGTCTTGGCGAGATCGGCGTGGTCCCCGGCGACATCACGCTGGTGCTGCTCACCCATCTGCATGGGGATCACTGCGGCGGGCTGCTGAAGCCCGATGGCGGGGCAGCTTTCCCTGCAGCCCGCGTGGCCGTGCCCGGTGCCGAACTCGACTGGTGGCTCGGTGGCGCGGTGCCGGAGGACAGCGCCGAAATCGCCCGCGACGCTGCCCGTGCGATCGGGGCGTGCGAGGGGCGCCTCCTGCGCGTCATGCCGGGCGATCGCATCGGTCCGGCCGAGGCGCTGGCCGCACCGGGGCACACGCCGGGCCACATGGCCTATGCACTGCCCGGGGCACGTGCGCTGGCGGCGGGAGACATCTTCCACCTGCCGGCCGTGCAGCTGGCGCGGCCGGAGCTCTCGGCGGCGTGGGATCATGATCCGCGCGAAGCGGCGCGCACGCGTTGCGCGCTGCTGGACCGGGCCCGGCTCGAAGGCTGGGATCTGCTGACGGGTCACGGCGGGATCATCGGTGGCCACCGGGCCGAGGCGACATGATGCCGGATGCCGCAGAACCGGGGCGCACCACAGCCGCGATGGATACGGGGCTTGTCGCCGGGCGCCGCGGGGATGGAGACCCGCCCGTCGCGCCGTGAGATTTGCCCCTGCGCGCCGGATTCAAGAGCGGCCATGGCCAACAGCAAGGAACAGGAGACAATCTCATGGGCTTTCGGACTTTCACGCGGGACGGGAACAGTCTGGTCGGGCGGATGCGGGGCGAAACCCTGTGGCTGGAGCCCGTGGGCGAAAACTCCATCCGGCTGCGCGCTACCCGCAACGCGCGCCTCGACGAGACCCTGCCGAGCGGCCTTCTTGAAGACGTGGCCGCGGGCGGCGAGGTGGACATTGAGTTGGGCGATGCCGGCGCCAGCCTCACCCACGGCAGCCTGCGGGCCGAGATGCGGATCGATCCCGCAGGGCTGGGCCCCACCATCGAGCTGCGCTTCCTCGACACCCGCACCGGCACGGTTCTGCTCGAAGAGGAGGCGCCTCACATCCTCTATCCTCCCGCGCGCCACCATGCCTGTTCGGAAGGGCCGCTCTGGCGCGTGGAGGCCCATTTCGCCGCCCAGGAGGGGGAGCGGTTCTACGGCATGGGCCAGCACCAGCACGGGCGCCTCGACCAGAAGGGATGCGTGATCGACCTGGTGCAGATGAACACCGAGGTGGTGATCCCTTTCCTGATGTCTTCGCGGGGCTATGGCCTGATCTGGAACACTCCCGGCACCGGCCGCGTGGAGCTGGCGCAGAACCGCTCCCGCTGGGTGCTGGAGGCGACCCCGCAGCTCGACTACGTGGTGATGCCCGGCGAACCGGAGGCCCTGCTGCGGGAATATGCGCGCCTCACCGGCCACCCGCCGATGATGCCCGACTGGGCCATGGGCTTCTGGCAATGCAAGCTGCGCTACCGCACGCAGGAGGAGGTGTTGCGCATCGCCCGCGAGTACAAGGCGCGCGGGCTTCCGGTGAGCTGTCTCGTGATCGATTTCTTCAACTGGACGCGCGGCGGCGAGTGGCGGCTGAACCCCGAGGATTTCCCCGATCCGGCGGCGATGGTGGCCGAACTCAAGGCCATGGGCATCACGCCCATGATCTCCATCTGGCCCACGGTCAACACGAACGCCGAGACCCACGACGAGATGCGCGACGCGGGCTTCCTCGTGCAGCATCGCCGGGGCGTGCAGGCCTCCTCGATCTTCGTGGACGCGGGCAGCGAGGGGCGCACCGCGCTGTCGTTCTACGACGCCACCAATCCCGCCGCGCGCGCCTATCACTGGGAGCGGGTGCGCGAAGGCTACGTCCGCCACGGGTTCGGTGCCTTCTGGCTGGATGCCAACGAGCCGGAGGCCTACCCGGCCCAGCCCGACAACATGCTCTACTGGGCCGGTGAAGGGCGCGCGGTGGGCAATTCCTATCCAATGCTGCACCAGCAGGGGTACGCCGAGCACCTTGCCGCCGACGGGATCGAGGACGCGGTGCTCCTCTCGCGCTCGGCGTGGCTGGGCAGTCAGCGGTTTCCGGTGGTCGTGTGGTCGGGCGACGTGCATTCGACCTTCCCGGATTTCGCGCGCCAGGTGCGTGCGGGTCTCAACATGGCGCTCTCGGGTGTTCCCTGGTGGACAACCGACATCGGCGGCTTCAAGGGGGGCGATATCCGCGATCCGGGATTTCACGAGCTGCTGATACGTTGGTTCCAGTACGGCGCGTTCTGCCCGGTGATGCGCCTTCACGGGTTCCGGCAGGACAGTTCCGACGAGCCGCGCCTTGGCCGGGATTTCCTCTTCGGCGGTGCGGACAACGAAGTGTGGAGCTTCGGGGAGGAGACCTGCACCATCCTCTCCGCCTATATCCACCTGCGCGAACGCCTCAGGCCCTATGTCGCCGCGCAGATGCGCACGGCGCACGAAACCGGGCTGCCCCCGATGCGCCCGCTCCTGCTGGCGTTCCCGGACGACGCCGCGGCGCAGGCAATCGACGACCAGTTCCTGTTCGGGCCGGATCTCATGGTTGCCCCGGTGCTGGAGGCTGGCGCGGTCACGCGCGCCGTCTACCTGCCCCAGGGGGCTGACTGGCGCTGCGCCTGGACGGGGCAGGCCCTCGCTGCCGGCCAGTGCCACGAGGTGCCCGCGCCGCTGGAGCGGATTCCGCTGTTTCTGCGTGACGGGGCCGAGTTGCCCATTTCGGAGTAGGCGAACTCCACGATCGTGCCGGGGCGAGGCGCCTCCGCCCCTTCGGCCGGCGCCGAGCCGGTCGGCACCCGGTTGCCGCGGCAACGCCGCACGACGACGGCGGCCTGGCACCGGGTGGCGATATCGCGCCGGGCAAACCTGTGCAGGACCACCTCGAACGGTCTGCCCCGGGGACGGTGAGCCGCGCCCGTCGCCTCGCCCTTGCTACAGGGCCGCGGTGATGGCGCGGCACGGGCACCGGCCGGCCGCAACGGTTCTGCCCGAAGCGGGCGGGCAAAGCGCCCGCTCTTCCGCTCCGGGTTCGGCCAGCGCGACTCGCTGCGCGCCGGTATCGCTCCGACCCGGGCGGATGGCGGCCTCTTGCTTGGTGCGCCGCGGCTCCGGTGTCGCGGCAACTTCTGCCAGCAGGCGGGGCATCAAACGGGCGATGGTCGCGCTGGCGCGGCGGATTGGGTCGATCCTGCACCGCACGTGGATTGATGGAACAGAGTTCCGGAGCGACCAAAGCCCCTACCAAGCGACGGCATGACGCGCCTTCAATGAACGGACGCCGCCGTTGATGCCTGCCTGAACGCAGGCATTCGAGGTTGCCACCGGGATGCGGTTCCCATGATGCCGCGGTCACGACTGTCGCCGGCTTGGTCAAGCACGCTTGTGCGATGGGCACGTCGGACGCCGAATTGGACCCGCATCATGTTGGCAGCCTCGCGCTGACCACGGACTGAAGAATGAACCCGAGGTGATCTCAATTGAAGGCCGCGACAGAGGCATGGCCTTGATGCCAGTGACCCGGAGCCACGATGGGCACGGCCTCGCGGCCGAAAGATTGCGCCTGCCAGAAAATGGTTGACCAAGACGGCCACGTTACCGAAGCCCAGACCCTAGGGGTCATGTTCCACCGGGTGGTGTAGCTCTTGGCGAGCCGGACGGATGTCGGCGGGCCGAGCAGCGGGATCAGCTCGACCCAGCGCAGCTCCCCCGGCGGGAACCCTCCGCGATGGTAGAGAACGCGCACACCGCCTCCGCGACCCATGCCTCGGCCTCGCGCACCCGCAGCTCGCCCGACATGAGCCTCGGCAGGAGGGCGTCGCGCAGGGTGGCGAGGGTGCGGTTCTCTCGACCGAGAGCCAACCCTTCTAGCTAGAAGCGGGTCAACCAGGCGGTTGAAGGCCGAAAGTACAGCCTGCGGAGGCCGCGCGTGCTCGATCGTGGCGATCCGTCCAGCATCTGTGCGCTGTCGACCGGATGATCCGGTCATGGTGCCGATCGGCTCGTTTCGGAACTCCGAGGTTCGGGCGACGCAGTAGGGGACGAACGCCGAGATACTCTGCCGCGGGCGCAGGACGATGAACTCGGTCGAGCCCCAGCCCACGAAATCTGCGCCCAGCCCGTCGACCACGCCCGTCTTTCCGTTTTCCGGGCAGGGTGTGATGCGCGCGAGGAGCCTGTCCCCGTCGCGGACCTTCGTGCCGGACTTGAACTCGCGATCCACCGGCGCGTCGATGGCGAGGCCTTGGCGAGGACGAAGTCGAACTTCTCGTCCGCGAAGGCGTCGCGCCGGAGCGTGCCTTCGGCGTTCCAGCGCACGTCGGCGAAGATGCCCCGGATGGCGAGGTTCATGCGGGCGAGGCCCTAGGTCGTATGGTTCCGCTCCTGCCCGTAGACGGCGAGCATGTCGCGCCGGCCGGCGTGGCGGTCGATGAACTTCTCCGACGACACGAAGAAGGAGCCGGTGCAGTAGCAGGGTTCGTAGAGGCGGCCCTCCAGCGGTTCGATCCTCTCGACCAGCAGTTCGACCACGGGCTTGGGCGTGTGGAACTCGCCGCCGCGCTTGCCCTCGGACGAGGCGAAGGACGAGATGCAGTACTCGTAGACCCGGCCGATCAGGTCGAAGTCGGCCCTGGTCCCGGTCATCTCGAGGTTCGAGAACAGGTCGATCAGGCCCGACACGATCGAGCGGTCGAGGGACTCGCGGCCGAACACCTTGGGCAGGGCGCCTTTGAGGGTCTCGTTCCGCTTCTCGATGGCGCGCATGGCGTCGTCGATCATCACGCCGATGCGCTGGTCCTTGGACGCGGCCTGCAGGGTCGACCAGCGCGCTTCCTTCGGCACGTAGAATACGTTCTCGGCCAGGTACTCGTCCGGATCCTCGGGGTCGGCGTACTCGTCGCCCGCGAGCTGGGCATGCACCTGCTCGAACCGGAGCGAGACGTAGCGCAGGAACAGGAGCCCAAGCATCACGTGCTTGTACTCGCCCGGATCCATGGCGCCGCGCATCTTGTCGGCGGCGGCGAAGAGGGTTCTTTCGATCGTCACGCGTGGCCTCTTCCGTTCGTTCGGGACATTGAACCACCTTACACCAGAAAAATGCCATACCGTGCCGGCGAAAACGGGAACTGTCCTGTGTTGTGGACGCGTCCCCGTCGAACGTGACGGAAATGTAGCCGAAACCCGATTCCCCGGCGGATTTCCTGGGTCGCAACCGAACGCAGATCAGCTGTTCGCGTGCGGCAAACCTGCGAGCCCGACGACGATCCGGCACTCGGGTGGTTCCATGTGCCAGCATCGGGAAGGCACCCCTCGCGCACAGCCGTTGCGTCAGGCGCTCATGCCTGCCGCGCGTCAAGCCGGCGATGAATCAAGGGGGCGATCCCGTGGGTGCTTGTTGGATCGCGCACGAGCTCAGGCCGTGCGCCCGCTTTTTCGTCCAGCGTGATGCCAAGGCGACACGCTGCGCGCCACCCTCACGGCGCGGTGGCCGGATCGCGGGTCCATCCTGACGCCCGCTGCGGCTTTCGTGTTGCTACAGCTTCCGCCAGGTTCCCGCACCGAACGACGTCACGCTGGGGGGAAAACCGGGGAGCACAAAACCTCTCCAAGGCCTTGAGGCAAAGCAATTTCAGTTTTTTCAGGAGGTCTTGGTGGAGCCGAGGGGAATCGAACCCCTGACCTCGTCATTGCGAACGACGCGCTCTCCCAACTGAGCTACGGCCCCCCGAGGGCGGCATATGCTCCGCGCCTCGGGCGATGTCAAGCCGCGGGCCCTTGCCCGGCGGCGGCTTTCGGGCCAAACGCGATGGCATGTACAGCGATGCGGCGGATCCCTACTTCTTCGGGTATGGCAGCCTCGTGAACCGGGCCACGCACGAGTTGGTGGGCGAGGCGCGGCACGCGCGGCTCAGAGGCTGGCGGCGGATGTGGCGGCACACGCCGTTGCGCCCGGTGGCCTATCTCACCGCGGTGCCCGACCCCGGCACGCAGATCGACGGGCTCGTTGCGCCCGTTCCCGGTGCGGACTGGCGCGGGCTCGATGCGCGCGAGCATGCCTACCGCCGGGTCATGGTTTCTGGCGAGGTCGAGCACGGGCTCGAAGGCGCCGCGATCGTGGCCACCTACACCATCTCGGAGGGGATGCACGGGCCCGCGAACGAGACCCACCCGATCCTGCTGAGCTATATCGACACCGTCGTGCAGGGATACCTCGCGGAGTACGGGCACGGCGGCGTGCGCGCGTTCTTTGCCACGACCTCGGGCTGGGATGCCCCTGTTCTCGATGACAGGGGAGCCCCGCGATACCGCCGCCACCGGCCATGCGCTGATGCCGAGCGTGCCCTCACCGATGCGCTTCTGGCCGAGGTGGGTGCCCGGATCTTGCCGGGCTGATCGCGGCGTGCATGCGCCTGCGTGCGTGCCCGCACCGTCACCCCGGCCAGTCGCCCCTTTCGCGGATGGCGGTGGAGGAGAGCCCGCTCATGGGCGCGTTGAGAAAGCTCCAGGCGGGTGGTTCCATGCCCGGCAGCGCGGCGGCACGGGCGGCGGGAATCCGGGCGCGGCGCAGCACTCGCGCCGCCTTGGAGACGCGGGCCGAAATCCTGTCGCCCGGCCGGGCGATCACGACCATGGGCACCCGGCCGGCGATCTCGCGCCAGCGCTCCCAGCGGTGAAACTGGGCAAGGTTGTCGGCGCCCATGATCCAGAGGAAACGCACGCCGGGGTAGGCGGCCTGGAGAGCGGCGATGGTCTCTGCCGTGAATCGCGTTCCGGCCGCCGCCTCGAAGGCGGTGACCGCGATGCGCGGGTGATCCACGATGGCACGGGCGGCGGCGAGGCGTCGCTCGAGCGGTGCCGGCCCGCGCCGCTTGAGCGGATTGCCCGGCGACACCAGCCACCATACCCGGTCGAGCCCCACGCGCGCCAGCGCCACCCGGCTGACGTGCAGATGCCCGGCGTGGGGCGGATCGAACGACCCGCCGAACAGCCCGATGCTCTGGCCGGCCCGGGCGGGCGGGCCGAAGGAGCGCAGCATCGTTGCGCTCAAGCCAGCTCGGCCGATTGGGCCCAGAGATTGATCTCCTCGTCGGTGGCGTGCAGATCGATCTCTTCCAGCTCCGCCTCCGTGAACGCGAGATTGGCCACCGCGCCGGCGCAATCCTGCACCTGCTCGGGGCGCGAGGCTCCGATGAGCGCTGTGGTCACCCGTTCGCCGCGGAGCACCCAGGCGATGGCCATCTGGGCGAGCGTCTGCCCCCGGCGGTCGGCGATGGCGGCCAGCGCGCGCACCTTCTCGAGCGCGCGCGGCGTGATCGTGCCCGGGGCCAGCGAGGCATCCCGCGCGGCGCGGCTGCCGGCCGGGATGCCGCCGAGGTACTTGCCGGTCAGGATACCCTGCGCCAGCGGCGTGAAGGCAATCGAGCCGACGCCGAGTTCTTCGAGCGTGTCGAGCAGCCCGTCGCGCTCCACCCAGCGGTTGAGCATGTTGTAGGCCGGCTGGTGGATCAGGCACGGCGTGCCGAGATCCCGCAGGATCTCGACCGCTTCGCGGGTGCGCTGCGAGTTGTAGGAGGAGATGCCCGCGTAGAGCGCGCGCCCCGAGCGCACGATCTCGTCGAGCGCGCCCATGGTCTCTTCCAGCGGCGTCTCGGGGTCGAACCGGTGCGAATAGAAGATGTCGACGTAGTCGAGGCCCATGCGCTCGAGCGACTGGTCGCAGGAGGCGATGAGATACTTCCGGCTTCCCCATTCTCCGTAGGGCCCCGGCCACATCCGGTAGCCGGCCTTCGACGAGATGATCAGCTCGTCGCGCAGCCTTGCGAAATCGGTTCTCAGGATCTCTCCGAAGGCTTCCTCGGCGCTGCCGGGCGGCGGCCCGTAGTTGTTGGCGAGATCGAAATGGGTGATCCCGTGGTCGAAGGCGGTGCGGCAGATGGCGCGCTTGGTGTCATGGGGTGTGTCGTGGCCGAAGTTGTGCCACAGGCCGAGGCTGATTGCCGGCAGCTTGAGGCCCGAAGCTCCACACCGGCGGTAGACCATCTTCTCGTAGCGTGTGTCCGACGGGCAATAATCGGTGGTCATCCAGTGCTCCCGGTTGTGGTTTGAGGCCTTCTAGGCGAATGTGCACCAATGTGTATAGTCAAGGCGATAGGTGTCAGCGATCGATGCCCGGAGCGATACTTCCCCGGCGCCGTTTGAACAAGCCGAGTCCACCGCGGCAAGACCCGTAACGGAGAACACTGATGGACCTCCCCGCAACCGCCCCCCGAGGCACCCGTTCCTTCAAGCGGCTTCTCGATGCATGGGAGCGCGCCGGCGCGTCGCGCGCGCGAGCTGGGCTGGCAATGCCGCTTGTGGCGGTGTCGCTCGCAGCCTGCACCGAGGAGGAGAAGGACGCCATCCTCGACCTCATCGATGACGATGTGCCCGAGACGCCCGGAGACGGGAACGGGGATGACGATACCCCGGCTCCGCCCGCGGTGGATTTCGTCAGCGGCGGGCCGGGCGAGCAGCCTGCCCTGCCGGAGCAGGGCAACGGGGATCCGGTCGCGCCCGTGCCGGTCCCGCAGTATATTCCCGGCGACGAAGACGATGACGATGCGCCGCTCGCCGCGGCCTCGATCTTTCCCATGGGCATGGGGCTGGTCGGCCTGATGCCCGAGGACATCGCCCTCTTTCTCGAGGATCTCGACCTCGTGGACGGGTGGCCCGACGTGGACCGCAACGACGACGGCGATATCGTCGATTTCGATCTCTCGGCGCTGAGCTTCCTGACGGCCAGCCTCAACGAGATGCTTGCAGACCCCGGATACAACGACGGCGATGGCGGCGGCGGAAGCAAGCACGACGTCTGGCTTCAGGGGCTGCTCGATCGGCTCGAAGGCCGCGGCGGGGAGCCCGGCGGCGCGTTCGACGGCGACGAGGGCCTCGAAGACGAGCCGCTGACCGACGAGGACATTCCCGAGGTGATCCTCGACTGGCTCCGTGCCGAAGGCGCCGATCAGACGCAGGACGGCCTGCTGCTTTCCCAGTACATCGCCGATTTCGCCAACGACGCGGGCATCGTGCCGCCGTCGGAGGCGCTGGGCTTCGGCCTCAAGGTCTGGAAGGTGGGTACGACCGACTACGCGCCCGGCGACGTCGCCCCGACTGCGGGCCTGATCGACCTCACCGACGGTGTGGGCGATCCGGGCCCGGGCTTCGGGAACCCGGCCAACCGCTATCCCTGGTCGATGACGGTGGAGGGCGACGATCTTTTCGTGGGCGTGCTCAACGGCAATGCCCTGCCGCTGAACCTGCTCTTCAACGTTGCATCCCTGCTGGACGATCCGACCCAGCCGCTCAACTTCCCGACGCTTTTCACCGAGGGTCCGGAGATCTGGCGCTGGTCGCCGGATGACGGCGCGACCACCCCTGACGGTGGCGAGTGGGAGCAGGTGCTCGCCCCGGACGATCTTCCGGGGCTCGAGGGCCAGGCGGGTGTGCGCGAGCTTCTGCCCTGGGACGGTGCGATCTACGCGGCGACATCCAACAACCTCTTTCCGTTCCTCCTGCAGGCGTCGAACGATCGCGCGGAGCTTCTGGTCAGCACGAACGGGGGCGACAGCTGGGCGCGGGTGGCGGGCAACTCCAGCAGCCCCGATCTCTTCGACAACCCGCTCACCTCCTCCGTGCGTACCATGGAGGTGATAAACGACGAGCTCTACGTCGGCACCGAGGTGGCTGCGGTGGTTCCCGCTCTTCTGGGCGGCGGCGGCCTTGGCCTGCCCGCACCCGAGCTTTGGGTGTTCTCCAACAGCGGGCCCAACCCCTGGCGGCAGATCGACGATCCCGTCATCGAGGGGATCGCGATCTCCGAAATCCTCGCCATCGACGACGTGGGAGACACCGGCGGCTCGGGCGCGTCCGACGTGATCTTCGGAAATTGGAACGGCGGCAGCTTCAGCCTCTACTGGTACGACGAGGACATCGACGAAGTGTTCGACATTTCCCCCACGGAATTCGAGTACATCGGTGGCGGCGACGAAACGGAGTTCACCTCCGGCTCTCCCGGCACAACTGGCCTGACCGCGGGCGATTTCGACGAGTACACGCCTTTCAACGATCTTGGCGTCATTAAGCTCTTCGAGTTCGACGGTTTCACCTATCTCGGAACGGTGGACTATTTCGAGGGTGCCTCGCTGATGCGCTCTGACGATCCGACCGACCCGACCTCCTGGGAGCTGATCACCACGAACGGTTTCTATACCGAGCGGGACAACTTCTCCTTCGACAGCGGCAGCCTCGACGAGCCCGATCCCTTCAACGGCAATCTCTACATCTGGTCGGCAACCGAGGTGACGACCGACGCCAGCGGTTTGCCGCTGACGACCCCCGAGCTTTACATCGGGACGTTCGCCGGTCTGCTCGGCGATCCGGCGCAGGTGATCCGGCTCACCCATGACGGGCCCGATGCCGAGGGCGGGGCAGACGTCTCGCTCGAATTCCTCAGCCCCGATGCCTTCGGAGCAACGCCGCCGATCCCGCTGGGCGACATCTCGCAGGTTTACGGTATCCGCTCGCTGGATACCTCCGAGACGACCGGCGAGCTGGACAACATCTTCGTGGGGGGCAGCACCTCCATCGTCCTGCCCGATCTGGCCGACGATCCCTACGTGCCCGGGATCGTCTGAGCCGGAGCCGGCCCCGCAGCCACGCGGGGCCGGCCGCTCAGCCCGCGAGGCGACTGAGGAAGGCGCGGGTGCGCGGATGGCTCGGTGCGCCGAAGAGGGCCTCGGGCGTGCCCTTCTCCACGATCTGGCCGCCGTCGAGAAAGCACACGGTGTCGGCCAGCTCGCGGGCGAACCCCATCTCGTGCGTGGCCAGTACCATCGTCATCCCGTCGTCGCGCAGCTGCCGAAGCACGGCCAGCACCTCGCCCACCAGCTCCGGGTCGAGCGCGGAGGTGATCTCGTCGAAAAGCATGATCTCGGGTGCCATGGCGAGGGCGCGCACGATGGCGGCGCGCTGCTGCTGTCCACCGGAGAGCTGGTCGGGGTAGTGGTGCATCCGGTCGGCGAGCCCGAAGCGCTCGAACAGCGCCTCGATACCGGGCTGCAACTCCGCCTCGGGTTTGCGCAGGATGCGCCGGGGGGCGAGTAGAGCGTTCTGCAGCGCCGTCATGTGCGGGAAGAGGTTGAAGCTCTGGAAGACGATGCCGATGCGCCGCCGCACCGGCAGAGGGTCCACCTCCGGGTCCGAGATGTCGCGCCCGTCGAGCAGGATGATGCCGTCGTCGATCGGCTCGAGCAGGTTCATGCACCGCAGGAGCGTGCTCTTTCCCGAGCCCGACGCGCCGATGAGGCAGACCATCTCGCCCGCGTCTACCGTGAGATCGACCCCCGCAAGCACCTCGGCTGTGCCGAAGCTCTTGCGCACGCCCCGCAGGTCCATCAGCGCCATGCTAGCTGCGCGCCCTGTTCTGCCGCGCGATGAGGTGATCGGCATAGCGCGTGGCCGGGATGGTCACCGCGAGAAACAGCACCGCCGCCACAACGTAGGGGGTGAAATTGGCCAGCAGCGACTTGAAGACGCCGGCCTGCCGCAGCACCTCCACCGGCCCTATGAAGGAAAGGAGCGCGACGTCCTTTTGCAGGGCGATGAGCATGTTCATCTGCGCCGGAACGACCCGCCGGATCGCTTGCGGCAGCACCACGAAGCGCATCACGTCGCTTTCCGAAAGCCCGAGCGACTGTGCTGCCGCGCGCTGGCTCTTGTGCACGCTCTCGATGCCGGAGCGGAAGATCTCGGCGACATAGGCCGAGTAGGTGAGGATGAGCGCGAGCGATCCCCAGATGTAGGGGCTGTTCCACGGGCGCTGCAGGCCGAGCCCGGGGACGCCGAACCCCACGAGATAGACCACCAGGATCACCGGGATGCCGCGGAAGATGTCGGTATAGGCGATCCCGAAGAGCCGCAGGGGAAAGAGGGCCGGCGCGCGGGCATCGCGGCAGAGCGCGATCAGCAGCCCGAGTACGGCAATTGCCGGGGCGCACCATAGGAAGATCGCGATATCGAGCATGAACGCCTGCAGCATCCTCGGGAAGGTCTGCACGAAGATGTCGGCGTTGAAGAAGCTGCGCTGCACCGCCTCCCAGCCCGGGGCAAGCGGCACCAGCAGCACAACCGCGAGCACCGCAGCCGCCGTTGAGGCGCCCGCCACCATGGCCGAGCGGCGCCGGATGCGCCGTTCGTGTTCGAGGCGCCGGTTGCGGGTGGCGGGCCGCGCCGGGGGCGGCGCGGCCTCGAGTTCTGCCGGTGCGTCGGTCACGTTCGGCTCCGGATCAGCGGATCACGGGAACGCCGGTTGCCTCCGCGAGCCAGGTGGCCTCGATCTCGGCGAGGGTGCCGTCTTCAGTGAGTTCGGCGATGGCCGCGTCCACGCATTCCTTCAGCGGGTTGCCCTCCTCCATCAGCATGCCGAACTGATCGGGGTTCTCGCTCCGGTCGGCGGGGAACTGGCCAAGCACCACCCCGTCGTCGAGGGTCACGGCGGCGAGAAAGAGCGCCGTCGGCAGATCGAAGAGGGCCGCGTCGATCTGGTTGGCCTTCATGGCCGCGGTCACATCTGTGTTGTCGCCGTAGAGCAGCGGGTCGCGCTCGGGCTGGATCAGCGCCTCGAGCATGGGCACCGCGGTGGTGTTTGCGTCGGCCCCCCAGACCAGCCCGCGCAGGCTTTCGAGGGTGGCCTCGGCGCCATTGTCGACCACCGGCTGGCGGACGAGAACGGCCATCGCCGCCGAGTAGTAAGGCAGCGAGAAATCCACGACCTGCTCGCGCTCCGGCGTGATCGAGAACTGCTGCAGGTTCACGTCGAAGTCCTTCGCGCCCGGCTGGATCGCCTGGTCGAAGGAGGTGCGCACCCAGGACACGTTCTCGGCGGCGAAGCCCATCCGCTCTGCCACGGCATAGGCGACGGCGGCCTCGAAGCCCTCGCCGCTTTCCGGCGCGTCGTTGTGCACCCAGGGATAGTAGGCGGGGTTGCCCGTGGCGAAGGTGAGCGTACCGGCCGTGATCGTCTTGCCCTCCGCGCAGGCATTCTGGGCCTGTGTACCGCCGGCCGCGAAGGCGAGCATGGCGGCAAGGGCTGCAGCGGCGTGCGCCGTCTTGAGATGGGTCATCGAGATCTCCCGTGGTGGCAAATGCGACTGGCGAATGAAGGCAAGTTGCTCGGCGCTTGTCCAGAGCCCGCACGCGGGCGCCGCCGCGCGGAGCCGCGATCGGCCGTGCGGTGCCTGCGGTTGCGGCACTGCCTCGGGCGGCAGGGGCCGAGGCTCCCGGCCCCGCGATCGCCTCATTCGGCCGGAACGGGGGCGGCCTTCGGGGCGGGAGCAGGCTCGTCTTCGCGGGCGGGCGCCACGAGGCAGAGCCGCAGCAGCGGCGGCACTGTCAGCAGCGTCAGGAACGCGGACATCGAAAGCCCCCCCACCACGACGGCACCAAGACCGCGGTATAGCTCCGAGCCCTCGCCGGGGAAGAGCACGAGCGGCAGCATCCCGCAGATGGACGTGAGCGTCGACATGAAGATGGGCCGGATCCGGTTGCGCGTGGCCTCCTCGATCGCGTCGACGGGACTCATCCCGTCTTCGCGCAGGTGGTAGAGTGACTGGTGCACGATCAGGATCGCATTGTTCACCACGATGCCGACGAGGATCACGAAGCCGAGGAGCGTGAGCATGTCGAGCGGTTGTGTCTGGAACAGGTTGAGCACGGCAAGGCCGCCGACTCCGCCTGCCGCGGCCACCGGCACGGAAATCAGGATCACCAGCGGCAACACGAAGCTCTCGAACAGCACGGCCATCACGAGAAAGACGATGAGCAGCGCGACGACGAGATTGAGCTGGATCGCCTCCCACGTCTGGGAGAGCTGGTCTGCCGTGCCCGAGACGTCGAGCCTGATGCCTGGCGGCAGCCCCTGCTCCTCCAGGACGGCGACGACCTCTTCCTCGAGCAGCTCGACGGCGGCCTCGAGCGCCAGCGCGTTGGAGGGCCGTACCTCGAGGGTCACGGTCCGCAGGCGCTCCCGGTGAAGGATCTCCGTGGGCCCGGCGGTCACGCGCACTTCCGCCAGCTCGCTTACCGGCAGGATCTCGCCCGAGGGGGTTACCACGGGCAGGCTGCCCACATCCTGGGTACGAAGCCCGACGCCCGGCTGCGGCGCGCCGCGAAGGGTCAGGTCGAGCCGTTCGGCCCCCACCGTCACTTCCGCCACGCGGATCCCGTCGTTGTAGGCGTCCACCGTCGCCGCCAGCGCGGCGGTGCCGAGACCCGCATCGGCGAGGCGCATCCTGTCGGGGATGAGCCGAACCTCCGGCGCGCCGAGTTCGAGCCCGGGTATCGGCCGAAACTGGTGCCCCTCGGAGCGGGGCAGGACACCGGCGATGATGCCCGCGGCACGGCCGGCGGTGGCCAGGATCTCCTCGAGATCCTGGCCGGAGACATTGAGCTCGATGGTCCGCGCGCCGCCCACGCCCCGCCCGAAGAGCGAGGGCTGGGTCATGAAGCCGAAGGTGCCCGGCTCCGCGAAGATCGGCCGTGACAGGATCGGGATGGCATCGGCGACCCGGTCGCCGTCCACCGTCGCCGCGCCGACGAAGGAGTTTCCTGGCGTGGCGACGAAGAAGAAGCTCGCCAGCGAGGGCTGGCCGTCCTCGGTTGCCGGGGCGGGCGCCGCTTCCCACAGCGGGCGGGCGGTTGCCTCGATGCGTTGCGCGATCGTTTCGGTCGTTTCGAGATTGTAGCCCGGGGGCGGAATGATCAGGCCGAACACGAGGTTGCGGTTTCCCTCGGGAAGGTATTCGAGCTTCGGCAGAAAGACGATCGCCGCCGTGATGGCCGATCCGCCGATCAGGGCCACCATGAGGATGCCGAGCGCGCGGATCCGCACCGTGAGCCTGACATAGGCCATGACCAGCCACTTGAAGCCGCGCGCCGCGTGATCGATGCCCGGCAACGGCAGCATCCGCGCCGGGCCGGACGTGAGCATCCGACTCGACAGCGCGGGGATCACCGTGACGGCCACCGCGAGCGACAGCAGCGCCGAAACCGAGATCGCCACGGCGATGTCGCGGAAGAGCTGGCCTGCCTCCAGCTCCATCACCAGGATCGGGATGAAGACCATCACGGTCGTCAGGGCCGACACGAGGATCGCGCCCCAAACCTGCCGTGCCCCGTGGTAGGCCGCCTCGCGCCGGCTCAACCCCTTCTCCCGTAGCCGGTAGATGTTTTCCAGCACCACGATCGCGGCGTCCACGATCATCCCCACCGCGAAGGCGATGCCCGCCAGGGAGATCACGTTGAGCGTTCGCCCGGTGGCGGCCATGGCCACGAACGTGGCCACGATGGAAACGGGGATCGCCAGCGAGACCACCAGCGTCGCCCTCGGCGAGCGCAGGAAGACGAGCAGCACGAGCGCGGCGAGCGCGCCGCCGATCCAGATGTTCTGGGTCACGAGGTCGATCGCGCTCTCGATGTAGACCGTCTCGTCGTAGATCTGCTCGAGTTCAAGGCCGCGCTCGGCAAGCGGTCCGGCGGCGAGCTCTTCGAGCACCGCGCGCACCTCCTCCATCGTGGATATCACGTTGGCACCGGGTTCGCGGACCATGTTGAGCGCCAGCCCCGGCTCACCGCGGAACCGCAGCCGCGCATCGTTCTCCTTGTAGGCGAAATCCACGTTCGCCACGTCGGCCACGCGCACCCGTCCGAAACTGCCGGCGCCGGCCTCGCTGCGCAGCACGACGCTCTCCACCGCCTCGCGGGTGTTCAGGTTGCCGTCGGCGCGCACCACGTAGCGCCGCTTGCCCTCGTCCACGGTGCCTGCGGAAACCGAGATGTTCTCGGCGCGCAGCCGGCTCACGATATCGGGGATGGAGAGCCCGTAGCGCGCCATTTCGCCCGGCAACACCTCGATCCGCAGCTCCCGGCTGACACCTCCGAAAACGTTCACGGCCGAAATCCCGTCGATCCGCTCGAGCCGCTCCTTGACGACGTCTTCGAGGAAGTCGCCGTATTGCGGCAATGGCCGTTCGGTGCGCTCGGTGGGCTTTATCACCACCCAGGCGATCGGGCTGTCATCGGCGCCGGAGGTGTTGAGCGTGGGCTCTCCGGCCTCTTCCGGGTAGCCGCCCACCCTGTCGAGCCGGTTGGAGACGAGCAGGAGGATATCGCCCATCTCGGTGCCCACCGCGAACTCGAGCGTGACCGTGGCCTGCCCGCTGCGGGAGCGCGATGTCATCAACTCCAACCCTTCGAGCCCGCGGAACGCCTCTTCCTGAACGTTCACGATCTCGCGCTCGATCTCGACCGGGGCGGCCCCGGGCCAGGCCGTGTTCACCACCACGACCGGCTTTCGCACGTCGGGCGCGAGCTGGATCGGGATGGTGCTGAGGGCCAGGACCCCGAAGATGACCGCAAGGATCACCGCCGCGATCACGGCGACAGGGCGCTCGATGGAAAAGCGGATCGGGTTCATGGGGCTACTCCGCCTCGCCTGGTGTCAGTTCGAGGCCGTGGGCGGCGCGCCGGAGCCGGCACCGGCCCGCTGGGCTTCGGGCCCACCGGGGGCGCCGCCCATCGGCATTATGTCCTGCATCGGGCGAAGCCGCTCGTTGCCGCGCACCACGACCTCGTCGCCGGCTTCCAGACCGGAGAGGACCTCGAAGCTGTCCCCCAGCGCGGCGCCGACTTCCACGCTTCGCGGCACCGCCTTGCCATCCTGGTTCACGAAGGCCGACCATCCGCCGCCCGACTGGATGAGCGCGTCCTTGGGTACCGTCAGGGCCTCGCGCGGCGCGCTCACCGGCAGCATTAGGCTCACGGACTGGCCGAGCGCCACCGGTGTTTCCCCTGCGGCGAAGCCGGCGCCGGATGCGACGAGGCGCACCGGACGCGTGCGCGTGGCCGAGGATTCCGTGGGCAGAACCGCCCGCACCTGCAGTGCCAGCTCGGTGCCGAAATCGGTCGCTCCGGTCACGTCGAGTCCCGGCTCCAGCGCGACCACGAAGCGGGCCGGCACGTTCGCCTCGACTTCCAGCGCCGAACTGTCGAGCAGCACGGCCACCTCCGCGCCGGTGGGCAGGAAGGCGCCAACCGCCGCCGATACCGAAAGGATCGTGCCCGAGAAAGGCGCACGAACGACCGCGTTCTCCAGGTTGTAGCGCGCCCTGTCGAGCGAGGCCTCTGCCGCCAGGATGCGCGCCTCGGCCTGCTGCAGCGCGCCGAGCGCCTCGGCGAAGGCGCCCTCCCTGTCTTCGAGCGCGCCTTCCGAAATGGTCTGGCTGCCGCGCAGGGCCTGCGCGCGCTCGAAGCCGCGGCGCGCCGAGGTCAGCCGCGAGTTGGCGACCTCGCGCCCGGCTCGGGCGACCGCGGCATCGGCCTCGGCCACCGCGCGCTCGATCTCGAGCAGTTCGGTGTCGAGCCGCACGAGCGGGTCGCCGGCATCCACCGTGTCGCCGGTCTGCACGAAGGTCTGGGAAATCACGCCCGAAATCCGGCTGGCCAGCGCAGCCTGCCGCGAGGCGACGATCTCGCCGAAGACCTGCACCGTCTCGGCTACCTCGCGGACCTCGACTTCGGCAACGCCGACCATGGCCGGGCGCCCGCCCTGGGCCTGGGGCATCGCCGGCGCCAGGAAAAGCGCCAGCACGAGGGCGAGCGCGAACGGCATCCGGCGCAGGGTAAGCGGCTGCACGAGCATGACAGTCATCCTTCGAATTCAATTCGCGCCGTGGCATCCGGCGCGGGGCGGTCAACTTCTAATCGGGTGAGTGTAGCCCGCTGCGGCCTTTTGCCCACCCTCGTGGCCGGGCCAGGTGCAGCCTGCCGCCGGGGAGCGGGCGCGGCCCTTCCTCGCGCGGCGGAAAAAGTTTGGCAGGCGCGCAGCTCCGGGGAGCATCCGTCCGCGGCGATCGTGTCGCGCGGCTAGGCCGCGAGGCCCTCCGCGGTGAAAAAGCAAAGCCTCCCGGCGTCGAATTCCAGCCCCACGCGCGCGCCGGGCCTGAGCTCGCTATCGCCGGGCGCGCGCACGGTGAGCCGCCCGAGCGCGCCGCAATCCACCACCGCGAAGGTGTCCGACCCGAGATACTCCACCACGTCCACGGTGCCGTCGCACTGCCCCGTGCCGGGCGCCCCGATGCCGATGTGCTCGGGCCTCACTCCCAGGTGGGCGGCAGGGCGCGTTCCGGCGTAGTCGCCTCCGCGCCCGCCCTCGAGGGAATACCGGCCTTCCGAGGTCGTGCAGGGCAGGACGTTCATCTTCGGACTGCCGATGAACTGCGCCACGAAGAGGTTCGCGGGGCGCTCGTACAGCTCCCGCGGGCTGCCCACCTGGGCGATCCTTCCCGCTTCCAGCACCACGATCCGGTCGGCCAGCGTCATCGCCTCGACCTGGTCGTGGGTGACGTAGATCATCGTCCGGTTGAGCGACTGGTGCAGCTTGGCGATCTCGTAGCGCATCTCGACGCGCAGGGCCGCGTCGAGGTTCGACAGCGGCTCGTCGAAGAGGAACGCGGTCGGGTCGCGCACGATCGAGCGGCCGATGGCGACCCGCTGCCGCTGTCCGCCCGACAGCGCCTTGGGCCGCCGGTCGAGGTAGTCGCCCAGCTTGAGGATGCGCGCTGCCTCGAGGACCTTTTCGTCGATCTCGGCCCTGGGCCGCCCCGCGGTCT
>CAYXOX010000041.1:0-21180 GCA_964466745.1 uncultured Rhodobacterales bacterium
GCCCCGACGCCTTGATGCTGCAATACGTCAACCCCATGGCGATCAACACCTGGGCCCTCGCCGAGCGCTTCCCGCGCCTGCGCGCCGCGGGCCTGTGCCACTCGGTGCAGAACACCGTCATGGAAATCGGCCACGATCTCGGCTTGCCGCCCGACGAGATCCGCTACAAGGTCGCGGGCATCAACCACGTCGCCTTCTTCCTCCGTCTCGAACACGGCGGACGCGATCTCTACCCGGCCCTGCGCGAGGGCTATCGCGCGGGGCGCTTGCCCAAGCCGCCCCTGCTCATGCCCCGGTGCCCCAACCACGTGCGCTACGAGGTGATGGAGCAGCTGGGCTATTTCTGCACCGAGAGCTCCGAGCACCTGGCCGAATACGTTCCGTGGTTCATCAAGCGCGGGCGGCCCGACCTGATCGAGAGGTTCGGCATCCCGCTCGACGAATACCCCCGCCGCTGCGAGGAACAGATCGCCGGCTGGCAGGAGGAGGCGGCCCGGCTGACGGGGGGCGGGCCGCTCAGGGTCGAGCGCAGCCACGAATTCGCCGCCGACCTGATGGACGCCGTGCTCACCGACACCCCGCGCGTCGTCTATGCCAACCTGCCCAACCGCGGCCAGCTGCCCTCCCTGCCGCAGGGCGCCGCTGTCGAGACACCGGCGCTCGCGGACGGCAACGGCATCCAGCCCACGGTCGTCGCCGATCTGCCCCCCCAGCTTGCCGCGCTCATGCGCAGCCAGATAAACGTGCAGGAGCTCACCGTGCGCGCGCTCCTCGACGAGAACGTCGAGCATGTCTACCACGCCGCCATGATGGACCCGCACACCGCCGCCGAACTCGACCTGCGCCAGATCAGGGCGCTGGTGGACGATCTGCTCGCCGCCCATGGCGACTGGGTGCCGGCATGGGCACGCCGGCGGCAGGCGGCATGAGCCCGCGCCACCGCCCGCCGCCACACCGGGATGCGGGGGCTTGCCTCCCGCCGCCGAACGCATTTGGCTGGGCCCCGGCCCGGCGGCTCTTTGCGGCGCGCCGCTGCGCCGCCGCCCGAAAACGACGAACCTGAAGGAACTCCCATGGCCCAGACACGCTTTCCCGATCTCGAGGGCGCCTCCGTCTTCATCACAGGCGGCGGCTCCGGCATCGGCGCCGCGCTCACGGAGGGCTTTCTTCGCCAGGGCGCGCGCACGGCGTTCGTGCAGCGCTCCGATGCCGAGGCCTTCGCCGACAGCATGCAGGAGGCCACCGGAAACCGCCCGCTGGCCCTGCGCGCCGACATCACCGATCTGGCCGCCCTGCGCGGCGCGCTCGAGGCCGCGGCCGAGGCCCACGGCCCGGTTTCGGTGCTGGTGAACAACGCAGCGAACGATCAGCGCCACGCCACGCTCGACGTGGACGAGGCGTTCTGGGACTGGTCGCAAGCCATCAACCTCAAGAGCTATTTCTTCGCCGCGCAGGCGGTTCTGCCGGGCATGCAGGCGCGCGGCGGCGGCACCATCGTGAACATGAGCTCGATCAGCTACATGATGGGCAACGCCGGGTATCCGGCCTACACGGCGGCCAACGGGGCGATCACTGCCCTCACCCGCTCGCTGGCACGCGAGTTCGGCCCCGACCGCATCCGGGTGAACGCCCTCGCCCCGGGCTGGGTGCTCACCGAAAGGCAGCTCGAGAAGTGGGCCGACGAGGAAAACCTCGCCGTTCACCTCGAGCGGATGTGCCTGAAGGAACACCTCCGCCCGTCCGACATGGTAGACCCGGTGCTCTTTCTCGCCTCGTCGGCCTCCACCGTGATGACGGGGCAGCTGATTGCCGTGGACGGCGGCGTGGTCGTCACCGGATGAACGCACGCCCGACATACTGCGAATGGATCGCGGTGGACTGGGGCACCAGCCGGTTACGGGTCTGGGCCATGGACGGCGCGGAGCCGCGGGCCGAGGCGGCCTCGGAGCGCGGAATGTCCACCCTTCGCCGCGAGGAGTTCGAGGGCGCGCTCCTCGAGCTCGTGGCGCCCTGGCTCGGAAACGGGAAGACGCTCGCAGTCGTCTGCGGCATGGCCGGCGCGCGCCAGGGCTGGATCGAGGCGCCCTACCGGGCCGTGCCGTGCCCGCCCCTGGGCGAGGGGCTCGCGCGGCCCGAGGTGGGCGACCCGCGCCTCGACGTGGCGATCGTGCCCGGCCTCAAGCAGCAAACCCCGCCCGACGTGATCCGCGGAGAGGAAACCCAGATCGGCGGGCTTCTCGCCGTACGTCCGCGCTTCGACGGCGTCATCTGCCTGCCCGGCACCCACACGAAATGGGCCGAGATCTCCGCCGGCGAGGTGGTGAGCTTCCGCAGCTTCATGACGGGCGAACTCTTCGGGCTGCTCGCGGAACGGTCGGTCCTGCGCCACAGCCTCGACCCCGAGTGGAGCGAGGAGGCCTTCGCCGAGGCGGTGGAGGAGGCGATCGCGCGGCCCGAGGCGCTGGCCGCCCGCCTCTTCACCCTGCGCGCCGAGGCGCTGCTCTCGGCCCCGGTCCCGGGCCGCGCCCGCGCGCGGCTCTCGGGCCTGCTCGTCGGGGCCGAGCTGGCCGCCGCGCGCCCCTACTGGCTCGGCCGCGAAATCGTGATCGTCGGCAGCGGCGAACTGGCGCGCGGCTATGCCTCCGCGCTGGCCGCCCAAGGCGTGGCGGCGCCCCTCGCCGATGCAACCCGCACCACGCTCGCCGGCCTCGACGCGGCGCGCAGTCACCTCGGAGCAACCGCATGAGCCTTCCCCTCATCGCGATCCTGCGCGGCATTTCTCCCCACGAGGCGGTGCCTGCCGCCGAGGCCCTTCTCGCGGCCGGCATCGACCGGATCGAGGTGCCGCTCAACTCGCCCTCGCCGCTCGCGAGCATCGAGGCCATCGCCTCGGAATTCGGCGAAAGCGCCCTGATCGGTGCCGGCACGGTGCTTAGCCCCGGCGAAGTGGCCGAGGTGCACCGCGCGGGCGGCCGCCTCGTGGTGTCGCCCAACTCGGACGCGGCGGTGATCGCGGCAACCGTGGAACGGCGCATGGAATCCTGGCCGGGTGCCATGACGCCCACCGAGTGCCTTGCCGCCCTGGCGGCCGGGGCGACCGGGCTCAAGCTCTTCCCCGCGTTCCTGATCGGCCCCGACGGGCTCAAGGCGATGCGCGCGATCCTGCCGCCGGAAACCCGGGTCTTCGCCGTCGGCGGCGTGGGCCCAGCGGATTTCGCGCGCTGGCGGGCCGCGGGGGCCGACGGTTTCGGCCTCGGCACCGCGCTTTACAAACCGGGCGACACCGCCGCAGACGTGGGCCGGAAAGCCGCCGAGATCGTGGCGGCATGGCAGGCGAGCGGGCCCTGAACCGGCCCGTCCCCCCGCAACGGCCCGGCGCTCCGCAGCGGGGCCCAGAACGTCCACCGCTCCACCGCCCCCGAAACCGGGACGGCACCATCCCCGGAGATCCCCCATGACCCGCCCCCGCGCCCTTGGCGTCTGCTACTACCCCGAACACTGGCCGGAGGAAATCTGGGCCGAAGACGCGCGGCGCATGGTGGAAACCGGCATCGGCTGGGTGCGCATCGGCGAGTTCGCCTGGTCCCGGCTCGAGCCCGTGCCGGGCACGTTCGAGTTCGATTGGCTCGACCGGGCGATCGAAACCCTCGCCGATGCGGGCCTGCAGATCGTGCTCGGCACACCCACGGCCACCCCCCCGCGCTGGATGCTGGAGCGGCACCCGGACATGCTGCCCGTGGATGCCGAGGGCCGGCCCCGCGGCTTCGGATCGCGGCGGCACTACTGTTTCTCGCACGACGGCTACGTCGAGGAGTGCCGGCGCATCGCGCGCCTGCTTGGCGAGCGCTACGGGCGCGATCCGCGGATCTCCGCCTGGCAGATCGACAACGAGTACGACTGCCACGACACCGCCCTCAGCTACTCCGACGCGGCACGCGCCGGGTTTCGCCGCTGGCTCGCCTCCCGCTACGGCGAGATCGGGGCGCTCAACGCGGCCTGGGGAAACGTCTTCTGGGCGATGGAGTACGGCAGCTTCGAGGAGATCGGCCTGCCCAATCTCACTGTTACCGAGCCCAACCCCGCCCATGTCCTGGCCTTCCGCCGCTATACCTCGGACCGGGTCGTGGCCTTCAACCGCGCCCAGGCCGAGGTGCTGCGCGCACACACCGAGGCGCCGCTGCTGCACAATTACATGGGCCGGATACTCGGCTTCGATCATTTCGCGGTCGGCGCCGACATCGACATCGCCACATGGGACAGCTACCCGCTCGGCTTCCTGCTCGACAGGGTGGATGGCGACGATGCCCACAAGGCGCGCTATCTGCGGCAGGGCGATCCCGACATGCAGGCCTTCCACCACGATCTCTACCGCGCCGTGGGCCGCGGACGCCTGTGGGTGATGGAGCAACAGCCCGGACCGGTGAACTGGGCGCCGTGGAACCCGGCCCCCCTGCCCGGCATGGCCCGGCTCTGGGCGTGGGAGGCCTTCGCCCATGGCGCCGAAGTGGTCAGCTACTTCCGCTGGCGCCAGGTGCCCTTCGGGCAGGAACAGATGCACACCGGGCTGCTGCGCCCCGACAGCGCCCCCGCCCCCGCCCTCGCCGAAGCCGCGCAGGTGAGCCGGGAGCTGGCAGAGATGCCCCGGGCGAGCAGCGCGCGCGCACCGGTTGCAATCCTGTTCGACTACGCCTCGCAATGGGCCTGGGAGGCCCAGCCGCAGGGAGCGGACTTCGACTATTTCGCCCTCGTCTTCGATGCCTACCGCGCCCTGCGCCGGCACGGCCTCTCGGTGGACATCCTGCCCGCCGATGCGCGCGAGCTTTCGGAGTACCGGCTGGTTCTGGCACCCGGCCTCGCCACGCTGCCGCCTGGCCTGCCGGCCGCGCTCAAGGGCTTCGAGGGCGTGGCGATGGTGGGGCCTCGGGCCGGGGCGAAGACGGCCGAGATGGCCACGCCGGTTCCCCTTCCGCCGCGCCTTCCCGGGCTCGATGCCACCGTGGCGCTCGCCGAAAGCCTGCCGCCGAGCCTTCGCATCGCGGTGAAGGGCGGCGGCGCGGTGCAGCGCTGGTTCGAGCGGATCGAGGGCACGGCCCCGCAGGTGCTGAGCACCGAAGACGGGGCGCCGGTCCTGGCGGGCTCGGAAACCGGGCTGAGCTACCTGGCCGGCTGGCCCGACGCCGCGCTCTGGGACCGGCTCGTCACCCGGCTTGCCGCCGCCGCGGGGCTGCAGCTCGAGACCCTGCCCGAGGGGCTGCGCCTGCGCGAGGATGCCACCCATCGCTTCGCATTCAACTACGGCCCCGAACCGGTGGAGTGGCGCGGCCACACCCTGCCTCCGGCGGGAGTCGCGTGGGAGCCGCGCGAGCGCTAGGGCGGCGCAGCGCGCGGCGGGAGAGTTCGGCGCCGGCGGTCCGGCGACCAGGGCCGCCCCGGAGCCATGAGGCGGCGACGCCCGGCACCGGTTTGCCGAGAATTGCGTCCTGCAAGGGGGATGTCCCCGATGCGTCCGTGCCTGCATGCACCCAAGGCGCCGAGGCGCGGGCGATGGAGCGCGATGGCGGCGCAGAGTGCAGGCCCTCACAGCGCTCGCCGGGCATGAGAGAGCGGTCACGCAACGCAGAGCGGTGTTCGCCCGCGCCGCCCATTCTTCGCCGTTTTCCGCCTCCATCCACAGGGCGCCCACAGCCCTGTCCCCCGTTCGATTCCGTGTTAACGGCTCGTTAGCCATTCTGAACGAACCTTTATCGCGGGGCGGCCCTTGCTGGACCCCCGGGACCTTCCCCGGGGCAGACCGCCCGGGGAAGGAAGGGCGGAAATGGATCCGCTGGCACCGATGCATCTCGCCGCGCTCGCGGTCTCCCTGGCGCTGGCCGCGCTGCTTGCCCGGCCCTCGGCTCGTGCCAGCCTCGCCCGCCGGGGCGATGCGCTCGCCGTGCAGGCCTGTCACCATCGCCCCGCCGCCCGGTTGGGCGGACTGGCGGTGTTCGGCGGGCTACTCGCGGGGCTGTGCTTCGCCCCGCAGCCGCTCCTTCTGCCCCTTGCCATCGCCGTCCTGCCGGCGCTGCCGGTGCTGCTGGCGGGGCTGGCCGAGGATGTGGGGCCCGGGCTTTCGGCAACCTCCCGGCTTGCGGCGGCGCTGGCCTCGGCGGCGGTCGCGGTGAGCCTCGGGCGGGCATGGATCGGCGCCACGGGCCTTGCGTGGCTAGACCCCGCGCTCGCCTTTCCCGCCTTCGCCATCGCGCTGACCTGCCTCGTGACAGCGGGCATCGCGCACGCCACCAACCTGCTCGACGGGCTCAACGGCCATGCGGCCCTGGCCGCGCTGGCCGCTGCGCTCGCCATGCACGCAATGGCGCGGGCCGCCGGCGCGCCCGACATCGCGGCCCTCGCCCTGTTGGCCGGGCTTGCCGCGCTGGGCTTTCTCACGGTGAATTATCCTTCGGGGGGCGTCTTCCTTGGCGATGGCGGAGCCTACGGCCTGGGGCATCTTCTCGGATGGACGGGGGTGCTTTTGCTCGCCGGCGGCTTCGGGGTTTCGGGCGCGGCGGTGGCGCTCGCGCTGTTCTGGCCGATCGCCGACCTGCTGCTGAGCATCGTCCGGCGCAGCGTGGCCGGCCTCTCGCCGGCGCGGGCCGACCGCCGCCACATGCACCACCTCGCGCTGCGCGCAACGGAACGCTTTCTCACAGGGCGCGGCCGGCGCGGCCTCGCGAACCCGCTGGCGACGGCACTGCTTCTTCCGGCGATGACGGCCCCGCCGCTCCTCGGCCTTGCCTACTGGTCCGACGCCCGGTCGGCGGCGTTGGCACTGGCGGCGTGCGCGTTCGCCTACCTCGCGCTTTACGCGGGGCTGGCGCGTCTGCTCCGCTTACGCCTGCGGCCGGGCCGGGCAGCCGCGCGCCACACGGCAAGCACGCCCCGGCCACGGGCCCGGCCAGGCGGCCGGCTCGCCCCGCTGCCGCTTGCCGCCGAAAGGCAGCGCCCATGACCGCCACAGGGATTGATCGTGCCCGCGTGATTGATCGTGCCCGCGTGGAAGACCGCGACGTGGACCTGGTGATGCTGGCCCGGCACCTGTGGCGGTTCCGGCTGTCGCTGGCCATCTGGGTGGCCTTCGGCGCCGCGCTGGCCGCCGGGAGCGGCGCCTTCCTTGCAACGCCGGTCTACGAGGCCGAGGCGCGCGTCGCGCTGGAAACACGCGCGCCCCAGATCGTCGGGTTCGAAACGGTCCTGCCCGGCCTCGGCGGGGACGCGGCGACCATGGCCACCGAGCTCGAGGCGCTGCGCGCGCCTCGTTTCGCCGAGGCGCTGGCCCTGGATCTCGGGCTCGCGGAGAATCCTGCCTTCAACCCGGCCCTCGCACCTGCGGGCCCGTTCGAAAGGGCGCGCGCGCGCCTCGGGCTTGCCGCCCGGCCTCCGGACACTGCCGGCGAAACTGCGCAACAGGCCGCGCTCGCATCGGCCCGAGAAGCCGTGGAGCGGGCGCTGTCGGTCGAGATGGTGCGGCACGCACGCGTCTTCTCCATCGTGGCGCGCAGCGAAGACCCCGCGCTCTCGGCCGCTCTCGCCAACGGGCTTGCCGAGCGATACCTCGAAGACCAGCTCGCGCAGAAATCCGATGCGAGGCGGGCCGCCGCCGAATGGCTCGAACTCCGGATCGAGACATTGCGCGCCGAGGTCGCCGAGGCGGAGCGCAAGGTGCAGAGCCACGCACTCGCGCACGATCTGGTCTCCGCAGAGGAACTCGCCGACCGCAACCGCACCCTGCGGGATCTGCGGGCAAGGGCAGACCAGCTCGCCGCTGCCGGGAGCGCCTCGCCCCGGTCCGGCCAGCTGGCGGAAACCATCGCGGAAGCGGAACGGATGATCGCCCGGCGCTCGGAGGCCCTGCTGACGCTCGACAGGCTGGAGCGGGAGGCCGTGGCCGCGCGGGGTCTTTACGCACATTTCTTCAATCGCCTCAAGGAGATGGAGGTGCAGGAAGGGCTGCAGCGCCCCGACGCCCGCATCCTGAGCGCCGCCATCGCACCACGCGCCCCGGCGCGCCCGCGGCCCGGTCGGCTGGCGCTTGCGGGAGGGCTTGCCGGCTTCGCGCTGGGGGCCTTTCTCGCGCTCTGGCGGCTGGCGGCGCGGCGCGGGATGGGCAGCGCGGCCGAGGTGGAAGCCGCGACCGACCGGCCCGTTCTCGGCCTGCTGCCGACCCTGCCCGTCCGGGGGCCGGCCGACGTGTCCGACCACCTGGCCGCGAATCCGGGCGCCCCGCTCGCCGAGGCCATGCGCGGGTTGCGCACCGCCCTGATGCAGACCCACCCGGTCGGGCTGCCGCGGGTCACTCTCGTGACGAGCGCCCTGCCCGATGAAGGCAAGACGACGCTGGCGCTTGCCCTGAGCCAGAGCCTTTCACTGCTCGGCCGCCGGGTGCTGCTGGTGGAGGCCGACGTGCGCCGCCTGAGCCTCGCGCGCGGGCTTCCCGAGGCCGCCGGGCGGCCCGGGCTCGGCTCGGTGCTCGAAGGCCGCGCCCGCCCCGAAGACGCGATCTTCCGGGCCGACCGGCTGGGAATAGACATTCTCGCGGGGGACCCGCCCGAGCGCAGCGCGGCCGATCTCTTCGGCTCGCCGGCACTCGAGGCGTTCCTGCGGGAGATGCGCGGGCGGTACGGCGCTGTGGTGCTCGACGCGCCGCCGGTGCTTTCGGTGGCCGACGCTCGCATCCTGGCCCCCCGAGCCGATGCGGTGGTCATGGCGCTGCGCTGGGAAACCACGCCGGAGGAAGACCTCGCCGAAGCGCTGCGCCAGATCGAGGCCGGCGGCGGGCGGGTGCGCGGCCTCGCGATCACCCGGGTGGCAGAGCGCGCGCTGCGCCGCTATGGCTACCGCGCCTATGCCTACGGGGCATACGCCGCCTGAACCGGCACCTTGCAGGAGCCGGGGCCGGATGGCGCTGGCGCGCACATCGCCCGCGCGTTGCCCGGGCTTGCAGGCTCAACACATTCTGTTTATTATATGTGTTATGCTTGTCGCGCGACACCCCCGGATCGTCGCTCCGCCGCCGCCCTCGCTCAGCGGCAAGGCGCGCGCGCTGTGCAGGGTGCGGCGCGGCAACTCCTGCGGCATGGGCGTGCAGCGCGACATCGGCGGCAGGTTGCGCAGGCCATGGGGCCGGCGTGCCAAGGCCGGCAATCGATGACCTTTCCGCAGAACCTTCCGCCCGCCGCACGCGCGCCCCGATCATCGCCGACCCCCGGCGAAACGGACTCGGCGCGCATGGCGCCCAATGCTGCCCGCGCCTCGACCTTCCTGAAGGCGATCAGCCATGGAGGGCGGCTTGCAATCCTGTGCCACCTGGTGACCGGGGAGAAATCGGTCGCCGAGCTGGAACGCCTCCTCTGCACCCGCCAGGCCGCGGTTTCGCAGCAGCTCTCCAAACTGAGGCTCGAGGGGCTGGTCACACCACGCCGCGACGGAAAGACCATCTACTACAGCCTGGCCGACGATCGCTCCGCAAGGATGATCGCGGGCCTCTCGGCCCTCTTTTGCCCACGCGAGGCCAGCTAGCCTTTCCCGCTGCAGGCACCGCGCCACGCCCCCATCGTTCTCGAACCGGCGATCGGCTCGGCCTCGCGGTGGCTCGTCGGCGCAGTCCTGCTCCCGGTCGGGCAAGCCCCCGGGAGGAAACGGCGCCTTCGGGCAGCGTGCCCGTTTCGAGTTCGCCCACGGCGCAGCCCGCCCTGGCACCCGGCGCATCACCGGATGGTTCAAGCCAATTTCGCCCGGCACCTGCAAGGGCGGCCGGGGCGCGCGCCATGCAAGCCGCGGAGACGGCCGCCCGAGGTGCCCGCGGGCTCCTCGCCCCCACGCGCACGCCCGCGCGGCGCTGCCGGCCGGGCGCCGCGGGCGTGCCCACAATCCACTTGCCTTCCTGCGCGGAGCCACGGCGTGCAGACGGAGAGCGGGTGCCTAGCCCGCCGCCGACACGTCCCCGCCGGCGGGCGCGAGGCCACGGGCGCGCAGGATCTCGAGCATGGCACCGGCCGCTGCTTCGTCGGTGACGAGGGTGGTGCAGGCGATGGCAGCCGTCGCGGCGAGGATCGCCGGGGCGCGCATCGCGCCGCCGCTGGCAAGGATCCGGTCCCCGGCCAGCCGCAGTGTTTCGAGATCGATCGACATGTTTCGACGGTTGATCGGATGATCGACAGGGACGCCGTCCGCATCGATGAAGTTGCACATCACGTCGCCCACTGCGCCGCACTGCCCGAGCGAACGGTACTCCTCGTCCGTCAGGAACTGGCGGCTGAGCGAGGCTTTCGGGCTGCTGATCTCGCCCACGCTGACAACCACGATGTCGGCCCTGCGCGCCATCTCGAAGATCCGGCCGAGCCCGCAGCGCCCGATCAGGCGATCCTTCGTCTCGGGGGAATCCACGACCAACGGCGCCGGGAAAAGGTGGCAGTCGGCGCCCAGCGCCCCCGCCATGCGCCAGGAATACTCCACCGGGTTCACTTCGCGCGTCTCGACGGCCCCGCCCAGCAGCGAGACGACGTGGACACCGGTGCGTCGCGGCGGGTTGAAGCTCTCGAGCGAGGCGTGAAGGGTCCGCCCCCAGCCGACACCGATGGTGGCATTGTCGGGGATCGCGTCCGACAGGTGCCTGCCCAGCGCGAGGCCGACGCTGCGCGCCGTTTCGTGCACCCCCTCGGCAGAGGGCACGATGATCGCGTTGCGCAGCCCGAGCGCGAGCTGAAGCGCGACGGCGAGCCGGTCAAAGGCGCCATCGGCCTCGTCGATCCAGAAGCGCACCTCGTGGCGCTCGCGCACATCTTCGAGCAGACGGATGACCGTGGACCGGCTTATGCCCATCTTCTCGGCAATCTGCTTCTGGGTCATGTTGTGAGCGAAATACATCCACGCGACGCGCAGCCGGATCGATCGGGCGTCGATCGCACGGCTGCGCCTTTCGGTGGCTTCCCGGCTCATCGCCGCGCCCCGTGTCGGGCCCCGCTCAACATGCGCAGGCAGCGGTTGCCGCCGCCACGGGAGTAGGGTGCTGGCGCAGCGCGGCGCTGCGCGGCAATCGAAAGCGCGGCCGGCCTGGAGGGCCTTGCAGCCTAGATGTAGCTCGCATCTTCGTGCACGCCCTGATCGATGCCGGTGATCAGCGAGACGACGGCGTTGCCATCGGTTTCCTTGGCATCGAGCGATCCGACGATCCGCCCGCGCCGGAACACCACGATCCTGTCCACCAGCTTGAATACCTGTCGCAGGTTGTGGGAAACGAGGATCACCGGCACGCCGCGTTCGCGCAGGCCCTTGATGATGTTCTCCACCCGCGTCGTCTCCTGGATGCCCAGTGCAGCGGTCGGTTCGTCCATCACGATCAGCTTCGATCCCCAGCCGGCGGCCCGGCTGATGGCCACGCACTGGCGCTGCCCCCCCGACATGCTCATGAGGGCCTGGTCGAGATCGGGGATGCGAATGCCGGTCTGGGCAAGCAGTTCTTCCGACTGGCGGCGCATCTTGCGCTTGTTCAGCCAGGAGAGCGGGCCGAGGCGGAAGTAATACTCCTCGCGCCCGAGAAAGATGTTCGACGGAACGTCGAGATGGTCGGCCAGCGCGAGGTTCTGGTAGACCGTCTCGATCCCAGCCTCGCGGGCCTCGAGGGGCGCGTGGAAATGCACCTCGCGCCCCTCGAAGAAGATCTTGCCCGACGTGGGCCGCTCCACCCCGGTGATGTTGCGCACGAAGGTGGACTTTCCCGCGCCGTTGTCGCCGACGATGGCGATGTGCTCGCCGCGGCGGAGCACGAAATCTGCCCCCGTCAGCGCTTCGACGCCGCCGTAGTGCTTCGTCAGGCTGCGCGTCTCAAGGACGATGTCGTCGGCGGCCATCGCGGCTCCTCCCTCTGCGCGCATCATTCCCGGTCTTCTTGACAAGGGAAACATGTTGCGGTTGCTTGCTGATACTATTGTTCACCAAATTGGGCAAAAGTGTCAAACGGGAGGAAAACAATGAAACACCTGAACTTCGCGCTGGCCGGCGCGATCGCGCTCGGGCTGTCAGCAGGCGCCGCCACCGCGCAGGATACGATCGGCTACATCACGAAATCCGCGACCAACTCCGGCTGGATGATGATCAACCAGGGCGCCCGCGACGCGGCGGCCGAGGAAGGCGTGAACATCATCGAGGTCGGCCCGGCCTTCGCCAACGACCTGACGAGCCAGCTCGAGGTCTTCGAGAACATGGTTGCGCAGGGCGTGGATGCCATCGCCGTGGCTCCCGCCGACAGCGCCGGGATCGCGCCGGCCGTGGGCGACGCGCTTGCCGCCGGCATCCCGGTGATCGCGGTGGATACCGGCGTGACCGGGGCCGACGTCACCTCCTTCGTCGCGACCGACAACGTCGCCGTGGCCAAGGTGCAGGGCGCCGTCGCGGCAACGCTGATCGAAGACGGTCAGCCGATCATCTACGTGACCGGCAGCCAGGCCCAGTCGACCGGGCTCGACCGCCGCAACGGCTTCCTTGCCGGCTTCACCGCGGCGCGCCCGAACTCCGAGGTGCTCGAGGTGCCCACCGAGTGGAATTCCGAGCAGGCGCAGGAAGGCGTCGAGGCGATCATGAACTCGCGCGGCGACGTGGTGATGATCGTGAACGCGTGGGACGGCGGCACGATGGCCGCGAAGGCGGCGCTGGAGAACCTCGGCTACGGTCCGGGCGACGTCAAGCTCGTCGGGTTCGATGGCGCAAGCGATGCGATCGCCGCCATGGACGAAGGCTGGGTGCACGCCAACACCGCGCAGATGCTCTACCAGATGGGCTACCAGGGCCTGAAGGCCGCCGCCGCCGCGGCGCGGGGCGAAGACGTGCCGGCCCGCATCGACACCGGCTTCTTCCTCGTCACGCCCTCCACCTCGGGCGTCTACAAGGCAATGGTCGGCATCGAGTGATCGCCGCCGCTTGACGCGAAAAGGCCGGGCGGCGCGCCGCCCGGCCGATCTCTGTGGGGGAAGGCTGGCATGCAAGAGACACGCAACCGGCGCTGGCGCGACGTTCCCGTCGCCGCGGCGCTCCGTTTCCTGAAGGCCGAGTGGTCGGGTGCCTTCCTCGCGATTCTCATCCTCGCCATCGCGATCGAGGTGGTGACGAGCGGGCGGCCCTTCTTCCACCCCACCAACCTCATGACGATTCTCAACAATTCGGCCGCGCTCGGGATCGTCGCGGGCGGCATGACACTCGTCATCCTGACCGCGGGCATCGATCTGTCGGTCGGCTCGGTGATGGGCATGACGGCGGCGCTCACGGGCTACCTCGTCAGCTACCTCGGGGTATCGCCCGGCCTGGCCATCGCCATGGGCATTTCGGCCGGCGCAATGGTCGGCGCGTTCCACGGCACGATGATCGCCTATTTCGGGATGCCGGCCTTCATCGTCACCCTGGCCGGGCTCTCGATCTGGCGCGGCACCGGGCACCTTGCCACGGGCGCCCAGGCGACGCCGCAACTGCCCGATACCTTCAACTCGTTCGGCAGGTTCAACCCGTTCCAGCCCCTGCGGGACGCCTACAACGCCGGCGAGCTCCAGGGCTTCTCCGCAACGCTCGGCAGGTTCGTGGACGACAACTGGATCTCCTTCTTCCGCACGTTCCAGATGAGCATGGTGATCTTCATCCTGTTCTTCATCCTGCTCGCGCTCATCGTTTCGAACTCGAAGTACGGCCGGTACGTCTACGCGATCGGATCCAATCCGACGGGCGCCCGCCAGGCAGGCATCCCGACGACCCGCTACATCGCGCTGACATACATCCTGTGTTCGGTGTCGGCGGCGCTCGGCGCGATGCTTTTTCTCGGCCGCGCGCCTTACGCCAAGTCCGACTACGGCATGATGTGGGAGCTCGAGGCCATCGCCGCGGTGGTGATCGGCGGCACATCGCTCTTCGGCGGCCGCGGCTCCGTCTGGGGCACCTTCATGGGCGTCGTGCTGCTCAAGCTCATCAACAACGGGCTGACACTCGCGCAGCTCAACACCTTCTGGCAGATGGTCGTCACCGGCCTCATCATCCTGATCGCGGTGGCGCTCGACATCGTGCGCCAGTCGCGGGATGCCGATCTCGTGCGGCGCTTCCTTGCGGCGATGGCCGCGCTGATGGCCTTCCTCGCCCTGATGACCCCGGCCAGCCTCTGGATGACCGCGGCGATCAGCCTGCGCGAACACAACGCCATGACCCTGCTGCGCGAAACCGCCGGCACGCTCGCGCCGGGGCAGAACGCGCGCCTTCTTGGCCCTGCCGAGATCGAGGCGTTCCAGGCCCAGATGGCGGCCACGGCGGTGCCCTCGGCGCTGCTCTTCGCCGTCCTCGTGGCCACCGCGTTCGCGATCTGGCACATCGGCCGGACGGCGACCCTCGTGGCCGTCGTCGCGGCCGCCGTCGGGATCGCGGCCGCCTTCGCCTTCGGCTACGTGCCCGCCGTGCCGTTCTACGTGCTGGGCCTCGCGGCGCTCGTCTCGAGCCTGTTCCTCGTGCCGGTCTTCGCGCGGTACGCCGCGCGCCAGGAGGCCCATTGATGGCGCTTGCGCCGATACCGATACCGGAGCGCATGAAGGCGCTCGTCCTTCGCGGGCAGGGGTTCGAGAACCTGGCCGTAGAGGAGGTTGCCGTGCCGCGGCCCGGCCCCGGGCAGGTGCTCGTGCGGGTGGACGCGGCCGGCATCTGCGCCTCGCTCATCAAGACCATCGCGCAGGGCGGCGACCACACCTATTTCCACGGCTGGGACATCGCGCGTTTTCCCGTGATCCTCGGCGATGAAGGGGCGGTCACGCTCGTTGCCGGAGGCGCCGGGATGGAGCATCTCGCCCCCGGCACGCGCTACGTGGTGCAGCCGGCGGTGGATGCCGCGCCCGTCAACCATCGCGAACGCTACCGCGATGCGGGCCGGGGCGTGCGCAAGGTCGCCTGCGGCTACACGCTGCCCGGCCATCTGGCGGAATACATGCTGGTCCCCGAGGAGGTCTTCGCGGCGGAATGCCTCGTTCCGATCCCCGACCCGTCCATGCCCTACGCCCACGCGGCCATCGCCGAGCCGATCTCGTGCTGCGTGTCGGGCCAGTTCCACCACATGCACCTCGTGCAGGACGGGCCCATGTCGCCGCGCCACGCCGAACCGGGGCTCAAGCGCGGAGGCGTCGCGGTCGTCGTCGGGCTTGGCGCGATGGGCCGGATGCATCTGGAGGTCGCCATCGCGCAGGGCCCCGGCACCGTGATCGCCTCCGACCCGATCGAGGCGCGCCGCGCCAGAGCAGAGGCCCTCTTCGGGGAGCGCGCCGCCCGGGCCGGGTGCCGGCTGGTCTGCACAGCGCCCGAGGATCTTGCCGAGGCGGTTGCGGCCGCATCGGGCGGACGCGGCGCGGACGATCTGGTGGTCGCGGTGGGGCATCCCGCGGTGATCGCCGGCGCCATGCCCTTGCTCGCCCGCGGCGGCGTGGCCAACCTCTTTGCCGGCCTGCGCAAGGGCGACGAGGTGGTGGGCTTCGATGCCAACCGGATTCACTACGACGAGACCGTCGTCACCGGCTCTTCGGGCGGCACGGCCTGGGATATCGCGCAGACGCTCGAATGGATGGCCGCGGGCTCGATCGACGCGGGCCCGCATATCGCCAAGATCGGCGATCTCGACCACGCCATCGAGATGATCCACGACGTGCGCGAGCAGCGGCTCGAAGGCAAGGCGGTGCTCTACCCCGCACGCAAGGTCGAACACGCCTTCACCGTGGAGGGCTGGAGCGCGGAGGACGAGGCGGCCTGGCTTGCCGGAGTTCCGGCATGAGCGGCGGGCGCGTCTTCGTCGGCATCGGCTTCGGTGCGATCCAGGCGGGCCTCTACCTGCGCGAGGCGAAGGCCTCGGGCACCTTCGCGCGAACCGTCGTCGCCCTGCGCCGTCCGGAGCTTGCCCGCGCCCTCGCCGCCGCGGGCGAGGTGCGGATAAACACCGCGCTGGGCGACGGGCTGCGGGTGGAGACCCTCGGCGGCATCGAGGCGCGGTGCCTGACGGACGAGGCAGACCGCGGCCGACTGCACGCCGATCTCGTGGCGGCCCACGAGATCGCCGTCGCGGTCTCCTCGGTCGGCGACTATGCCACGAAGGGGCCCGGCAGCCTGCACCGGCTGCTTGCCGCCGCCATCGCCGAGAAGGCCCGCGGGCGCGGGCCCAAAGCGCTGATCTACTCCTCGGAAAACAACAACGACGCGGCGCGGCTGCTGGAAGAGGCGATACTGTCGGCGCTGCCGGAAGCAAGCCATGGTGCCGCCCGCGGCGCCTTCCAGACGGTCGACACCGTGATCGGCAAGATGAGCCGCGTCGTCACCGAGCCCTCCGAGATCGCCTCGGCCGGGCTGGCACCGGCCCTTCCCGTCGGCGACCGCGCCTTCCTCGTGGAAGCCTTCAACCGCATCTTCGTTTCGAGGGTCGATCCAGCCCGCACATCGGGGCGCGGCATCGCCACCTTCACCGAGAAGGACGATCTTCTGCCGTTCGAGCACGCCAAGCTTTTCGGGCACAATGCCACCCATGCCGGGCTCGCCTATGCCGGGCAGGTGCTCGGCATCGCCTGGATGTCGGAGGTGCTCGCCCTGGCGCCCATCCGTTCGTTCTTCCGCGAGGCGTTCCTCGGGGAATCCGGCGCCGCGATGATCCGGCTCCACGGCGGTTCGGACCCGCTGTTCACGCCCGCCGGCTATGCCGCCTACGTCGACGATCTGCTGGAGCGCATGGCCAACCCCTGGCTGCGTGACAGCTGCGAGCGGATCGGGCGCGACGCGGAGCGCAAGCTCGGCTGGGACGACCGGCTGATCGGCACGATCCGCCTCGCCCGGGGCCAGGGGATTTCCGCGCACCGTTACGGGATAGCCGCGCTGGCCGGGCTCGAAGTCCTGGGCCGAAACCCCGAGGAGATGCGGCCGGCCTGGCAACGCGCCGGCGCACCCGCCGGCGAGGCCGCCGCCATGGCGGCGTTCCTGACGGGGCTCGTCCCCCGCTACCGCGGATGGATCGAAGGGCTCGCCCGCGAGGCCCGTCCCCTCTCCTCCCGCCACGCCTGATCCGAAACCCACCGGGCAATTCAAGGACCAACCATGACCAAATACCGGATCAACCGTTTCCTCGGCGCCGACGGCAAGTGCTTCGACGTCGCGATCGACCACGGCTTCTTCAACGAACCCGGCTTCCTCGCCGGGATAGAGGACATGCGCAAGGCCGTTGCCGCGGTCGTGGAGGCGGCGCCCGATGCCGTGCAGCTCTCGCCCGGAATGGCACGCCACCTGCAGGTGATCCCCGGCAAGGACAAACCGGCTCTCGTGCTGCGCACGGACATCGCGAACGTCTACGCCAGGGACCTGCCCCGGCATCTCTACTCGCAGATCATCGAAGACGCCGTCGGGCAGGCTGTGCGGCTCGATGCGGCCTGCCTGTGCGTCAACCTGCTGCTGCTGCCCGATCAGCCCGAGGTGCATGGCCAGTGCGTGGCCAATGTCGCCCGGCTGAAGAACGCGGCCGACGCCGCGGGCATGCCGCTGATGGTCGAGCCGCTGGTGATGCAGGACAACGCCAAGGCCGGCGGCTACATGGTCAACGGCGATCTCGACCTCGTGCGCACCCTCGTGCGGCAGGCGGTCGAGCTCGGCGCGGACGTGATCAAGGCCGACCCGACCGACGACATCTCGCAGTATCACAAGGTGATCGAGGCCGCCTCCGGCATTCCCGTGCTCGTGCGCGGCGGCGGGCGCGTCTCCGACGCCGAGATCCTCGAACGGACCGAGGCGGTGATGGCGCAGGGCGCCAGCGGCATCGTGTACGGCCGCAACGTGATCCAGCATGACCGGCCGGCCGCGATCACCCGCGCGCTCATGGCGGTCGTGCACGAGGGGGCGAGCCCATCCGAAGCGCTGAAGATCCTGGAGGGCTGAGCGATGCGCAGGATCCGCTTCGGCGTCATCGGCGGCGGGCTGATGGGCAAGGAGTTCGCCTCGACCGCCGCACGCTGGCTGCACCTCGATTTCCGCGACGCTCGGCCCGAGATCGTGGGCATCTGCGACGTGAACCCCGCCGCGCGCGAATGGTTCACCACCAATATCCCGGGCTGCGCCATCTCGACCGGGGACTATCGCGACCTGCTGGCATCGGAGGACATCGACGCGATCTATTGCGCCGTCCCGCACAACCTTCACGCCGACATCTACTGCGACGTGATCCGCGCCGGCAAGCACCTGATGGGCGAAAAGCCCTTCGGGATCGACAAGGCCGCCAACGACCGGATCATGGCCTGCATCGCGGCCGCGCCCGGCCTGCTGGTGCGATCGAGCTCCGAGTTCCCGTTCTTTCCCGGCGCGCTGGCGATCTCGCGCGAGATCGCGGCCGGCAGCTTCGGGCAGATCATCGGCGTGCATGCCGGGTTCCACCACGCCTCGGATCTCGATCCGGGCAAGCCCATCAACTGGAAGCGCATGGTGGACGTGAACGGCGCCTACGGCTGCATGGGCGACCTCGGGCTGCACGTCATGCACATCCCGCTGCGGTTCGGCTGGAAGCCGCGGCGCGTGGCGGCGCAGCTGACGAAGATCATGACCGAGCGCCCCGACGGCAAGGGCGGGCGCGCCGCGTGCGAGACATGGGACAACGCCGCCATCCACGGCATGGTCGAGGGCCATGGCCGGCCCTTCCCCATCACGATGGAGACGAAACGCATCGCCCCGGGCGAAACCAACACCTGGTTCATCCGGATCGAGGGCACGGCGAAGTCCATGGCCTTCTCCACCAAGTATCCCAAGACGCTCGAGGTGATGGACTACGCGCCGGGCAAGCCCCAGGCCTGGCAGCGGATCGATCTCGGCTATGCGTCGGCCTATCCGACGGTGACGGGGGGGATCTTCGAATTCGGCTTTCCCGACAGCTTCCAGCAGATGTGGTGCGCCTACGTGGACGAACTGGCCAACACCCGCGAGGGCATGGCGCAGCCGTTCCATTGCGCCACGCCCGAGGAGACGGCGGCGAGCCACGAGATCATGACCGCCGCGCTGGCCAACGCGATCTGAGGGGGCGGGCAGGATGTCCAGACTCTTCTTCTGCGGCGAGGCCCTCATCGATTTCGTGCCGGTGACCGGGCCCGGCGGGGCCGCCGCCTACGAGCCCAAGCCGGGGGGCTCGCCCTACAACGCCGCGAAGGCCGCCGCACGGGCGGGCGGCGCCAGCCATTTCGTCGGCGCGATCTCGACCGATTTCTTCGGCGATATGCTGGCCGCGCATCTCGGGGAGCACGGGGTCGATACCGCGCTCGCGCCGCGCAGCGATCTGCCCACCACGCTGGCCTTCGTCGACCTGTCCGGCGGCGACCCGCGCTATGCCTTCTTCAACACCGGCTCGGCCGTCGCCAACATGGCGCCAGACCCGCGCAGCATCGAGCCGCGCCCGGGCGACATCCTCGACGTGGGCTCGATCTCGCTGATCGACCTGCCCGGCGCCGAAGGCATCGCCGGGTTCGCGCTCGCGCTGGCGCCCCGCCTGATGCTCGCGATCGATCCCAACGCGCGCCCCGGCATGGTTCGCGACATGGCCGGCTGGCGCGCCCGGATCGACCGGTTGTGCGATGCGGCGGCGATCGTCCGGGTCAGCGACGAAGACATCGCGGCCATCGCGCCGGGCCAGTCCGCGCGCGACTTCGCCGAGGCGCGGCTGGCGCGCGGGGCGGCGCTGGTCGTCGTCACCCATGGCCCCGGCGGTGCCGAGGCCTTCACGCGGCAGGTGCACGTATCGGCGCTCTCGCCTCCGGCGGAGGTGGTCGATACCGTCGGCGCCGGCGACACGCTCATGGGGGCGATGCTGGCCCGGATCTCCGAGCAGGGGCTGAAGGACCGGGCGGCGCTGGCGGCCCTGACGCGGGACGATCTCGGCAGCCTGCTGGCCCATGCCTGCGCCGCCGCCGCGCTCAATTGCGAGCGCCGCGGCTGCGCGCCGCCGACCTCCGGGGAGATCGAGGCCCTGCTGGCACGCTAACGCACGCGCCGCGCCGGCGCTTCCGGCCCACGGCGCGGGTGCGGCACGGGGCCGCACGTGGTCCGGCAGGTGGATGCCCCCGGCCCGGCACCATCCTGGCGGTATCGCAACGCGGGCGGCCCGGAAGGGTGGCCCGGATGCGCCCGCCCGGCGCGGACCCGCGGCCCGGGCCGGTCAGACGCCCGCATCGGGGCGAACGGCTCCCGTGCCGCGCAAGGCGGCACCGGGCACCCTAGGCCGGCAAGCCGACCCCGTAGACCCGCGTCGCGGTGCCGTGGGCGACCGCAGCCCCCTCGGCCTCGGACAAGCCCGCGAGGATCTCCCCCGTCATCGCGATCCAGTCGGGCAGTCCGGCCCCGAGATCCACGACCGGCCAGTCGCCGCCCCAGAGCACGCGGTCGGCGCCGAAGGCGTCGAGCACATGGGCGGCATAGGGGCTTACCGCGGCGAGATCGGCCTGGCCCGGCGCGCAGTACGCGGTCAGCCCGGAAAGCTTGCAGGTCACGTGTGGCCTTTCGGCCAGCGCCGAGATGTGCGCCCGCCAGGGGTCGAGGCCGCCGCCGGCGATATCGGGCACGCCGCAGTGATCGAGCACCAGCGCCGTGCCCTCCGCCGCATCGGCGAGCTCCAGCGCGAGCGGAAGCTGCGCCGAGGTGAAACACATGTCGAAGACGAGGCCGCGCCGGCCGATCTCGCGGATACCCTCGCGGAAAAGCGCCCCCTGCGAGAGCGCGTCCGGCTCGGTGTGCAGCACCCGCCGCAGGCCGACGACCCCGAGGCCGGCGCATTCGTCCAGCCAGGCGCCGAGCCCGTCCGCCTCCGGCCGGCAGGACGCGATCTGGCCGAGCATCCGGCCGCGGCCCACGAGCGTGGCGACGAACCGGGCCTCGCCGCGGTAGTCGGCCTCGTCCACCGCGCATTCCATGAAGATCGTTCCGGCGACCTCCGGGCCCGCCAGCGCATCGTAGTCCTCGACGGTGTAATCGCCCTCCGCAAGCGCCGGCACGCCGGCAGTCCAGCCGTAGCCGAAGCGCGCGCGGTAGATCAGGTGCTGATGGGTGTCGATGAGCTTCAAGGCCAGGTCCTCCCTCGCAGGCCCGGACGTTGGCCCAGGCTGTTTCAAACATGAAAGACACTCTTACCTGTGA
>CAYXOX010000042.1:0-21062 GCA_964466745.1 uncultured Rhodobacterales bacterium
CGTCCCCTTCCACACCCAACTCGCGCACCCAGAACTCCACTTCCTGGTCGGTCAGGCCGGAGTATTTCTCGTCGGGCTCCTGCACATCGATGTCCTCGTCGCCGCGCAGCAGACGCCGCCGTTTCTCGTTCGCGTGTTCCTCGTCGATCTCGGTGATGAACATGTTCTCGCGGTACTTGTCCCAGTGCCCGGACGCCTCCCAGAGCTTGCGGTCCACGACCTGCGGGGTCCTGATCTCCTGGTAGCCGGCGCGCGTGAGCTTGCGGCGCATGTAGTCCTCGAGAACGCGGTAGACAGTCCAGCCGTTCGGGTGCCAGAACACCATGCCCGGCGCCTCCTCCTGGAAATGGAACAGTTCCATTTCCCGGCCGAGCCGGCGGTGGTCGCGTTTCTCGGCCTCCTCGAGGAAGGTCAGGTAATCCTTGAGCTGCTGGCGGTTCTGGAAACCCACGCCGTAGATGCGCTGCAGCATCGGACGGCTGGAATCGCCGCGCCAGTAGGCGCCGGCGACGCTCATCAGCTTGAAGGCGTCGGCCGGCACCTGGCCGGTGTGCTGCAGATGGGGGCCGCGGCACAGATCCTGCCAGTGGCCGTGCCAGTACATCCGGATCGGCTCGCTGCCCGGGATCGCCTCGATCAGCTCCACCTTGTAGGGCTCGCCGTTCGCCTCGTAGAAGCGGATCGCGCGTTCGCGGTCCCAGATTTCCGTGGTCACCGGATCGCGACGGTTGATGATCTCGCGCATCCTGGCCTCGATGGCGCCGAGATCCTCCGGGGTGAAAGGCTCGGTGCGGTCGAAGTCGTAATACCAGCCGTTCTCGATGACGGGGCCGATCGTCACGCGGACGTCGGGCCAGATCTCCTGCACGGCGCGCGCCATGATGTGGGCGAGGTCGTGGCGGATCAGCTCGAGCGCCTGCGCCTCGTCCTTCATCGTGTGGATCGCCAGCGAGGCGTCTGCCTCGATGGGCCACTGAAGGTCCCAGTGCCGCCCGTCCACGGTTGCCGAGATCGCCTTCCTGGCGAGCGAGGTGGAGATATCGGCCGCGACATCCGCCGGGGTCACCCCCGCCGGGTAGCCACGGTGCGATCCATCGGGAAGGGTGAGGGTAATGTCGGCCATTTGCCGGTCCTCCTCGTCGGTCTGGCGCCTACGGAACGCCCGGTTGCGGGTCGGCGCCGGTGATGGGCGAGCACGGCGGGCTTGTCAACGCGCCCATTCTCATCTTGGCTCAAATACTCATCCGGCGTGACGGCACGGTCGGGCGGGCGCGCCGGTGCGGCGCGCAGCGGGCCCCCGCGGCGGCCCTCGGCGAGCGGCCTTGCCAAGGCCGGGCGCGCTTGGTTTGAGTGGGGCAGAGCCGGAGGCCGCAGTGACCGCGCAGTATCTCGACACGCCCCAGGGGCGCCGCATCGCTTACCATGCCACGCCCGCGACGGCGCCGGGCACGGGGCCGGGCGTGGTCTTTCTGGGCGGGCTGCGCTCCGACATGGGCGGCACCAAGGCGGTGTTCCTGGAGGATTGGGCACGCCGGACCGGACGTGCCTTCCTGCGGTTCGACTACTCCGGCCATGGCGAGTCCTCGGGCCGTTTCGAGGACGGCGCGGTGGGCGACTGGGCTGAAGACGCCGCCGCGGCGCTGGGCGCCCTCACCGCGGGGCCGCAGATCCTTGTCGGCTCCTCCCTGGGCGGCTGGATCGCCCTCCTCCTCGCCCGATCCGGGGCGGTCCCGGTGGCGGGGCTCGTCACCGTCGCCGCCGCGCCCGACTTCACCGAGGACAGCATGTGGACCGGGTTCACCGAGGCGCAGCGCCGGGCGCTCGCGGCGGAGGGCCATGTCCTGCTGCCGTCGGACTACGGCGCGCCCTACCACGTCTCGCGCCGCCTGATCGAGGACGGGCGCAGCCACCTGGTGCTCCGCGCTCCGCTCGCCCTTCCGTTCCCCGTGCGCTTCCTGCAGGGCACCGCCGACCGCGACGTGGCGACTTCGGTCGCCCTGCGGCTCCTCGACCATGCCGAAGGCCCGGACCTGCGCCTGACGCTCGTGAAGGGCGCCGACCATCGCTTTTCCAGCCCCGGCTGCCTCGTACTGATCGCGGAGGCGGTGGAGGATGTATCCGATGCCGCTCGCGCCGCCGCGGCGGGGGAGGGCGCCGGCGACGGCCACCCGTTGACAGGGTAGGCGAGACCGGTGCGGAGGCACGCGCCGCGGAGCGTTGGACTGCGTCTTGCGAGGCGGAGCGCTGCGCGGGCGGCAATCGCGGGGAGCGTCGCGCTCCTGCTCGTGTTGGCGGTGATTGCCGCGAACCGTCCGGCTTCGCCTGCGCTTCGGCTCCCACCCGCCGTGCCGGAAGACGACCCGGCGGAGTACCTTGCAGCCCGCGAGGCAGCCTTCGAAGATCTCGTTCCGGGCACGGAAAAGCGTATCGTCTGGCACGGCGCAGCCGGTACCCGCACTGCCACGGCCGTGGTCTACATCCACGGCTTCTCGGGCAGTTCGGAGGAGTTGCGGCCGGTTCCGGACCTCGTGGCAGCCGGGCTGGGCGCGAATATCGTATTCACGCGGCTGCGCGGCCACGGGCGCACCGGCCCCGCAATGGCGGAGGCGAGTCTGGATGCCTGGCTGGCCGATGTCGCCGAGGCCCTCGCCGTCGCGCGGGCGGTGGGCGAGGGCACGCTGGTGCTGGCCACATCGACCGGCGCAACGCTCGCGGCACTGGCATTGCTCGACGATGCCCTTGCCGAGGGGGTCGAGGGGCTTGTTCTCGTCTCGCCGAACTTCGAGGTCGCGCGGCGCGGCGCCGGCCTGCTCGATCTTCCGGGCGTCGCGTGGTGGGGGCCGTGGATCGCCGGTCCGGAGCTTGGCTTCACGCCCGTGAGCCCGGCGCAGGCGACCTACTGGACGGAGCGATACCCCTTCGCCGCGGTCCTCCCCATGGCCGAAACGGTGGCGGCAGCGCGTCGCGCCGGCTTCGAGGCCGCCCGGGTGCCGGCATTCTTCATCTTTTCCGATGCCGATCGCGTCGTCCGTGCCGGTGCCACGCGTGACGTCATGGCGCGCTGGGGCGCACCGGCGGCCGGCCTCGCCCTCGCACCGGGGCCGGGGGTGGATGCCAACGCCCATGTGCTGGCCGGCGACATCCTCTCGCCGGCGCTGACCGCGCCGGTGGTCACGGCGATCCTCGAATGGTTCCGCTCACTCTGAGCGCAATGGCCCCGCGCGCCCCTTGCATCCGTATGCATTTTCCGTGAGACCGTGCTGGGGACGCCGAAGTGGACAGGCGGGAGGGGGAGCGACCATGGCCGAGTATCTCAAGCGCGGCAAACCGCCATCCGAGCGCGAGGCGGACAATGCCGGCGTCCGCGCCACGGTCGAGTCGATCCTCGCCGACATCGCCGCACGAGGCGATGCGGCCGTGCGCGAGCTCAGCGCGAGATATGACGGCTTTGCGCCGCCCGCGTTCCGGCTGACGCCCTCCGAGATCACCGCGGCGATGCAGAAGGTCTCGGACCGCGACATGGCCGACATCCGCTTCGCGCAGGAGCAGATCCGCCGCTTCGCCGAGGTGCAGAAGGCGTCGATGCAGGATGTGGAGGTCGAGACGCTGCCCGGGGTGATCCTCGGGCACCGCAACATCCCGGTGAATTCGGTGGGCTGCTACGTGCCCGGCGGAAAGTTTCCCATGGTGGCGTCGGCCCACATGAGCGTGCTGACGGCGAAGGTTGCCGGCGTCAGGCGCATCGTGGCCTCGGCGCCGCCCGTGGACGGAGCGCCGCACCCGGCCATCGTCGCGGCGATGCACGAGGGCGGGGCCGACGAGATCCTGGTGCTGGGCGGCGTGCAGGCCATCGGCGCCATGGCGCTGGGCACCGAGACCCTCGCTCCGGTGGACATGCTTGTGGGGCCCGGTAACGCCTATGTGGCCGAGGCCAAGCGGCAGCTTTTCGGGCGCGTGGGCATCGATCTTCTGGCCGGGCCCACCGAGACCTGCGTGATCGCCGACGACACTGTGGACAGCGAGCTGGTGGCGACGGACCTTCTGGGCCAGGCCGAGCACGGCTACAACTCCCCCGCGGTGCTGATCACGACCTCGCGTCGCCTCGCACAGGAGACCATGGCGGAGATCGACCGCCTTCTCGAGATCCTGCCCACCGCCGAAACCGCGCGTGCAAGCTGGCGCGACTACGGCGAGATCATCCTCTGCGCGGACCACGACGAGATGCTGAGGGTTTCGGAGGAGCTGGCCAGCGAGCACGTGCAGGTGATGACCGACCGCGACGACTGGTATCTTGCGAACATGACTGCCTACGGGGCCCTGTTCCTCGGGCCCCGCACGAACGTTGCCAACGGCGACAAGGTGATCGGCACCAACCACACCCTTCCGACCCGGCGCGCCGGCCGCTACACCGGCGGGCTCTGGGTCGGCAAGTTTCTCAAGACACACAGCTATCAGAGGGTGCTCACCGACGAGGCGGCGGCCCTCGTGGGCGCCTACGGCTCGCGACTGTGCATGCTGGAAGGATTCGTGGGCCACGCCGAACAGTGCAACCTCCGCGTGCGACGCTACGGCGGTGCAAATGTCCCCTACGGCGCGGCCGCGCCCAACCGCAAGGCGGGGGAATAGGATGCCCGCGGCGGGACCGCCTCCGGCGGGAGTATTTCTTGCCAAGATGAAGGGGGGAGCCGCCTCGGAGGGTGCGGCGCCGGGCACGTACGGCATGCGGACGTCCCGGGCGCGGCCCGGGCGCGGGCCGTGCCCCGCGGGGCGCCGGCCCCGGTGGAGTGGACGGGGAGAGACCGGCGCCGATTTGCCCTGCCATGCCATGCCGGGTGCGAAGCGTGCGGGCGGTGCGTGCGGCCGGGTTCGCCGCCGGTCGGTGCGGTGCGCCTCGCACGCGGCGGGCCCGCGCCCGGGGCAGGGCGTTGCGCCGTGAGCCTTCCGAGTACACCGTCGTTCCGGCTCGACGGCCGTCGCGCCCTCGTGACCGGCGCCTCCGGGGGCATCGGTCTTGCCTGCGCCGCGGCCCTGGCCGAGGCCGGCGCCGATGTCACGCTCGCAGCCCGCTCGCCGGAGCCGCTCGAGGCGGCGGCGGCTTCACTCGTGACGGCGGGACGTTCGGCGCGCGCCGCCCCTCTCGACGTGACCGATCTCGATGCCCTGGGCGGCTTCTTCGCCGAACACCCGCCCTTCGACATCCTGTGCAACTCCGCGGGAATCGCCCGGCACGGGCCCGCGCTCGAGACCCGCTCGGAGGATTTCGATGCGGTGGCTGCGGTGAACCTTCGGGCGGCCTATTTCCTGGCGCGCGAGGCGGCGCGGGGCATGGCCGGCCTCGGGGGCGGCGCGATCATCCAGGTCTCGAGCCAGATGGGTCACGTGGGCGGGCCCGACCGCGCCGTCTACTGCGCGACCAAGCACGGCGTGGAGGGCATGACGAGGGCCATGGCGATCGAGTGGGGCGCCATGGGGATTCGCGTCAACACCGTCTGCCCGACGTTCATCCGCACCCCGCTGACCGAGCCGACGCTGCAAGACCCGGAAAAGCGGGCCTGGATCGAGGGGAAGATCAGGCTGGGCCGGCTGGGCGAGGTGGAAGACGTCATGGGCGCCGTCGTCTTTCTCGCCTCCGACGCCGCGGCGATGATCACCGGCACGTCGCTCCTCGTCGACGGTGGCTGGACGGCCGGGTGAAGCCGCGCGTCACCTCCCAGGACGTCGCTCGGCGCGCGGGGGTGAGCCAGTCCGCGGTGAGCCGGGTGTTTTCCGGTGCCTCGGCCTCGAAGGCCACCATTGCCAGGGTCCGTGCGGCGGCGGCGGAGCTCGGATACCGCCCCAACGTGCTTGCGCGCTCGCTCATCACCGGCCGCTCGCGGATCGTGGGGCTCGTCGTCGCCCATCTCGACAACCAGTTCTACCCGGATGCCCTCGCACGCTTCTCCGAGGCGCTGCAGGCGCGCGGCTACCATATCCTCGTCTTTCTCGCGGCGGATGCCGGGGCGGGTACCGAGGCGGTGATCGAGGAGCTGCTCGACTACCAGGTCGACGGCATCGTGCTCGCCTCGGTGAGCATGTCGGACGATCTTGCCGCGCGCTGCGAGGCCGCTGGCATTCCGGTGGTGCTCTTCAACCGCGGGCAGAACGATGCGCGCTTCAGCGAGGTCACCTCAGACAATTTCTCCGGTGCTGCGCGGGTTGCGGCCTTCCTCGCTGCCGGAGGGCACCGGCGGATCGCCCATGTCGCGGGCTGGCTCGGCGCCTCCACCGGGCGGGACCGGCTTGCGGGCTTCCGCGCGGGCCTCGATGAGGCGGGCTGCGATCTGCTCGGGGTGGAGGCCGGGAACTACCGGCGCGACGCCGCGGCCGATGCCGCCGAGCGCCTGCTCGAGACGGTGGCGCCCGATGCGATCTTCGTGGGCAACGACCACATGGCCTTCGCGGTGCTCGACCGGCTGCGCCACGACATGGGCCTGCGAGTGCCGGGCGACGTATCGGTCGTGGGCTACGACGACGTTCCGATGGCGGCCTGGCCGGCATACGGGCTCACGACCGTACGCCAGCCCTCCGGTCGCATGGTGGAGTGCGCCGTGGAGGTCTTGCTGGGCCGCATCGAGAACCCCGGGCAGCCGCCGCAGAGGATCGCCATCGAGGGCGAACTGATCGTGCGCGGCTCGGCGCGCGTGCCCCCCCGACGGGCTTGAGCGCCGGCGGCGGGAGCGGGCGCCTGCCGGGCATGACATCGCGATCGCCGCCGGGTGCCGGCCGGTGCACGGTGAGGGGCGCGCGGCAGGGCACACTGCACCGCGTTCCGGCCATCCCGTTGCCCGGGTTCGAAACGGCTTGCACAATGAGTCCTTTCTCGCCGTAGTCTTGCCAGCCGGCTGCCGGAGTGCCCCGAGGTGCGGCGACACGAAGGAATGCGCCATGAACCCCACGCCGCCGATATTCGATGGCCACAACGATTGCCTGCTGCGCCTTTGGATGGGGGGCGCGGCCGGGGCCCCCGCGGCGTTCGCGGCCACCGAAAAGGGCCATGTCGATCTTGCCCGCGCAGCAGAGGGCGGCTTTGCGGGAGGTTTCTTCGCGATGTTCCCGCCTCCGGAGGGGCCGTTCCGAATGCCCGGTTTCGTGCCGCCCTACGACTATCCGCTGCCGCCCGAGTTGCCGCAGGAAGCCGCGTTGCGGATGATCGCGGGGCAGGCTGGCATCGCCGCGGCGCTGGACAGGGCAGGCGCGCTGAAGATCTGCCGCAGCCGCGCGGAGATCGATGCGGCCATGGCCGCGGGCGTGATGGCGGCAGTGCTGCACTTGGAGGGCGCGGAGGCGATCGGCCCCGATCTCGCGGAGTTGGAGCTGCTCCATGCGGCGGGCCTGCGTTCGCTTGGTCCGGTCTGGTCCCGGCCCACGATCTTCGGCCACGGCGTGCCGTTTCGCTACCCGTCCGACGCCGACATCGGCCCCGGGCTCACGGAAGCGGGCGAACGGCTTGTCGCGCGCTGCCGGGAGCTGCGCGTCGTCGTCGACACGAGCCATCTGAACATGGCCGGTTTCGAGCAAATCGCCGGAATGGGCCTGCCCCTGGTGGCCACGCACTCGAACGCCCACGCCATTTCTCCGGGGGCGCGCAACCTCACCGATGCCCAGCTGCGCGCGATCGGAGAAACCGGCGGCATGGTGGGGCTCAACCTCGGCACGATGTTTCTCAATCCCGATGGCCGGGCCAACGCCGCGGGAGCACTCGATGCCGCGATGGACCATCTCGAACACATGATCGCCTTGGCCGGCGAGACATGCGTCGGCCTGGGATCGGATTTCGACGGCGCGCCGATGCCCGAGGGTCTCGGTTCGGTCGCCGACCTTGGTATCTTCCGGCGAATGCTCGCCGAACGCGGTCATTGCGCGGCGCTGATCGAGCGGATCTGCAACCGCAACTGGCTGGATTTCCTCGCCCGATACTGGGAGGAATGACCGATCGGGAAGAATGACGGGGGGAGTGCGCCCATGAGAACCGCGCTGTGCGGCCTGCAACGCAACCAAGGTCTGGTGGATCGCCGCTGCGCGCGGCTGCAAGGCACACGGACCATCGATGCCGCCCGGGGCCAAGCAGCGGGGGGGAGGGCGCCGTGAGCGAGCCACTGGTCTTCGTGCCAGGCACCATGTGCGATGCCCGGCTTTTCGCGCCGCAGGTCGCGCGGTTCTCGGCGGAGCGGGCGGTGCATGTCGCCTGCGTCGCGCAGCACAACCGGATCGAGGAAATGGCATCGGATCTTCTGACCTCGGCGCCCCAGCGCTTCGCACTCGCCGGGCACGGGTTGGGGGGGATCGTGGCCATGGAGGTTCTGCGCCGCGCGCCGGATCGCGTGAGCCGGGTTGCGCTGATGGATACCAACCCGTTGGCCGAAACCCCCGAGATGGCCGCCGCCCGCGAACCGCAGATGGCGCGGGTCAAGGCCGGCAAGCTCGAAGAAGTCATGGGCGAGGAAATGAAGCCCGCCTACCTTGCACCGGGCCCGGGGCGCCCCGGCGTGCTGCGGACGATGATGGAGATGGCTCTTTCGCTGGGCCCGGACGTGTTCCTGCGCCAGTCGCGGGCCCTCCAGCGGCGGCGCGACCAGCAGGCCACCCTGGCGCGAACGCGGGTTCCCGCGCTGGTCCTGTGCGGAGAGCACGACAGCCTCTGTCCGATCCAGCGCCACGAGGTGATGGCCGAGCTGATGCCCGCGGCGGGGCTTGTCGTGATCGAGAATGCGGGTCACCTGCCAACGCTCGAAAACCCCGACGAAACCGGAGACGCGCTGTCCGACTGGCTGCACCGCTAGTTGTACGCTCGCGCGGGCTCAGGCAGCCGAGTTGCGGTTGGCGGCCTTCGCAGGGGGCTTCGCGTTGGCGTCGATGAAGGCGAGCACCAGCGGGCGGATGTTGTTGCGCCAGCTCTTGCCGGCGAAGATCCCGTAGTGTCCCGCGCCCGGCTCGAGGTGGCTTGCCTTTTTCCCGGCGGGCAGTCCGGTGCAGAGGTCCAGCGCGGCCACGCACTGCCCGGGGGCGGAGATGTCGTCCTCCGCGCCCTCCACCGTCTTGACGGCCACGCGGGTGATCGCGCCGAGGTCCACCTTGTGCCCATCGACGACGAAGGCGTTCCGGGCCACCTCGCGTCTCTTGAAGATCCGCTCGACGGTGCTGAGGTAGAACTCCGCCGTCATGTCCATCACGGCCAGGTACTCGTCGTAGAAGCGGTTGTGGGCATCGTGATCGGAGGCTTCGCCCTTGGCGACGCGCAGGATCTGGTTGAAGAACGCCGAGCCGTGCCGCTCGGCGTTCATCGAAACGAACGAGGCCAGCTGCAGAAGGCCGGGGTAGACCATCCGGCCAACGCCCGGATACTTGAAGCCCACCCGCTGGATCATGGTTTCCTCGAGCTGCCCCATGGTGACGCGGCGGCCGAAATCGGTGACGTCGGTGGCATTTGCATCGGGGTCGATCGGGCCGCCGATCAGGGTGAGAGTGCGCGGCTGGGCATCGGGGTCGAGCTCGGCGAGATAGGCGGTGGCCGCCAGCACCAGCGGCGCCGGCTGGCAGATCGCGATCACGTGCAGATCGGCGCCGAGGTGTTTCATGAAGTCACGGACGTAGAGCGTGTAGTCCTCGATATCGAATTTCCCGGCGCTCACCGGGATGTCGCGCGCGTTGTGCCAATCGGTAACGTAGACCTCGCAGTCGGGCAGCAGGCTGCGGACGGTGGAGCGCAACAGGGTCGCGTAGTGCCCCGACATGGGGGCGACCAGAAGCACCCGGCGCGCGCGGGCGCGGCGCCCCTGAACGGTGAAGTGCACGAGATCCCCGAACGGGCGCTCGACCACCCTCTCGACGTTCACGAGGTGGTCGCGCCCGTCTTCGCTCGTGATCGAGTGGATGCCCCAGTCGGGCTTGGCGGTCATGCGGGCGAAGGTGCGTTCGGTCACTTCGCCCCAGGCGGCCATCCAGCGCATGGTCGGGTTGGGCCACAGCGCGAAGGCCGGGTAGGAGGCCATGGCCTGTGCCGATGCGCCGAGCCATTGATTGGTGTTGCGCGCCGACTCCATCAGGTCGTAGGTGAGCATGTAGCGCATGTCTGCAGTTCCCTTTCGCGGGCGGAGCCGTTTCAAATCGTCGCTTTGCCCTCCCGCGGAGGCGACGTTAGTGTGGGGCAACCTACGGGGGGAGCTGACGCTTGACAACGAACGATACTGTCGCGCCCGCCGCTTCCGAGAAGCTGACGGAGAACCTCGCGCGCGTCGAGGAACTTACGCAGCGGCTCATGGCCGCCCTTTCCCAGAAGAAGCAGAAGGGCAACCCGGCACTGCACGGGCCCGGCCATGATCTCTTCATGCGTGCGGCTACCGCCTATGTCGCCGAGATGATGCAGAACCCCTCGCGGATTCTCGAGCACCAGATTTCCTACTGGGGCAAGTCGCTCAAGCACTACATGGCGGCGCAGGAGGCGCTTGCCTCGGGCAAGCTCGCTCCTCCGCCCGACCCTACGCCCACCGACCGGCGATTCTCCGATCCGCTCTGGCAGACGCACCCCTACTTCAATTTCCTCAAGCAGCAGTACCTGCTCAACGCCGAGGCGGTGGAGCAGGCGGTGAAGGCCATCGACGGACTGGACGAGCGCGAGAAACGGCGCCTCGAGTATTTCTCGCGCCAGATCGTGGACATGTTCGCGCCGACGAATTTCCTCGGCACCAACCCCGAAGCGCTGGCCAGAGCCGTGGAAACGGAAGGCGAGAGCCTCGTGCGCGGGCTGGAAAACCTCGTGGCCGATCTCGAGGCCAACGACGGCGATCTCCTGGTGACGCTGGCCGACCGCGATGCCTTCCGGCTCGGCGAGAACATCGCGACCACCCCGGGCAAGGTGGTGTTCCGCAACAAGATGCTGGAGCTGATCCAGTACAGCCCGACCACGGAGACGGTGCGCGAGACGCCGCTCGTGATCTTCCCGCCATGGATCAACAAGTTCTACATTCTCGATCTGAAGCCCGCGAACAGTCTCATCAAGTGGATCGTCGATCAGGGGTACACGCTCTTCGTGGTGAGCTGGGTGAACCCCGATGCCGGCTACCGCGACGTGGGCATGGAGGACTACATCGAGGAGGGCTTCCTTGCGGCGATGCGAGAGGTCAAGGCGATCTGCTCGGTGCCGAAGATCAACGTGGTCGGCTACTGCATCGCCGGCACGACCCTCGCGCTCACGCTGGCGCTGATGGAAAAGCGCGGCGACAAGTCGGTCCGCTCGGCAACCTTCTTCACCACGCTCACGGATTTCTCCGACCAGGGGGAGATGTCGGTCTTTCTCAACGACGATTTCGTCGACGGGATCGAGCGCGAGGTCGAGGCGAAGGGGTATCTCGATTCCTTCTTCATGGCCCGCACCTTCAGCTTTCTGCGGTCGAACGATCTCATCTACGGGCCGGCGATCAAGAGTTACATGATGGGAGAAACGCCCCCCGCCTTCGACCTGCTCTACTGGAACGGGGATGGCACGAACCTGCCGGCGAAGATGGCGGTTCAGTACCTGCGCGGTCTTTGCCAGCGCGACAGTTTCGCGCGCGACGGCTTCGAGATCCTGGGCGAACGGCTGCGGCTTTCGGACGTTAAGGTGCCGCTCTGCGCTGTCGCCTGCGAGACCGACCACATCGCCGCGTGGAAGCAGAGCTATCTCGGCGTGCAAGCCATGGGCAGTCGCTCGAAGACGTTCATCCTTTCGGAAAGCGGCCACATTGCCGGGATCGTGAACCCGCCCTCGAAACGCAAGTACGGCTATCACACCAATCCCGATATCGCGGCAGACCCCGATACCTGGCGTGCAGGGGCCGAGCGCCACGACGGTTCGTGGTGGCCGCTCTGGATCGATTGGCTGAAGACCCGTTCAGGCAAGATGGTGCCCGCGCGCAGCCCGGGCGACGCCGCGCATCCCCCGCTTGCCGAGGCGCCCGGGAGCTACGTTTCCGCCGATCCCGGCAGCTGACCTGCGGCACTCGCGGTGGCTGGGCAGCGCGCCGGAACGCCTGTCCTGCCGAAAAATGCTGCGATGCAGAATTTCTACTTGAAATGCTGCGGCGCAGCATCTATCTTCCTGCCAGACGCTGAAGCACGGGGCGGTCCCGTGAGCGGCCTGAAAAAACCAGGAAGGATTGCTCCAATGGCGAAGACCCAAGATTACTCCGCGATGCTCAAGGACATGATGGGCGCGTTCCCGGTCGACATGACGGCGATGGAAGACGCGTTCAAGACCTCGGCGACCATGGGCGAGAAGATGTCCGCCGTGGCGCTCGAGGCTGCCGAGAAGTCCACCGAGATCTCCTCGAAGTGGACGAAGGACACCATCGCGAAGATGACCGACATGACGAAGGCGAAGGCCGAGCCGGCCGACTACACGAAGGCGATGACCGATTTCGCCTCGTCCTACGCCGAGATGGCCGCCGAGCACATGGCCGCCTTCGCCGAGGTGGCCAAGAAGGTCCAGATGGAAACGGTCGAGCTGATGCTCGCGGCCGGCAAGGACATGACGGAAGACGCCACCGCCGCGATGAAGAAGGCCACCAGCGAGGTGACCACCGCGGCGAAGAAGGCTACCGCCGCCGCCAAGTAAGGCACCGCAAGAACAGCGCGCGTCGGCCCCTCCCTGCCGACGCGCCAGACTGGGCGGGCCCGCAAAGCCCGCCCTTTCCTTTTTGCGGTTGCCGGCGTAGGCTTTTCTGCACCGCCGCAGGACCTCGGGAGGACCGTGCCTTGGCCGATGACGCAAAACCCCTGCTGATCAAGCGGTACGCCAGCCGCCGCCTCTACAACACCGAGACCAGCGACTACGTCACGCTTGATGATATCGCGGGGTTCATCCGCGACGGGCGCGAGGTGCAGATCGTCGATCTCAAGAGCGGCGACGACCTTACCCGGCAGTATCTGCTCCAGATCATCGCCGAGCATGAAAGCCGCGGCGAGAACATGCTGCCCGTGGGCGTGCTGAACGATCTCGTACGCAGCTACACGACCCAGGCCTCTTCGATCGTGCCGCAGTTCCTCGCGTCCAGCTTCGAAATGCTGCGCGAGCAGCAATCCAAGATGGTCGAGAACATGACCGCGATGAACCCTATCGCCAAGATGCCGGGGTTCGAGGCCATGAAGGCCCAGCAGGAGGCCTTCCTCAAGGCGATGACGGGGGGCATGGGCTCCGGCTGGAGCGCGCCCGAGCGCTCGGAGAACGCTCCCGGGGCCGAGAGCGAGGAAGATCTCGACGCGATCAAGCGGCAGCTTGCGGAACTCAACGAGCGGCTGTCGAAGCTCGGCAAGTAGTCCGCCGCGCCGGGCAGCTTCGCTTCGCCGGCGGACCGTTGCCAGCTGTGCCGCGCGGCGCTAGCCTGCCGCGGCGCTCCCGAGGATGACCGATGCCCGATGCCCCCGGCCGCATAACCCTTTGGGGTATCGAGGTGTTCATCGCGACGGCGGAAGAACGCTCGATAACGGCCGCTGCTCGGCTTCTCGGCGCGTCGCCGTCGGCGGTCAGCCAGCAACTGACGAATCTCGAAACTGCCGTGGGCGCGACGCTCCTGAACCGGCACGCGCGCCCGGTGACCCTCACGCCCGCGGGCGAGATCCTGCGTCGGCGGGCGCAGGTGATCCTCAACGAGGCCGAGCAGGCCAGGGCCGAGCTTGCAACGGCCGATCTCTCGGCGCTCACGCGGTTCCGCCTCGGGATGATCGAGGATTTCGAGGCCGATCTCACCCCGCACCTGCTCACGCACATGGCGGAGGGTCTCCGCGAATGCCGCTTCCTTCTGGAAACGGGTGCCAGCCACGTGTTGCACGACCAGCTCGATGCCCGGGCCCTCGACGTGATCGTCGCCGCCGAGATGGGCCCGCCGGCCGAATGGATGGAGGTGCATCCGCTGCTCACCGAGCGGTTCGTGGTGGCGGCGCCCCGCGGTTCCCTGGACCCGGGCGGCGATCTGCTGGCCCAGCTGCGCGCGATGCCCATGGTCCAGTATTCCTCGCGGCACCACATGGGCCGCGAGATCGCCAGCCACCTGGCCCGGCAGGATCTGCGCCTCGCGACGCGTTTCGAGCTCGACAGCTACCATGCCGTCCTGGCCCTCGTGGCCGGCGGCACGGGCTGGACGATCCTCAATCCCCTCGGGCTCTTGCGGGCGCGCCGCTTCCGCGAAGGGCTCGACGTGTTCGATCTGCCCTTCGCGCCACTTGGCCGGACGCTGGCGTTGATCGCACGGCGGGGGATCCTGCGCGAGATGCCCGCCCAGGTCGCGCAGGATCTCAAGCGGCTCCTGCAGGCCCACGTCATCACGCCGGGGGAAGCGGAGTTCCCCGGGCTGCGAGGGCACATCGCGCTGGCGTGAGTGCGCGGGCGGGTAGCCGCCGCGGAGCGCGCCGCGTCAGGTGCCGTAGGCGCGGCGTTCCGCCATGACCGCCTCGGCCGCCCCCGTCAGGGCGGCGGCGATGAAATCGCATTCCTCGAGCGTGAGCCGGGCCGGCAGGCGTACGTCGCAGGCGCGCATCAGCATCGCCCGCGTGCGCGGAAGCTCGGGCAGCTCGCCAAGGAACTGCCAGTTCCAGAACGCGCGCGCGTTGTCGCGCGACATGCCGAAAACCTGCACCTTCACGCCGCGGGCGGCACTTGCCTCCATGAACGCAACGGTCTCCGCGTCGTCGAGGCCCAGCAGGTTGAACTGGATCGAATCCGGCGCGCGCTCTTCGGGGGCCAGCTTCTCGGGCACCGAAAGCCATGGGCTGCGGTTCAGCGCGGCCGCCGTGTGGTCGTGGTTGCGGCGCCCGTCGGAAACGCGGCGATCCATCTCGGCAAGCTGCGGCCGAAGGATCGCGGCCGAGAGGTTCGACAAGCGCGTGTTGTAGAGCGGCAGCGCGTTCTGCCAGCGCGCGAAGGCGGCCGAAAGCGTGGCGCGGTCCTCCTCGGTGGCGGCCGGGTGCTTTTGCCAGTTGTGCTCGTAGGCGCCCGACATGATGACGGCGCGCGCCGCGATGTCGGCATCGTCGGTGATGAGAATGCCGCCCTCGCCGGCGTTGAGGAGCTTGTAGCTCTGGAACGAGAAGCAGCCGATGGCGCCGAGCGTGCCGATGGGCTTGCCATGCCAGCGCGTTCCCAGCGAGTGCGCCGCATCCTCGATGACGGGCAGGCCATGGGCCGCGGCGAGCGCCATGATCGCGTCCATGTCGGAGGTGTGGCCACGCATGTGGCTGATCAGGATGGCGGAAGCGCCCTCGAGCCTGGCCTCGAAATCGGCCATGTCCACGCGGTAGTCCTCGCCCACCTCGCACAGCACCGGCACGCAGTCGGCATGCACGATGGAGGAGGGGACGGCGGCGAAGGTGAACGCGGGCACGAGAACCCGCGCGCCCCGCGGCAGCCCCAGCGCCTTCAGCGAAAGAAACAGCGCCGCAGAGCACGAGGAGACCGCCAACGCGAACTTGGCGCCCATCTTCGCCGCGAACTCCGCTTCGAGAAGCGAGACGGGCGCATCCTGCGGCGCGGTGTAGCGAAACAGGTCGCCCGTGGCGAGCAGCCCCTCGATCTCGGCCCGTGCGGCGGGAGGGATGGGTTCGGCGTCGTAGACATTGGGGGGAAGGGGCATGGGCGTGCTTTCGGAAAATCTGAACTGCTTCTTCCGATTTTCTAAACAACCCTCCGCCTCGCGCAAAGCAAAAACTTCGCGGGGCGCGGAAAACGGCCGGGCGCTGCGCCGCGCACGGCAAGCCCGCGGCAGGGGGGGAACGCTACGGCAGCGCATGGGCGCGAAGGTGGCGCGTTCAGATGCCCAGCCGATCGCGCAGGGAATACCAGGTCATCGCGAGTGTCAGGAGCGGGGCGCGCGCGGCTTCGCCGCCAGGGAACCTTTTCTGGGGCAGTGAGGCGAGGGTGTCGAAGCGCTCGGCCTGCCCGCGGATCGCTTCGGCCATGACCACGCCGGTGAAGCCCGAGAGCGCCACGCCGTGGCCAGAAAACCCGCCCGCACCCAGAACGTTGGGGGCGAGCCGGCGCAGGCACGGCAGGCGGTTCATAGTTATGCCCACCGTTCCGCCCCAGGCGAAGTCGATCCGCGTTCCCGCCAGCTGCGGAAAGAGTTTCGTCATGCGCCGTTCCAACTGGCCGGTGATCTCCTTCGGAAAGCCGAGCCCGTAGCTCTCGCGCCCGCCGAAGAGGAACCGGCCATCCTCGCTCATGCGGTAGTAGTTCACCACGAACTTGCTGTCCTCGGCGGCGATGTCCTCAGCCAGCACGGCGGTGCGGTCGTCCAGCGGTTCAGTGGCGGCGATGAAGCTGTTGATGGGCATCACGCGCGCGCCCATCTCGCGGTCGAGCCCGGTGGTGTAGCCGTTTACGGCGTGGATCGCGTGGTCGGCGACCACCTGGCCCGCGGGGGTGCGAAGCGTCACCTGCGCTCCGTGCTCGATTGCCGTGACCTCGCTCAGCTCGTGGATCACCGCGCCTGCCGCCTCGGCCTCGCGCGCCAGCGCCAGCGCGTATCGCAGCGGGTGAATATGGCCCGCGCCGCGATCGATGGCGCCGCCCACGTAGCGCGGCGACTTCACCAGTGCATGCATGGCGTCGCGGTTCAGCGCCTCGGCCTCGGAATAGCCATAGCGCGTTGCGAGAAACTCCACCGCGCGGTGCGCCTCCGCCACGCCCCGCGGGGTGTACTCGCCGTGGGCGACACCGGGCCTGTAGCGCGCCTCGGGGGCATGGGCGGCCACGAAGCCGCGCAGGTTTTCCTTTGCTTCCTCGGCCATGTCCCAGAGCGCCCGGGCACGCGTCTTGCCCAGCTCGGCTTCGAGATCTTCCTGGTCGGAGCGCCAGCCCGAGCCGACCTGCCCGCCGTTGCGCCCCGAGGCGCCGAAGCCGGCGCGGTGCGCCTCCAGCACCACCACCTTCAAGCCGGCCCGCGCCAGGGTGAGCGCCGCCCAGAGCCCGGTGTATCCTGCGCCGACCACGGCCACGTCGGCCCGGGTGGCTCCCTCCAGGGCAGGGCGCAGCGGCGGCGCATCCGCGGTTGCGGCATACCAGCTTGGCGGAAATGCGCCGGGGCGATCGTTGCGGTAGAGCAGGTTCATACGTTCAGCAGCAGATGCTCTCGTTCCCAGGGGGAGATAACCTGGAGGAACTCGGTGTACTCGGTATCCTTCACGATGGCGTAGACGCGGCAGAACTCGGGCCCGAGAACCTGCTGCATCGCGGGCGCGTCGCGGAACAGCTCCAGCGCCGAGTAGAGATCGTGGGGGATGTCGTCCTCGCCGGCGTTCTCGCCCTCGTAGGCGTCGCCGCGCAGGCGCTTGTCGGGGCGGCGCTCCTCCATCATCCCCAGGTAACCGCAGGCGAGCGACGCGGCGATGCCGAGATAGGGGTTGCAGTCCATGCCCGCGAGACGGTTCTCGATGCGCCGCGAGGCGGGATCGGACACCGGGATGCGGATGCCGGTGGTGCGGTTGTCGCGCCCCCAGGCGAGGTTGATCGGGGCGGCATGGTCGCGCACGTAGCGGCGGTAGCTGTTCACGTAGGGCGCCAGCAGAGCGATCACCGAGGGCAGGTGGGCCTGCAACCCGCCGATGAAGTGGAAGAACGCGTCGGTCTCGCCGCCCTGGGGCCCCGAGAAGATGTTGCGCCCTGTCTGGCGATCCACCACCGAGTGGTGCATGTGCATCGCCGAGCCCGGCTCGCCCTCGATCGGTTTGGCCATGAAGGTGGCGAAGCAATCGTGCCGCAGCGCCGCCTCCCGGATCATCCGCTTGAAGTAGAAGATCTCGTCGGCGAGCTTGACCGGGTCGCCGTGGCGCAGGTTGATCTCCACCTGGCCGGCGCCGCCTTCCTGCGTGATCCCGTCGATCTCGAAGCCCTGTAGCTCGGCGAAATCGTAGATGTCGTCGATCACCGGGCCATACTCGTCGACGGCCGACATCGAGTAGGCCTGCCGGGCCGCCGCGGGCCGCCCCGAGCGCCCCATCATCGCCTCGATGGGGCGGGCCGGATCGAGGTTGCGGGCCACGAGGAAGAACTCCATCTCGGGCGCCACGATTGGCTCCCAGCCTTCCTTGCGGTAGAGGTCCACGACCCGCTTGAGCACGTTTCTCGGCGCCATGGGCACCGGGCGCCCCTGCCCGTCGTAGGCATCGTGAATCACCTGAAGCGTCCAGTCAGCCGTCCAGGGCGCGGCGGTGGCCGTCTCCATGTCGGGGCGCAGCATCATGTCGGGCTCGATGAAGCCCTCGGGCCCCGCGGCCTCTCCCCACCCCCCGGTGATGGTCTGGAAAAAAATCGAATTGGGCAGGTGGAACTGCTTCTGCCGGGCGAACTTCGTGGCAGGCACCGCCTTTCCCCGGGCGATCCCGGGCAGATCGGCGATGATGCACTCCACCTCGTCCAGCTTGCGGCCGTCGAGATAGGCGCGGGCGGCCTCGGGGAGCGAGTCGATCCAGTCAGCCATGGGGGGCTTCCTTCCAGAAACGGGCGAATTCGGCGGCGGCGATGGCGTTGTCGAGGGGCTGGTCAAGGCCGCCCCGCGCCTGTGACAGCCGGTCTTCGGGCACCACGCCCGGGGCGCGGTGGGCGATGAGGCCGCGGATCACGCCGTGCCCGAACTCCGGGTGGGGCTGCACGGTAAGGGCGCGGGTGCCATAGCGCAGCGCGGCATAGCGGGTGAAATCATTCGAGCCAACAACCTCGGCGGCGGCCGGGAGGGCGCAGACCTGGTCCTGGTGCCAGGCGTTCAGGTGCAGCTCGCGGCCCTCGTAGGTGTAGGCGCGCCGCCCGACGGCCCACCCGCCGGGGTGTTTCTGCACGCGCCCGCCGAGAGCCTGCGCCAGGATCTGGTGGCCGAAGCAGATGCCCACGATCGGCACGGCGTTCTCGAAGGCGCGGCGCAGGAACGCTTCCAGCGGCGGGATGAACGGCAGATCGTCGTACGCGCCGTGCTTCGAGCCGGTGATGAGCCAGCCCGCGGCGGCGTGAACGCTGGGCGGGAACTCCATGTCCACCACGTTCCAGGTGGTGAAGTTCAGCCCGTGCCCTTCGAAGAGGCGGTGGAAACAGGCGTCGTAGTCGCCCGAGGCAGCGCGCACCTCATTGGGTAGGTGGCCGCACTGCAGAATGCCGATATCCATGGAAACACCGAGGTTTTGACGCATCCTACCGCCGCGCCGCGGCGGAGGGAAGAGACCGTCACACCGCCTCCAGAAGTGCCGCCACGATGGCTTCCGGGCTCAGGCTCGCGCATTTGCGCAGCTCCTGGCGCTTGGTGAGCACGAGGTTCTCGCGCAGCCGGGGGGGCAGGATACCCTCCAGCACCTTGGCACCGGCGAAGGCGTCGATTGCGGCTTTCCAGCTCGGCGCGAGCTCGGGCAGGCCCTCGGCGGCGTAGGCGTTGCCATCGAGCGGCGGGGGCGGCTCGGCGCCGGCCTCGATTCCGGCAAGCGCGGCCCCCAGCACCGTTGCGGCCACGAGATAGGGGTTGGTGTCGGCCCCCGCGACGCGGTGTTCGATCCGCCGCGCCGCCGGCGCGCCGCCCGGCACACGCAGGGCGACGGTGCGGTTCTCGTAGCCCCATGCGGCGCCTGTGGGTGCGTGGGCGCCTTCGGTGAAGCGGGCATAGCTGTTGGCATGGGGCGCGAAGACGAGCGTGGAAGCCGGCATCGCCGCGAGGCAGCCCGCAATCGCGTGGCGCAACACGTCGCTTCCCGCCGCTCCGCCGTCGTCGAACACGTTCGCGCCGGTCTCGTCGGCCAGGGAGAAATGCAGGTGAAGCCCGTTGCCCGACTGCTCGGCATAGGGTTTGGCCATGAACGTGGCGGCAAGCCCGTGGCGCCGGGCGAGGCCGTGTACGAGAAGGCGCGTGAGCGCGGCGTCGTCGGCCGCGCGCAGGGCAGGGCCATGGGCCAGTGTCAACTCGAACTGGCCCAGCCCGGCCTCGCTGATCGCGGCGCCGATGCCGACCCCCATCTCGCCCGCTGCCCGGTAGAGATCGGTGAAGAACGCATCGAAGGCGTCGATTTCCTGGATCGATAGGATGGCCGGGCCCACGGGGCGGCGCGCCGTGCCGGGCAGGAGCGGCGGGCGCGGCGCCTCGACCTCGCGGGCGTCGACCAGCATGAACTCCACCTCGATGCCGAGCGTGACCGACAAGCCACGCTCGGCGAAGCGGGCGAGCACGGCTTCGAGCGCGTAGCGGGGATCGCCGCCGTAGGCCGCGCCGCCATCGCTCTGCATCGTGACCGGAACCAGCGCAGAGGGCGTGGCCAGCCAGGGCATCGGCAGCGGCCCGCGTCCCGTGGGATGGCCCACCCCGTCCTGGTCTCCGGTTTCGAACACCAGCGGGCTGTCCTCGATATCGGCGCCGAAGATGTCGACGTTGAGCGCCGAAAGCGGCATCCGGAACCCGCCCGATTCAAGGTTCACCGCAGCGGCGGCCGGAAGCCGCTTGCCGCGCCACTGCCCGTTGAGATCGACGGCCGCCACACGCACCGTTTCGAGCGAAGAGAGCACCACGCTCATCGCAGCAGAACCGGGCGGTAGCGCAGGCGCGGCGCCTGCGGCATGTGCCTGTTGAGCCGTCGGTTCACTTGCCCGAAGCCGACAACGAGCAAGAGCGTGAAGGCGATGAAATAGAGCGCGAGGATGGGGTAGGGAACGAAGGGGTTGAACGTCCGGTCGGCGAAATATGCCGCGTAATAGAGCGCATCGCCCCGTTGCTGGATCGCCGGGAACCCGGTGAAGAAGACGAGCGTCGTGGCGTGAAAGAGAAAGATCGCCTCGTTGGTGTAGGCCGGCCATGCCAGCCTGAGCATCGTCGGCCAGGTGACACGGCGAAACTTCTTCCATCCCGAAAGCCCGTAGGCCTCCGCCGCCTCCAGATCGCCCTTCGGCACCGATTGCAGCGCGCCGTGGAAGATCTCGGCCGAATAGGCCGCCGTGTTGAGAAACAGCACGATCAGCGCGCCGAGCCACGCGGCGGTGAATGCATCGAAGAAAGGGAAGGGGCCCTTGAGCGAGAGAAAGAGGAAATAGGCGA
>CAYXOX010000043.1:0-15733 GCA_964466745.1 uncultured Rhodobacterales bacterium
TGGTGCTGATCGACAACATCTTCCGCTTCGTGCAGGCGGGCTCGGAAGTCTCGGGGCTGCTCGGGCGCATCCCGAGCCGGGTGGGTTACCAGCCGACCCTGGGCACCGAGCTTGCGGATCTCGAGGAACGCATCTGCTCGACCGACCGCGGCGCCATGACCTCGATCCAGGCCGTCTATGTGCCGGCTGACGATTTTACCGATCCCGCGGCGACGCATACCTTCGCCCATCTTTCGGCCTCGATCGTGCTGTCGCGCAAGAAGGCGTCCGAAGGGCTCTACCCGGCCATCGACCCGCTTCAGTCCTTCTCGAAACTGCTGACGCCCGGCGCGGTCAGCGACCGTCACTACCGCGTGGCGCGCGATGTCCGCAACACGCTGGCCGAATACGAGGAACTGAAGGACATCATCGCGATGCTGGGGCTGGAGGAGCTTTCGGAGAAGGACCGCGCCACGGTGCGCCAGGCACGCCAACTGGAACGCTTCCTCACGCAGCCGTTCTTCTCGGTGGAGGCGATGACCGGAACGCAAGGCCGGTTCGTGACCCTCGAAGAGACGCTGGCGAGTTGCGAGCGCATCCTCGGTGGCGCGTTCGAGGACCGCGATGAAGGGGATTTCTACATGATCGGAACCGTCGATGAGATGGCCGGAGAGGAAGAGGCCAATGAGGCTTGAGCTCATCACCCCGACCGATGTCTGCCTTGACACCGAAGTCCGCAGGATCGCGGCGGAAGGGTCGGGAGGATATTTCGGCATCCTGCCCGGCCATGGCGATTTCGTGTCGGACCTCGTGCCCGGCATCCTTGTCTGCGAAACCGAAACCGGACGGGAACGGTTCGTCGCGCTCAATGCCGGAACGCTCGTGAAATGCGGATCACATGTGCGCGCCGCCGTGCAGGGCGCGATCGAGGGTGACGACCTCGGCTGGCTGCGCGAACGGGTCGCGAAGGAGTTCATGCAGCAGGACGACGACGAACGTGCCGCCCGCGCTGCGCTGGCCATGCTCGAGGCCGGCATGATCCGGCGATTTCGTGAACTGGAAGGCTTGAGCCGGTGACCGAAAACGGCAGCGACGAGGGCGACACCATTTCGCGCAAGGCGCGGAGGATGGCGCGGGCGCGCGGGCGCTCGCCGCGCAGCGCGTGGCTGGGGCTCGGTATGTTCGGCATGGTCGGCTGGGCGATCGCCGTACCGACGCTTGCGGGCGTGGCCATGGGGCTTTTCATCGACGCCCGAATGCCGGGCGAGATGTCATGGACTCTCGCTCTCTTGCTGGCAGGTGTCGCCGTTGGCTGCCTCAATGCCTGGTACTGGGTTCAGCGGGAAGGGCGGAACGATGACTGACCTGGTTCATGCCGCGGGGGCTTTCGCGACGGGTATGGCGATGGGGGCGGCCTACATCGGCCTGTTGTGGGCGTCGGTCCGCCTGCTGGTGCGGAGCGGACGGTTGTCCGCCTATCTGCCGCTGGCGATCTTGCGCGGGGCCCTCGTGCTTGCCGCGTTATGGCTGGCGGCCACGCTCGAGGTCGGCGCCTGGAGCATCCTGCTCAGCCTCGCCGGGTTCGTCACGCTGAGGTTCATTGCCGTTCGTGCCGCCGAGAGTCGCGACAGGAAGGTCGCATGATGGAAATCAGTCCCGACGCCTGGGTCATCTACGAATGGCGGGGCTGGCAGCTGACTGCCACCGTTGGCTTTACCTGGGCCGTCATGGCGATCCTCGTTCTCGCGTCCCGGGCGGTAACCGCGCGGATCTCCGAAGGCGAAACCGTGTCGCGCTGGCAGATGATGGTGGAGGTGATCGTTACCCGAATCCGCGACCAGATAGCCGATGTCGGCGCGGAAGACCCCGGAAGGTATCTGCCCTTCATCGGCACGCTCTTCCTCTTCATCGCCACGGCGAACCTCCTGACCATCGTGCCGGGATACCAGCCGCCCACGGGCTCGCTTTCGACGACTGCCGCACTGGCGATCTGCGTGCTGATCGCGGTGCCGGCCTTTTCCGTCGCCAAGCGGGGCCTTGGCGCTTATCTGAAGACATATATCCGTCCGACGCCGTTGATGCTTCCCTTCAACATCATCAGCGAAGCGTCGCGCACCTTGGCGCTGGCGATCCGGCTCTACGGCAACGTGATGAGCGGCACAGTCATCGTTGGGATCCTGCTGAGCGTCGCGCCGTTCTTCTTTCCAATCCTGCTTCAACTGCTCGGACTGCTGACCGGCCTGATTCAGGCCTACATCTTCGCGATTCTGGCGATGGTCTACATCGCGTCGGCCAGCAGATCCCGCGCCGAACGGGAGGAAATGCCCGGGCAGACCGCGGCAGATCAAACCGAAGACACAGGAGAGTGACCATGGATGCAGCAACCTGGATTGCCGTCATTTCCATCGTGACCGCCGGGCTGACCATCGCCCTCGGGTCCATCGGCCCCGCGCTGGCCGAGGGGCGCGCGGCGTCGCAGGCGCTGCAGGCGATCGCTCAGCAACCCGATGCCTCGGATACCGTCACCCGGACGCTGTTCGTCAGCCTCGCGATGATCGAGTCCACCGCGATCTACTGCTTCGTCGTCTCGATGATCCTGATCTTCGCGAACCCGTTCACCGATCTGGCGACCCGGGCTGCAGGAGGCTGACCGTTGCAGATCGACTGGCTCACGGTTGCAGCGCAGATCGTCAACTTCCTGGTCCTGGTCTGGCTGTTGCAGCGCTTTCTCTACGAGCCGATCACCAACGCGATGCGCAGGCGTGAAGAGCGGATCGAGAGGCGGCTTGCCGAGGCGAAGGAGGCCGGTGAAGAGGCCAGGGAGGAGGCGCGTGCGTACAGAAACAAGCAGGAAGAGCTCGAGACAAGCAAGAACGAGATCCTCCGCGAGGCCCGCGAGGAGGCCGACGATCTGCGCGAGCGCCTGCAGGCCGAGATTCGCGCGGACATGGAGGAAAAGCGCGCTGCCTGGCAGGAGCACCTGGAGGAAGAGCGCGATGCCTTCGTAGCGTCTCTTCAGCGGCAGGCGGGCAAGCGGATACTCGAGATCACCGAGCGCGTTCTTTCGGACTATGCCGATACCGACACGGCCGAACGCGTGGGCGCCACCTTCGCCGCACGCCTCAAGGCGCTGGATGAGGACGCCCGAGAGAAGCTGGCCAGGGCCGCGTCCGAGAAGGGCGAGCCTGCACTGGTCCAAACCGGTTCGGCCCTGGAAGGCTCTGCCAAGGGCCGGATAACTCGGGCCATTCACAATACCCTGTCGACGGACATCGACGTCGACTACCGCGAGGATCGCGACCTTGTCTTCGGCGTCCGCCTGACGATCGGTGACTACACCGTGGAATGGTCGGCCACACGGTATCTGAAGCGGCTGGAGAGAGATCTCGGCGAGATCATCGATGCGGGCGGCGGCAGGAGCGGCGACGAAAGGGGCAACGCCGACGGCAAAGGCGAAGCCGGTGGCGACGACACCGCGGACCGCACCGTGCAGAAAGAGGATCACGAGACGGCATGAACGCGCTCGACGGCTTTCCGGACAAGGTCTTCGCACCGCTCGGTAGGGCGCTTGCCCGTATCGCACCCGAGATCGATGCGGTCGAAACCGCCCGCATCCTGTCCGTCGGCAACGGCGTGGCACAGGTGGCGGGCTTCACCGACCTCCATTCGGAGGAACTGGTTCTCTTTTCAAACGGGGCCGTGGGTCTTGCATGGAGCCTGCGGCCCGAAAGGATCGGGGTTGTCGTCCTCGGCAGCACGGATGGGCTGAAGCCCGGCGACCGGCTGCGACGGACCGAGAGGATCGCCGATGTGCCTACCGGAGCGGGTCTTCTCGGCCGCGTCGTCGACCCGCTCGGTCGGCCCATCGACGGCGGCGACAGGATCGACTCCGACGACCGACTTCCGGTCGAACGTCCTGCGCCGCCCATCATGCATCGCGATCCGGTCGAGGTGCCGCTGCAGACGGGGATCAAGGCCGTGGACGCCGCGGTTCCGGTGGGGCGGGGCCAGCGCGAGCTGATCGTCGGCGACCGCCAGACCGGCAAGACGGCCATCGCCGTCGATGCCATCATGAACCAGAAGGACACGGGGGTCATCTCGATCTATTGCGCGATTGGACAGCGCGCTTCGGCCGTTGCGCGCGTGGTCCAGGATCTGCGCAGGTCCGGGGCGATGGAGCGCACCATCGTTGTGGTCGCAGCCGGCGACGACGCGCCCGGGCTGCAGTTCGTCGCCCCCTATGCCGCAACGACGATGGCCGAGCATTTCATGGCCGAGGGTCGCGACGTGTTGATCGTATACGACGATCTCACCCGGCACGCGCGCGCGTATCGCGAGCTTTCGCTGCTGCTGCGCCGCCCGCCGGGGCGCGAGGCCTATCCTGGTGATATCTTCTATATCCACTCGCGTCTGCTGGAGCGCGCCACCCATCTGCGCGAGGAACACGGCGGCGGATCGCTCACGGCGCTTCCGGTGATCGAGACGCAGGCCCAGAACATCTCGGCCTTCATCCCGACCAACCTGATCTCGATCACCGACGGCCAGATCTACCTGTCACCCGACCTGTTCGAGAAGGGACACCTGCCCGCCATCGACATCGGCACCTCCGTCAGCCGCGTTGGCGGAAAGGCGCAACTGCCCGCCTTCCGCGCGGTCGCCGGCAATCTTCGGCTGAGCTACTCCCAGTTCGAGGAACTGGAAAGCTTCGCCCGCTTCGGCACCCAGCTTGACGATGAGACGCGCCGAAAGCTGACCCGCGGTGAGCGGGTCCGCGCTGTCCTCACCCAGAAGGAGCACGACCATTTCACCGTTCCAGAGCAGATCGCCGTGCTGATGGCGGCCACCGAGGGCCTGCTCGACGAGCTCGATCCCGGTGAGCTGCCTGACGTGCAGGATAGGCTGCGGCGGATGGTGCGGGAGGATCTGCCCGATCTGACCGCCGAAATCGCTGCGGGCGAGCCGCTTTCCGACGAGATGCGTGAAGGCCTGGTTCAGGCCATCCGCCGCGTGCTGGAGGAGGATGGGTGCGATGGAGACACTTGAAACCCTCTCGGAGATGCTCGGGACGACGGGTGATATCCAGTCCATCGTCCGCACGATGAAGTCCCTTTCGGCCGTCAGCATCCGGCAGTACGAGCAGGCCGAGGCAGCGATGTCGGGCTACCAGCGGACGATCGACCTAGGCTTCGCCGCGCTCCTGACGGAGCGGCGGGGGCGGGGCCTGTCCTTGCCAGAGGCGATCGAGCACGATGCGGGGGAGGACGGCCTTATCGTGATCGGCTCCGACCGCGGATTGTGCGGCCGCTACAACGAGATCGTGGCACGGGCCGCCGAAACGCGGGTGGGACCCCGGACAGCCATCCTTGGCGTTGTCGGCGCACGTGCTGCAGCACGGCTGGAGGCTTCGGGGCATCGCGTGGACGGCCTGTTTCCGCAGCCAGGGTCCGTCGCGGGGCTCCGTTCCCTGGTGCAAGCCGTCATCGTCCGGATCGAACGCTGGACCCGTGACCCAGGCGTCGGGCGTTTCCGAGTGGTGCACAATCGCCGAGAAGGCCGGTCGCGCGCGAATCCGGTAACGCGCGAACTATTGCCTCTCCCCGAGGTCTATCTGCGCGATCTCGCCGCCGCTGGTTGGCCGGGGCCGGGGCTGCCGTTCTTCCGTGCCGATCCCGAAGTGCTCTTGTCCTGGCTGGTGCGCCAGCGTCTGTTCGTACTGCTCTACCGGGCGCTCGCAGAGGCGTTGGCGAGCGAACACGCAACCAGGCTGGCCGCGATGCAGAACGCCGAACGCAACATCGAGGAGCGCCGCGAGGAGCTGAACGCCGCCTATCGCCGCAAACGCCAGGAAACGATCACGCGCGAATTGCTCGACGTCGTGTCCGGATTCGAAGCCGTGGGCGGCGCGAAAGGCTGAGCCTCGGAAACGAGGTCATGTTCGCGCTGCGCTGACTTCGCCGACGAAGCCGGCAAGCTTGTCGTCGACCGCCCCGTCGTTCAACTCCTTTTCGGTCAGTGCCAGCCGGGCGATGGGTGCCTTGCCAAGGCGTCGTTCCATTCGCGCGAATGCCGCCCCGTCGCCTGCGCCGCCCTCGGTACAGAAGAACGCGGCCTTTCCGATGGTACCGCGATGCTTGTCGATATAGCGATTGACCTCTGGGGCAGCGCCCCCGGACCAGACCGGCGTGCCGATCACAACGAGGTCGAATCCGTCGGGGATCCTTTCCGGCGTCGCGATCCTGCTGCTCCGCCCCAAGGCCGCAGCCATTCCGCCGGTCACCTTCCCCAGGCCCCGGACCTTCCGGCCAGTTCGACGATGGGGCCTTCGGTTGCGCCAAGCCGCATCGCGATCTGGTGGGCAAGCGCAGCCGTGTGCCCGGCATGCGAGAAGTGGGTGACGAGGGTGTTCATGCGTGCGTCCCTACATCCGGTGGCTCCGGCCGCATTTGCACAGGTTAAGGCCGCTGGCCGGTGTTTCCGGTCAGCTTGTTATCGGATCTGGCCACTCGGCAGTGAGTGGTTCCGGAATTCCGAACGCCTGCCAGGATACAGAAAATGGACGTCGGTTTCCTGATGACACGCAAGGTCCACCGGGTGCGCTGCGATACCGGCATCAGGCGCGTTGCCCAGATGATGCGGGCGAACGGTATCGGCGCGCTTCCCGTGGAACGTGACGGGCGCCTCGTGGGCATGGTGACCGATCGTGACATCGTCACGCGGATCATCGGAAACGGCGTCGGAATCAGCGCCGCGACGGCAGGCGACGCGATGACCTCCCGGATCTTCTATGTGTTCGAAGACGAGGATGCGGATAAGGTCGCTCGGAACATGCGCGACCTGCAGGTGCGGCGCTTGCCGGTGGTGGATCGCGACAAGCGCCTTGTGGGGATCGTCTCGCTGGGGGATCTGGCCTGTCGCGTACGGCCGGAGGTGGCCGGCGATGCGCTTGAAGGGATCAGCGAGGAACTGGGCGGCTAGGGCCACCGGTCGGCTGTGCCTCGTGCGCTCGGTTCGCCTGCGCGGCAGGAGTTGGACCTAGCGGCAGTTCACCGGTAGTTCTTCGGGCCGGTCGAACAGATGGCGCCGGCGTGGCAGGACCGCAGCCAGCAAGGCGAACGCTCCGCTTCCCAGGAACATCGGACCGGCTCCAAAGGCATGCGAGGCAAAGCCGGCCGCCAGCGGCCCAAGCACGTTGCCCCCCGCCATCGATAGCAGAGCCACCGTGAAGCCCAGCGACGGCCGCGTGGGATGGAGCCCTTCGGACCAGAAGGCGATGATCGCGCTCGTCATCATGACATGGATGCCCTGCAGGCTCGCGGAAAGAACGAGGCCGCTCCAGGTGCCGGGCAAGAGCGCGACGCAAGCTGCCGAGAGCGCACCGGCCAGCATCGTGCCCCGCAAGAGCGGCGGAAGACCGATGATCTTGCGCAGCCGCCCAGTGAAAAGCCCTGCCAGACCGAACAGCCCGTAGAAGAGGAAGAGAAGAGCCGGCGTCGAAGCCAGCGGCCAACCGGGGACTCCGCCGGCCTGCGTGATCCGGTCGGCGCCGAAGGCGATGTAGATGGCCGATGTCGTTCCGATGACGAAAGCGACGCCGAAAAGGGACAGCGCCTGTCCCCCGAAGGGTTCTGCGAAAAACGTGGCGAGGCTCGTCTGACCGGGAGCCTTGCCGACTTTCCGCAACGCGGCCCGGTTGAACATCAGCGCGAGTAGTCCAGCGATGGCGAAGAGCGCCCACGAAGCGCGCCAGGACCAGCCTGACTGCAAGACGCCGAAGGCCGCGATGGCGGCCACCGCGATGCCGACGCTGGTGCCCGTGCTGATGCGCGAGAGAGCGCCTGGCCGGTTCGCATCTGGTATCTTGCGGTGCACGGCATCGTTGAACGGGCTCCACGTCAGACCGGCACTCGACGCGGCGAGAAAGACTCCGAACGCCAGCACGATGGTACCCGGAGCGGCAGCTACAACTCCCATGCCGATGGTCGCGGCCAGCAGGCCCAGAAGCACGGGCGCTTCCGGCCCCCGCCGCTCGAGCAGCGCTTGCGCCAGGACCAGCCCGCCGAGAAATCCGGTGAATCCGAAGCTCGAAACGAGCCCTACGGCCGTGGTCGACAGCGCGAATTCCGCGCGGAATTCCGGCACGAACAGGCCGAAACCCATACGCGCGGGGCCGAACGAGATCGTGGTCGCAACGAACCCCGCTGCCGGCAGGGTGAAGCCATGGGCGACCTTCCTCTCCCAGGTTATTGAGATGGAACGCATCAGAGGCAACTCCGGACCTGGCTCCAGGTTCTGTTAGCGAGGCATGCGGCAAGCTGCGCGATGCGCGGTTGGCCAGCGCGCGCTCCCGGTCAGCGTTTGCCGGCATCACGGGATCGGGCCAGCTGATCCGCATGCTGGGCCATCACGATCTCTTCGTCGGTCGGGATCATCATCGTTACGACCCGTGCATTCGAAGCGGAGAGCTGCGCTGCCCCGTTCCGGTTGGCGTCCTGGTCCAGTGCTACGCCAAGCCAGCCAAGACCGGAGCAGATTCGTTCGCGGATACCGGGCGCGTGCTCGCCCATTCCGCCGGTGAATACGAGACCGTCAAGACCCCCCATGGCTGCCGCCAGCGAGCCGATCTCGCGCTGGCAACGGTAGACGAAGAAATCGATTGCGCAGGCGGCATCGTCGCTTTCGCTGGCCAACAGGTCGATCATCTCTCCGCTGATGCCCGACAGCCCGAGGAGGCCGGATTGCTCGTAGAGCATCTGTCGCAACTCGGCGGGCGCCATCCCGCGTTCCTCGATCAGCCAGAGCAGGATGCCCGGATCAAGCGCGCCCGACCGCCTCCCCATTGGCAAGCCGTCGAGCGCGGTCATTCCCATGGTCGTCGCAACCGAGCGCCCCTCACGTATCGCGCACATGCTCACACCGTGACCCAGGTGCGCCGCGACGACCCGTCCACCGGCAAGTTTGGGCGCCCTGTCGGCAAGGGTTGCGGCCACGTGCTCGAACGAGAGGCCGTGAAAGCCGTAGCGGACGACGCCGTCGTCGGTCAGGGTTTTTGGCAGGGCGAATATGCGGTCGTTGCGGGGCAGGGTCTTGTGAAATGCGGTGTCGAAACAGGCGATCTGCGGAACGTGCGGGAACCGATCGGCAAGCTCCCGGATGGCGGCAAGGTTGTGTGGCTGGTGGCCGGGGGCAAGAGGCGAGAGCGCGTCGAGACTGGACAGGACGGTGCTGTCCACCTCCGCCGGCGCTTGATGTTGACTGCCCCCATGGACGACACGATGCGCCACGACCGCAATGTCGTCTTCGGCGATCTCCTTCAGCAACCGCCGCAGCATCTCGGCGCGCGCGGTCCCCTGCGCGTCGGCGGACTCGCCGGGTGGGTCGAGCTCGCGTTCCTCGCTCGCGTCCGACAGCACGTCACGGCGTTCCCAGATCAGTTTCCCTGGCAGCCCGCGCAGGCTGAGCCGGAGCCGGGGCCGTGGGCCGTCACCGGTCCGGTCGAAAACCGCGCACCGCAGGCTGGAGGATCCTGCATTCAGCGTCACGATCAGGGGCGCGGTCATTCGTCGCCTCCATGTTGGCCACGACCCGCGTGGGCCATGATCGTGGCGAGCGCCGCCGAAGCGCGCCGCTCACGAGGTGTATCCGCGCGGCTGGTGAGCGCGATGGGCACGCGCATCCCCAAGGCTATGCCAGCCGCCTCTGCGCCCGCGAGGTAGTCGAGATCTTTGGCGAGGATGTTCGCGGCCTCGATATCTGGCGCGATCAGGATGTCGGCGCGTCCGGCTACAGGCGAGGAGATGCCCTTGATCCGGGCAGCCTGTTCCGAAACCGCGTTGTCCAGCGCCAGCGGGCCGTCGATATCGGCACCGGTAATCTCACCCCTGTCGGCCATCTTGCAGACGGCGGCGGCGGCCAGCGTCGAGGGGATGTCTTCCGTCACGGTCTCGACTGCCGACAGCATCGCGACCCTGGGCAGTTCGACGCCGAGCGCCTGGGCCAGATCCACCGCGTTCCGGACGATGTCGCGAAGCGTTGCCAGATCGGGAGAGATGTTGACGGCGGCGTCGGCCACGAACAGGAGCCGCGGATAGATTGGCACATCCTCAACGAAGACGTGGCTCAGGCATCGGTCCATCCGCAAGTCGCGTTGGTTCAGAACGGCGCGTAACAGTTCATCGGTATGGATCTTGCCCTTCATGACGGCCCCGCATTCGCCCCTTGCCGCCATGCCGGCGGCCGTATCGGCTGCGGCCTCGGCATCGGTGCAGTCGACCAGCTCGAGACCCGAAACATCCTGCCCGACGGCTTCGGCGGCCGCGCGTATCTCCGCCTCGGGGCCGATCAGGACTGGCGTGATCAACCCGGCCTTCGCGCTTTCCAGTGCGCCCGAAAGCGATGGCTCGTCCACGGGGTTCACGACTGCCATGCGGACCGGCCCCGCCTGCCTGGCCATCTCTTCGATCCTCTCCAGCCGGTCGGGCGGTGCGGCGGTTTCGAGCGCGACCGCCCGCCCGAAAGGCCGACGAACAGGTGTGCCCGGCGCGATGGCCTCTATCCGGCCGGAAACGACGGGTGTTCCGTCATCGCGCGTGCACGTCACGTCGAGCGTCACCTTTGCGGCCGCAGGATCGAGCTCGGTGACCTGCACCCGTGCAACGGCCACGTCCTCGTGCCGCAGGTGGTTTTCGACATCCAGCCGCAACCGGGTGATCCGGCTGCCTGGACCGGGCAGGCGGGCGGCAACCAGTGCGCAAAGGATCGTCGAGGCGGTGCCACCGGCCGCAAGCGCCTCGCGAAAGGCAGGATCGGCGGCCAGTTCGCGGTCGACGGCGTCTTCCATTACGTCCCCCGCGAAGGAGACGAATGTCCCGAGGTCGGACCGGGCGACCCTTCGCCGGACACTGGCGCTGTCGCCGATCCGCAGCTTGTCGATTGTTCGGTTCTCGATTGTCGAGGTCATGGCGCTGCCCACCGCTAGCGCTGGAAGACGTAGGTGCCCGGTGCGTTTTCGATGGCTTGGTAAGGGGCCTTGCCGGTCCCGAGGCCGGGCGGTTTCACCGCCTTGCCCGAGCGTTCGTCCAGCCAGTCGATCAGGGCGGGCCACCAGGAACCGTCACGGCATTCGGCGGCCGCCTGCCATGCCTCGGGCGACATGTGGTTTTCGTCCTCACGTGTCGTCCGGATGTGGAATTCGCGTCCCTCGTGGCCCGGTTCGCTGACGATCCCGGCATTGTGCCCCCCATTGGTCAGCACGAAAGTCACGGGCGTGTCGGCAAGAAGGTGGAGCTTGTACACCGAATGCCACGGCGCGACATGGTCCGAGGTTGTGGAGACGCAGAAGATTGGAACGTCGATATCTCTGACCGAGACGGGCTCGCCGCCCAGCCGATACTTACCTTCAGCCAGCTCGTTCCCGAGGAAGATCTTGCGCAGGTATTCGCTGTGCATTCTGTAGGGCATGCGGGTTGCATCGGCGTTCCAGGCCATCAGGTCGAACATGCCCTGCCGTTCGCCCATCAGGTAATCGTGGATGTAGCGCGACCAGATCAGGTCGGCGGAGCGCAGCAACTGGAAGGCACCCGCCATCTGCTTGGTGTCGAGGTAGCCCTGGTCCCACATCATGTTCTCGAGGAAGGCAACTTCGCTTTCGCTGACGAAGAGCTGCAATTCGCCGGGCTCCTCGAAATCGGTCTGTGTGGCGAAGAGCGTGAGGCTGGCCAGCCGGTCGTCGCCGTCGCGCGCCATCTGCGCGGCCTTGGCCGCCATCAGCGTGCCGCCGAGGCAGTAGCCGACACCGTGCATCTTGCGCTCTGGGACGATGGCGCACACCGCCTCCATCGCCTCGGCCACGGCCTCGAAATAGTCGTGCATCCCCTTGTCGCGATCCTCGGCGGTGGGGTTGCGCCACGACACCATGAAGACGGTAAAGCCCTGGTCCACGAGGTATTTGACCAGCGAATTGTCGGGACTGAGATCGAGGATGTAGTATTTCATGATCCAGGCCGGCACGATCAGGATCGGCTCGGGCTTCACCGTCTTGGTGGTGGGAGCATACTGGATCAGCTCAAGCAGGCGGTTGCGGAATACGACCTTGCCCGGCGCCGTGGCCACATCGCGGCCGGGAAGGTAATCCTCGGTGCCAACCGGCAGCTTGCCGGAGATGGCGCGTTCCCAATCTTCCAGGAAGTTCTGGAAGCCGCGCACCAGGTTGGCGCCGCCCTCCCGAAGCGTCGCCTGCGCCACCTCGGGGTTCGTGGCGACGAAGTTCGAGGGCGACATCATGTCGAGCATCTGCCGGCTGACAAAGGAAACGACCTGTTCCTCGCGCTGGCCGACCCCGTCGATGTCGCAGGCGGCATTGTACCACCATTGCTGGGTGAGCAGAAAGCTCTGGTAAATCAGGTTGTAGGGCCATGTTCCCCAGCCTTCGTGCTCGAACCGGTGATCGTGGGGCAGGGGATCGATGCAGGGCTCCGCGTCCGGGTCGCGGGCAACCTGGCCTGCAAAAATGCCGAGCCGCATCGCCTTGCGCATGGCCTTTTCCACCAGCTGCACCTGCTTGCCGGGCGAGCCCAGCACATGCACCCACCAGTCGAAGAAGGTCGAGGACAACCCGTAGGGCGAGACGCCCAGCGTGAAACGCGCCAGGTGCGCGTTGGCGGCGCGGTCGAGACTCTTGGTGCTGTAGCGGTCGGGCGCCTCGATCGGCGAGGTGTGGAGGATCTCCGGCGGTTCGGCGCCGAGGCCGCTTTCCGTCTCTTCGGATCTGGAAGCTTTGCCGGTATCGCGAGCATCGGGCCCGGCCTGCGCGACGGCCTCCGTCTTCAGGTCTTCGGTCTCCGCTTTGGTATCGGGCATGTTCTTCCTCGTTTTGGAATGGGTTCGGGCAGCAGGCACGGTGCCTAGCCCATGCGCAGTCCGCCGTTGACCGGCAACGTTGCCCCGGTAACGAAGCCCGCGTCGTCGGACGCCAGAAACCGCACGCAGCGGCCGATCTCGGAAGGTTCGGCAAGCCGGCCAAGCGGCACCTCGTCGAGGATGCCGCTCAGGATGTCGTCTGGCACCGACTCCACCATCGGCGTGTCGGCGTAGCCGGGGGCGATCGCGTTGACGGTGATCCCCTTGCCGGCGTTCTCGCGCGCCAGCGCACGGGTGAACCCCTCGACGCCGGCCTTGGCGGCGCAATAATTGGTCTGGCCGACCTGGCCCTTGGCAGCGTTTACGGACGAGATGTTGATGATCCGCCCGAAGCCGCGCTCGCGCATACCGCCGATGATCTGTCGTGTGACATTGAACATCGAGCCGAGATCGACTCGCATCACCGCGTCCCAATCGTCGCGGTCCATCTTGTGGAACATCCCGTCCCGGTTCACGCCGGCGTTGTTCACGAGGATGTCGATCGGCCCGATCGAATCCTCCACGTCGGCGATAGCGCCTTCGCAGGCGTCGTAGTCGCTCACGTCCCATTCGAAGACGGGCATGTTCGTCTCGCGTCCGAAGGACTCCGCGCGCTCTCCGCCGCCCAGGTGACCCACGGCCACGACAACGTCGGCCTGCGCAAGCGCCCGTGCCGCAGCTGCTCCAAGTCCCTGGATGCCGCCGGTCACAAGGGCGGTTCTCTTGCCGGTTTCCATGAACGTTTCCTTTCTTCGGAATTGTCCGTTTCTGGGTTCAGGTCTCACGGTCGAACAAAAGCGCGATGCCCTGTCCGCCGCCGATGCAGAGTGTCACGAGGCCGCGGCCGAGGCCGTCGCGTGCCATCGAATGGAGGAGGCGCGTCGTCAGGATCGCGCCCGTCGCCCCGATCGGGTGACCGAGCGCGATAGCGCCGCCCTCGACATTCACGATGTCCTCCGAAAGGCCCAGCTCCTGCGTCAGCGCGATGGCGATTGCGGCGAAGGCCTCGTTGATCTCGGCCCGCTCGATATCGTCCATGCTCCAGCCGGCACGTCCGAGCGCCTGGTGCACCGCGGGCACCGGGCCGAGACCGAACATGCCGGGTTCGACGGCACCGATACCGCTGGCCACGAGCCGCGCGGCAACGTCGAGCCCGCGGGCTTCTGCGAAGGCGCGCGACGCCACGATCATGGCGGCAGCGGCGCTGTTCAGGCCGGGAGCGTTGCCCGCGGTGATGGTGCCGCCCTCACGGAAAGCGGGCCTGAGCTTGGCGAGGCCCTCCTGCGTCGCGTCGGCGCGGTTCGCCTCGTCCGCCTCGAAGAGCGCCCCGCCGGATCTGCCGTCGAGCGGAACCGGCACGATCTCGTCCTCGAAGCGGCCGTCGCCCTGCGCGTCGGCGAAACGCTGCTGCGAGCGCGCGGCCCAGGCATCCTGTGCTGCGCGGCTGATCTGTCTGTCCTCGACGAGATCCTCCGTATGCCAGCCCGAGTGCTCGCCGGAGAAGGCGTCGTTCAGCCCGTCGCGCAGGGTCGCGTCGCCCAGCGTTCCCGGCCCCATGCGGTAGCCCCATCGCGCCTGGTCGAGCAGGTAGGGGCCCCTGTCCATATTCTCCATACCGCCCGCGATCATGCAGTCGGCATGCCCAAGCATGACCTCGTGTGCCGCCGTTGCGATGGCCTGCGCGCCCGAGCCGCACACCCGGTTGACGGTCATCGCAGGAACGCTTTCTGGCAACCCGCCGTTCATGGCCGCCTGTCGCGCCGGGTTCATGCCTGTGCCGGCGGTAACGACGTGGCCCATCACGGCGCCGTCGACCCTCGCGGGTTCGACTCCGCTGCGGTCCAGCACCGCGCGGATGGCGATGGCCCCGAGTTCGCTCGCGGGCGTGGATTTCAGCGTCCCGCCGAACCGTCCGACGGGCGTTCGGACAGCGTGGCACACTACGACGTCTGAGTCTGGCATTGTCGTCTCCGATGGCTCAGGTTTCGGGGAAGTCGCTCTGGCGTTTCTCGGAATCCTTGCGGGCGCCGCTGCGCAGCCGCCAGTTGGGATCTTCGAGCTTGATCCAGCGCGAGATCACGTAGGCGGCGGGCCAAGTCACCACGAGACCAAAGGCCACCGCGGCCGCGATGGGGCGCCAGTCGTAGTATCCAAGCGACAGGACCACGATCACGAAACCCCCGACCAGGACGGATCCCGTCATGAAGGTCAGGACGATGCTCAGGCGGTCCATGCGTGCCTCCTTTACAAAGAAGAATGTCTCGCCGCCGAACCTGCCCATGTGGCCGACCGCGGGCATTAACGCTCGTTAACGACATGTCACCGGAGTCTTCGCTTTCTTGTCGGCAGGAGGGTTGCCCAGTGACCAGGCCGGCGAACGAAACCGATCTTCTTCTGAACCGCCCCGTCGAACGCCACGGACGGCTGTTTTCCGAAGAGCTCGGGCTCGACCTGACGCTCAATACACCGTCTGTGCTGTTCCGCTGGGTGTGTGCGGCGCTTCGCATGAGCGCTCGCATCTCGCATGGACTTGCACTCGAAGCAGCGCGCGCGCTTTCCGATGCAAGCTGGACGACGGCCGAGCGCATGGCCGAAAGCACTTGGGTAGACCGGGTCGAGGCTCTTAATGCCGCCGGCTATGCGCGCTACGACCAAAGGACGGCCAGCATGCCGGGAGATACGGCCTGCCTCTTGTGCGACAGGTACGACGGTGACTTTCGGAACTTGCGCGCCGCGTCGGCTCGCGATCCGCAAGGGCAGCGCACGGCACTCAACGCCCTCAAGGGAATCCGTAACGTCGGCGCCGCTATCTTCCTCCGGGATCTGCAGACCGTCTGGTCCGAGCATTTTCCCCTCATGG
>CAYXOX010000043.1:15743-20828 GCA_964466745.1 uncultured Rhodobacterales bacterium
CCAGCCGGCGAGCAAGGCGGCGCAACGGTTCGGTCTGCCGGAAACGGCCGGGGCGTCGGCCGAGGGGGTAGCTCCCGGGCGTTTCGTTCGGATCGTGACGGCGTTGGTCAAAGTTGAATTGGAGGGCGTCGACCGCGCGGATCTGCTCGAAGATGCCGAAAGGAGCTCGCCGTGATCGGGGCGCCGTTCCTCCTTTATGGACCGGGGTCCGCGTCGAGACATCCCGATGCCCGCTACGAATACCGTGTGTGGTCCGGGGGGATGCATCCGACGCTATCGCATCTGCACCGCGGCTGGGCGCTTGTCGCCGCCGAACGGCGCAGCGACATTTACCTTCTGGGGCAGCAACCCGGCCGGTTTCTCGTGAAGCTCCGCAGCGGGCAACAGCTCGAAATCAAGCGGCGCATGCGTGACGTGGGCACGATCCAGCACTGGACAACACCGGTCTCGGCGGAGTTCCCGCTTTCCGCCGGGGACCGGGCGGCACTCAGCGAAGCCCTTGGCCTCTGCGGCGGGTTGAACCGGGAAGCCAGCCTGTCGCCGGCGCATCTGCTGTCGGTATTCGGAGCAGGGGAAAACGGCGTGATTTCGCAGATGGTGCGGAAATCGCGGCTTCTGTTCGAGCGCAGCGGTTGCAGGGCCGAGATCTGCCGCGTCGGCGTCGGCGGGTGGACCGGGTTTTCCGTCGCACTGGAAGCGGCCGCGCTGCCGGCGATCGCGCGCGCGACCGAAGAATTGCGTCTTGGGACCGATCCGAACCGGTCCTATGGCGACATGCTCGCAAGTCTTGCCGGCCGCCAGCGGGCGCGTCCGGCTCCGCTCGTTCACGCCTGGAATTGCGAAAGGAAGGATCCATGAAACGGCTCGACGGTATGGTCTGCATTGTGACAGGCGGCGCGCAGGGCATCGGCAGGGCCACCTGCCTGAGGCTCGCCGAAGAAGGTGCCAAGGTCGCGATCACCGATATCGAAGACGAAGAAGGCCGGCATCTGCGCGACGAAATCCGGGAACAGGACGGAATCGCCGAGTACTGGCGTCTCGACGTCACCGATGAGAAGTCCGTTGAGGAGGTGTTCGACGAAATCGCCGGTGAGCTGGGGAAGATCGACGTCCTCGTGAACAACGCCGGGATTTCCGGGGCCGACAGGCCGACCGATGAAGTTACTGCCGAGGAGTGGCGCAAGGTCATGGACGTCAACGTGAACGGCGTATTCTACGGCACGAAGGCTGCGATCCCGCATATGCGTCGAAACCGTGGCGGCAGCATCATCAACCTGTCGTCGATATACGGCATCGTCGGCGCTCCCGATATTCCGCCCTATCACGCCTCGAAGGGTGCGGTGCGCGAGATGAGCAAGACCGATGCCGTGCTCTATGCCAAGGAAGGCATCCGCGTGAACTCCGTCCATCCCGGCTTCATCTGGACGCCCCTGGTGCAGGCCATGGCCGAGGCGTCGGAGGACGGTCCCGAAGCCTTCCGCGCCCATCTCGACGCGTTGCATCCCGTGGGTCACGTCGGCGAGCCGGGCGACATCGCGGCCGGCATCGCCTACCTCGCGTCGGACGATGCGAAATTCGTGACCGGATCCGAACTCGTTATCGATGGCGGCTATACCGCGCAGTAGCGAGCAAGCGGCATGCCGAAACCAAGCGGGGCGCCTGCCAGGCTGGCCAACCCCTGGACAGTCGAGCCTGACGCTTTTCCCGCCACGTCTGGAACGGCCGACCAGCTGCGTTTCCTGCTGAACTACGCGGTACTGGCGCCGTCGGGTCACAACACCCAGCCGTGGCTGTTCGACGTCGAAGACGGCGTGGTCGATGTACTGGCCGATCGCCGGCGGCGCCTGCCCGTCGTCGATCCAGACGACAGGGAGCTGACCATCAGTTGCGCCGCTGCCGCAAAGACGCTGGTGCTTGCGGCGCGCCAGTTCGGGGTGGCCGCGGCCCTGACGCTGTTGCCTGAGGGACCGGGCGCGGACGTGATTGCGCGGGTCGAGGTCACGTCCGAATCTGATGCGCCCCGGTCGCGCGCGGTGCTGGACGCGATCAAGCGGCGGCGTACGACGCGTACCGAGTTCGCGCAGGACAACCTGCCCGTGCGGATCCGTGCCGACTGCGCGGCTTCCGCGAAGCGGCACGGTATCCAGCTTGCCTTCGCCGGCGACGCCGCGACCCACGACGCCATCGCGGACCTTGTCGCGGAGGGCGACCGCCGACAGTTCAACGACCCCGATTTCCGCCGCGAGCTTGCGGAGTGGATCCGCCCCAGGATGTCACCCCAACGCGACGGGTTGTCGGGTGTGGGCTTCGGTCTGCCCGATGCATTGTTGGGGGCTGGCGCATTCATGATCCGTACATTCGACATAGGCGGCGCGGCCGCCAGCGGCGACGCGCGCAGGATCCGTGAGGGCACCCCCCTGTTCATGGTGCTTTCCAGTGGCGACGATACCCCTGCTGATTGGGCCGCCACGGGCTGCGCGCTTGGTGAAATCCTCACGACCCTCTCGGCCAGGGGCTGGACCGTCTCCTATCTCAATCAACCCATAGAGGTTCCCGACCTGCGTCCGAAGCTGCGGGATGCTCTGGGGATCGGACAGGTCCCGCAGATGCTCATGCGGGTAGGCCGGGCGAAGCTGCCACCGCCGGCTGCGCGTCGCCCCGTAAAGAAGGTTCTCGTGGCAAAACACTGAACCCGGGCGTCGTGCCGGCGCCACGGTGTCAGATCCATCCGGCCCAGACCATCCATGCGACGGCCAGAAGCAGCACGCCCGATATCGCCTCGGCCGGGGTCTCGAAGTCGCGGCGGCCCATCGCGCCAAGACGAAGCCCGATCCAGGCGAAGACGACCGAGCAGAGCATGATCACCGTCGCCGTCAACAGCGCCGGCACGCCGCCCAGCCCTAGGCCGAAGCCTACAACGAGATTGTCGAGGCTCAGCCCCGCCGAAAGCGCGATCAGCCCGCGCCAGCTCGACAGCCATCGAGCCATTCTTTTCGCGTCTGGCGTGATGCGGGTTGAAACGAGCAGGGTCCAGATCCCCAGGCCCGCGATCAGAAGCGGCCCGAGCCACGTGGCTTGTTCGGCCAGCTGGCCGGAGATACGGCGGCCGAGTGCGAGGCCGAGAAGTGGCACGCCGAATTCGAACGCAGCGAACACCGTGAGAATGCGCAGGCGCCGGTCGGCCTGCCCCAGCGAGCCGAGCGCCAGGCTCGTGGCGAAGTTGTTCGATCCGACAACAACGCCGAGGACAAGCAGTTGCAGTACCACGTTGGCTCCCTTGTGCGAGCGGATCCGTTGGCGGACCGCCTCGGCGACCAGGGCGATGGTCCGCTTGACGGACTCCGGTCCGAGCCCGTGGCCCGGACGTGCCGGCGCCGGTCCCTGCCAGCCTGCCTTGAACCCCTTTTAGAGGGTTCGGTGGCCGCCGGCCATGGCACGGCCGAAGATTGCCGGCGCGGGGACCGGGAAGATGGCTCCCAACGCTGCCGTGGCCCAGAACGCGCACGACCGTTTCGGTCCCTGAGCCGCGAACGAGGACGTGGTTCGAAGACGCGAGGGAGTTGGACGACGGCAGGACGCAGGTGCCGCCTTGCGGCCGGTGAGGCCGCCTTTCGAACGGGCACATGCCGCCGCGCAAACCCTCAAGACAATAGGCAGCGGCACGCCGAACGCCGCGAGCGCATTCGAGGCACGGGCCGGTGTCTTCCAGGCCGCGGTTCCGAGCCGAGATGCCTCCCTCGCGCAAAGAAGCGCGATCGGGCCATGCCCGCCTTCGAGGGATGGTGCCGCGCCGGCGAAAACGACGGCAAGCTTTTCCAGCCGCTCGAGCGGGGCCGAGGCCTTCTCGCACTGCATCGCCTCGCCATTGCGGTAGAAGGCCCTTTGCTGCACGGGATCGATGAATGCCGGTGGCCCTCGGCGCATTTTTCCCTGATACGCCCCGTCCCGCTTGCACTTGTCGCGCTGCTTGAGCACCTGATGCCAGCCTGTCGGGCGCAAGGCGCGGGGCCAAGCTGCCACGCATCCCGAGATCCCTCGCGTCGCGACAAGGCATCGTCAACGCACCCCAAACCCTGTGGCGGGGCGCTCCTTCGCCGTCGTGGGAACCTCGATCGCGCTTGCCGCACCGGGCTTGTTCGGGGCAAAAATCCACGGGTGTCTTCGTTCGGATGACGTGCGCTGGGCAAGCCGGGGTTGCGGTGGGCGCTTTCGGCAGGAAGCAACCGGAGGCGTCGACCGATGGCGCGAAACAAGCAGAGCTGGATCGACAGGGCGCTCGACCGCACAGGGCGCCGTCTCGCATCGGCGCTCCACCGGAGCGCTCCGGGATACAAGCCCCGTACGCCGTCCGACTTCGAGACCCTCGGCCGAATCCTGCGCCCCGGAGATGTCCTGCTCGTCGAAGGCGAGGAACGGGTCTCCACGGCCATCAAGTATCTGACGCAATCCACATGGTCGCATGCCGCGATGTACGTGGGTGCGGAGCTCTTCGAGCGGGCGGAGAATGCGGAGCAGCACCAACTCGTGGAGGTGAATCTCGGTGAGGGCTGCGTCTCCTCCCCGCTTTCGAAATACGCCACCTTCAGTACCCGGATCTGCAGGCCGGTAGGCCTGACCGATGCCGAGCGCGCGCAGGTCGCCACCTTCATGATCGAGCGGATCGGCCTCAAGTACGACCTGCGCAACATCTTCGATCTGTTGCGCTATTTCCTCCCCACGCCACCTGTTCCGGTGCGCTGGCGGCGGCGGATGCTCGCCTTGGGTTCGGGCGATCCGACACGGGCAATCTGCTCTTCGCTGATCGCGCAGGCGTTCCAGTCGGTGCGCTACCCCATCCTGCCCAGCGTGACCACGGTGAAGGTTCGAAAGGGATCGCGGGAGGCGCGGGAGGAAATCCTGCATATCCGCCACCATTCGCTGTTCGCACCGAGAGATTTCGACCTTTCGCCCTATTTCGAAATCGTCAAACCGCATATCGCGGGCGACTTCGATCATCGCAGCCTCAGGTGGGCGTCACCGTCGCAGCAGGCGGATGACGGCAACATGGCAGAACGCGGCGGCCGCCACGGCGAGGGCGATCCGGCC
>CAYXOX010000044.1:0-20539 GCA_964466745.1 uncultured Rhodobacterales bacterium
GATCCGGGCGGCGATGGTCTTGGCCGAGATCATCTCGTCTATGACATATGGCCGCGTTGTCATTCCCGCCCCTTGCATCCGGTCTTTCGTCTATGGGATTAGCGCGCGAAACCACGCGGGGAAAGGGGTCATGCCGACACATTCCGAGACACGGGTGATGCCCTACACGGCGCGCCAGATGTATGACCTCGTGGCCGAGGTGCAGCGTTATCCCGAGTTCATCCCGTGGATCGCGGCGGCACGGATCCGCTCGACCACGCCGCAAGACGATGGAACCCGGCTGATGGAGGCCGATCTCGTGGTGAGATTCAAGGTGTTCCGCGAGAAATTCGGCAGCCGCGTCGTGCTCGACGAGCCTGGCCTTGCGATCGACATCGATTACCTCGACGGGCCGTTCAGGTATCTCACCAGCGCGTGGCGGTTTCGCGATGTGGACGGCGGCTGCGAGGTGAGATTCACCGTTGATTTCGAGTTTCGCAACGCGGTTCTGAAAAAGGTGATCGGCGTGGTTTTCAACGAGGCGATGCAACGCATCGTGCGCGCCTTCGAGGCGCGCGCCCGTGCGCTCTACGGCTGAGGCCCGCCACCGGCGCCGGTTCACTTTCTCTTGGCTTGTTCCGGCATCGGCGCCGCGTTATCCCTTGCGCGACGAAAGCGAGGCGAGGCCGACATGACCCACAACCCGATCCGTCCGTGGCGCGATATCGAGCGCCGCACGTCGCGCCAGATCATGGTGGGCGACGTCGCCGTTGGCGGGGATGCGCCGATCTCGGTGCAGACGATGACCAACACCGCCACGACCGACGTGAAGGCGACCGTCGATCAGGTGCAGGCGGCCGCGGCGGCGGGGGCCGATATCGTGCGCGTCTCCGCGCCCGACGAGGCTTCGGCAAAGGCGCTGAGAGAGATCGTGGCCGAGAGCCCGGTGCCGATCGTGGCCGACATTCATTTCCACTACAAGCGCGCCATCGAGGCGGCCGAGGCCGGCGCGGCCTGCCTGCGCATCAATCCCGGCAACATCGGCGATGCCGCACGGGTGCGCGAGGTGGTGAAGGCCGCGCGCGATCACGGCTGCTCGATCCGCATCGGCGTGAACGCCGGCAGTCTCGAGAAGCACCTGCTCGAGAAATACGCCGAACCCTGCCCCGAGGCCATGGTGGAAAGCGGGCTCGACCACATCAAGCTCCTGCAGGACAACGATTTCCACGAGTTCAAGATCTCGGTGAAGGCCTCCGACGTGTTCCTCGCGGCGGCCGCCTACCAGGCCATCGCCGACGCGACAGACGCGCCGTTGCACCTCGGCATCACCGAGGCGGGCGGGCTGACGACCGGCACGATCAAGAGCGCCATCGGCCTTGGCAACCTCCTGTGGATGGGCATCGGCGACACGATCCGCGTGAGCCTCTCGGCCGATCCGGTGGAGGAGGTGAAGGTGGGCTACGAGATCCTCAAGGCGCTCGGCCTGCGCCACCGCGGTGTGAACATCATCTCCTGCCCGTCTTGCGCGCGGCAGGGATTTGACGTGATCAAGACGGTCGAGGTGCTCGAAAAGCGGCTGGAACACGTCAAGACGCCCATGAGCCTCAGCATCATCGGCTGCGTCGTCAACGGCCCGGGCGAGGCGCTGATGACCGACGTGGGCTTCACCGGCGGCGGCGCCGGTTCGGGCATGGTCTACGTTGCCGGCAAGCAGAGCCACAAGATGTCGAACGCGCAGATGGTCGATCACATCGTCGAGCTCGTGGAGAAGCGCGCCGCCGAGCTGGAGGCCGAGGCCGCCGCAGCGGAGGCCGAAGGGCAGCCCGCGGGGCAGGCCGCCGAGTAGGGCAGGGGGCGGCCGGCCGCCCTCGGCGCGGCGTCGTCCCCCACGGCAGGCGGCAGCCCTGTCACCGCCGCTCCCGCTCCCTCATCTTGGCCAAAATCCTCACCGGCGCCACGCCCGCCGCGAGCGCCCCTCCCGCCCGCGGGCTCGCAACGCAGCCCTCGGCCCGGCGGGCTCAGCGCGGCCCGGTGGGCGCGTCCGCGCGCATCAGCCCCTCGGCCTTCAGCGCGTCCCACAGCTCCGCCGGGATCTCCGCCCGGACCGCGGCGAGGTTGCTCTCCATCTCCGCAAGCCCCTGTCCGCCGGGCACCACGCTCACCACCGAGGGATGCAGAAGCGGAAAGCGGAAGGCGGCATCCAGCATCCGCACCCCGTGGGCGCGGCAGACGGCCTCGATCCGGGCCACGCGCTCGAGGATCTCCGCCGGCGCCGGCCCGTAGTTGTAGAACGCGCCCTCCCGAGGGCCGGTGGCGAGGATGCCCGAGTTGTAGGGCCCGCCCAGCACGATCCCGATGCCCCGCGCCTCGCACAGCGGCAGGAAACTTTCCAGCGCCTCCTGCTCCAGCAGGGTGTAGCGCCCGGCCAGCAGGAAGAGATCGAAATCGCCCCGCTCGGCGAGCCACTGGCAGGGCTGCCACTCGTTCACCCCCGCGCCGAAGGCCCCGATCACGCCCTGCTCGCGCAGTTCCAGCAGCGCCTTGTAGCCGCCGTCCATGAACTCCTGCAGCCGCGCCCCGAGCGCGGCGCCGTGGTTCACGCTGTCGAGGTCATGGGCGAAGAGGATGTCGATCCGGTCCACCCCGAGCCGCTCGAAGGAGAACTCGAGGCTGCGCATCGCCCCGTCGTAGCTGTAATCGTAGACCTGCGCGCGCGAGGGCACCTCGAACCAGGTGCCCAGCCCGTCGCGGGTCTCCGGCGTTGCCATCCGGAAGTAGCGCCCGATCTTGGTGGACAGCAGGTAGTCCCCGCGGGGCTTGCCGCGCAGGAAGCGGTTCATCCGCGTCTCCGCGAGACCGAGGCCGTAGAGCGGCGCGGTGTCGTAGTAGCGCAGCCCGCCGGCCCAGGCCGCCTCCAGCACAGCATGGGCCTCGTCGTCGGATATCGCGCGGTAGAGATTTCCCAGCGGCGCGGTGCCCATGCCGATCTCCGTGAAGGCGAGCCCGCCGTTGCCGTGCCTGTCCCAGATGCGGGTCTTCTGTGTCATGCCTGCCTCCCTGGCCTGTCGTCATGCTCCCTCTATGGCGCCGGTCGCCCCGAAAGGCCATGCGCCGCGCGTGGACAGGCGGAACCGCCTCCGGTATCGCTGGGGCATGGCCGCACCGGCCCGAAAGGCACACCCATGAGCGAACGCACGATCCTCCTCTTCGGCGACAGCAACACCCATGGCACGCGGCCGATCCCGCGGTTCGACGCGCCGCGCGAACGGTTCGGCGCGGCGGTGCGCTGGCCCGGCGTGCTCCGCGCCGCGCTGCCGCCCGGCACCGACGTGATCGAGGAGGGCCACCCGGGCCGGACCACCCTGCACGACGATCCGATGGAAGGCGCGCACAAGAACGGTCTCGCGGCGCTGCCGGCGCTGCTGGAAAGCCATGCGCCGCTCGACATGGTGGTGATCGCGCTCGGGGTGAACGATCTCAAGAGCCGCTTCGCGGTGACCCCGGAGGACGTGGCCCACTCGGTGCGCATCCTGTGCCGCGCGGTCCGGGCGGCGGAGGCGGGCCGCGGCGGTGCGGCGCCCGACCTCGTGATCGTGGCGCCGCCGCCGCTGGTCGAGACGGGTTTCCTCGGCGGCTACTTCCGGGGCGGGGCGGCAAAGAGCGCGGCGCTTCCGGCCCTGCTCGCCGAGGTGGCCGGGTCGCTGGGCGCGGGCTTCGTCGAGTCGGGCGCCCATATCGCGGTCAGCCCGGTGGACGGGGTGCATTTCGAGGCCGAGGCCCACGCGGCGCTCGGGCGCGCCGTGGCGGCCGTGGTGCTGCCGCGCCTCGCCGCGCTCGAAGCCGGGGGCTGAGCGGTATGGCGGCGTTCTCCCCGCCGGACAGCGCCGGGGGCGGCACGGGCCGCGGCGGCACCATCGTGGTGCTCGGCGTCTTCAACGCCGACACCACCTATCGCGCGGCGCGCCTCCCGCGCCTCGGCGAGACGATCCTCGGCGAGGGTTTCGCCCTCGGCCCCGGAGGCAAGGGCTCCAACCAGGCGGTGGCCGCGGCGCGGGCGGGAGGGCGCGCGCATATCCTCACGCGGCTGGGGCGCGATACCTTCGGCGCGCTGGCGAAGGCGACATGGGCCGAGGCCGGGGTGATTCCCGAGATCACCGAGCACGACGAGGGCCACACCGGGGCGGCCTTCATCTTCGTCGAGGACGCGAGCGGCGAGAACGCGATCATCGTCGCCCCCGGCATCGCCGCCACGCTCGATGCCGCGGCCCTGGCGGCGCGCGCCGAGCTCGTGGGCGGTGCGGCCGTCTTTCTCACCCAGCTCGAAACGCCCCTCGCGGCGGCGCGCGCCGGGCTCGAGATCGCCCGCGCCGGCGGCGCGCGCACCATCCTCAACCCGGCCCCCGCCGCGGAGCTCGACGACGCGCTGCTGGCGCTCTGCGACGTGATCACGCCCAACGAAACCGAGGCCTCGGCTCTCACCGGCCTGCCGGTCTCGACCCTCGAGGACGCCGAGCGTGCCGCGGCGGCGCTGCTCGCCCGCGGGGCGGGGGCGGCGGTGCTGACGCTGGGGGCGCGGGGCGCGCTCTACCGCGATGCGCACCGCTGCCTCCACGTGCCCGCCTTCGACGCCGGCCCCGTGGTGGAGACGACGGGCGCGGGAGACGCGTTCAACGGCGCGCTGGCCGTCGCGCTGGCTGAAGGCGCGCAACCGGAGGCGGCCGTGCGCTTCGCCTGCGCCGCCGCCGGGCTCTCGGTCACCCGCCCGGGGGCCGCCGCCTCGATGCCCACCCGCGCCGAGATCGACGCCGCCCTGGGCCGGGGCGCCGCGGCCGCGCCCTGAGCGCCGCGCGCGCCCGTTCATCGTGGCTCAAATACCCGGTGGCGCTCCGCGGGCGGGCGGCGCTGACGGAGGGGAGGAGCGCCGGCCGGCGAACTCGCGGCTTGCCATCGCGGCGCCGTTCTGCTTTTCATGGATGAAATTTCATGTATGAAAGACATTCGCCCTGATGAAAGCCGAGCGCCGACAGTATTCCGCCCCCGCGCTGGAGAAGGGGCTCGACATCCTCGAGCTTCTCGCCACGGAGGAGAATGGCCTCACCCAGGCCGAGATCGCCCGCACGCTCGATCGCTCGGTGTCGGAGATCTTCCGCATGCTCGTCGTGCTGCAGGAGCGCGGCTACCTCGCGCAGGATCCCGACACCGATCGCTACGGGCTCACCACGCTGCTCTTCGAGGTCGCCCATCGCACGCCCTCCATCAAGCGGCTCACGGCGCTCGCCGGCCCGCTGATGCGCAAGCTCGCGCGCGGCATCCGGCAGTCGGTCCACCTTACCGTGCTGTCCGGCGATGCCGTGCTCGTGGTGGGGCAGGTCGATCCGCCGGCCAACAACATCCTCAGCGTGCGCCTCGGCGCGCGGATCGAGCTGTGGCGGGCCTCCTCGGGTCGGGTGATCCTCGCCCATCTACCGGAGGAGGAACTGGCCGAGAACTTCGCGCGCCACCCGCTGCCCCCGGGGATGGCCGAGGCGCGGCTGCGCGAGGAGTTCGTGGCGATCCGCGCGCGGGGCCACGAGATCACCGACAGCTTCGTGCTGCGCGGCATCGTCAACATCGCCGTGCCGGTCTTCGATCACAACGGACACCCCGTCGCCGGGCTGACGATCCCCTACCTCGAGCGCTACGACGACAGCACCCCCTCCAAGGAGGCCTGCCTCGAGGCGATCGCGGAGGTTGCACGCTCGCTCACCCGGAGCCTCGGCGGAGGAAGGGCCGCGCCCGCCGCACCGCCGCCGCTGATCCCGCCCGAACCTCGCCTGCGCACCCTCTAGCCCGTCGCAGCGCGCGCGGCCCGGCTCGGAGGTGCGCGCCCGGAGGCGCGAAGGGCTCGGCCGCTGAGCCAGTGCGCCGCGCGCCGGCTCGGCACGGCGGTCATCCGCGCAGGGCGCGGCAGCCGGCAGCCCCGAGGCCCGCAACCCCGAAGCCCGCAGGCCCCGCGAGGGCCCGGGCGGCGGCTCACATCAGGAGGCGCGGCAGGAAGAGGCTGATGCCCGGCACGAGCGTGATCAACGCGAGCACCGCGAAGAGCGCGGCCAGCATCGGCAGGCTCTCCTGGACGAAATGCTCCACCCGCACCCCGATGATGCTGGTCGTGGTGTAGATCAGCGTGCCCACCGGTGGCGTCACCCCGGCGATGGTCAGGTTCACCACCATCACGATACCGAAATGGACGGGGTCGATCCCCACGCTCGCCGCGAGCGGGGCCAGCAGCGGCGTGAGCAGGATCAGCGCCGCGCTGCCTTCCAGCAGCATCCCCACGCCGAGCAGGAAGACGTTGATCAGCAGCAGCAGGTAGAGCGGGTTCTCGGTGATGCCGAGCAGGATCTGGCCCGCCTGCTGGGGAATGCGCTCCCAGCTCATGTAGAAGCCGAAGCTCTGGGCCGCGCAGATGATGAGCATGACAACCGAGGTGGCCAGCACCGCCTCGGCGAAGACTTCAGGGAGCTTGGTGATCTTCAGGTCGCCGTAGACGACGAGCCCCACGAAGAGTGCGTAGACGACGGCGATCGCCCCCGCCTCGGTGGGCGTGAAGAAGCCGTAGCGGATGCCGCCCACGATCGCCACCGGCAGGCCGAGCGCCCAGGCCGCGTCGCGCAGCGCCACGCCCCGCTCGCCCCAGCTCGCACGCTCGGGCCGGGCCGGGCGATAGTCGCGCCGCTTGGAGATGACATGCACCACGATCATCAGCGCCACGCAGAGCAGAGCCCCCGGCACGATCCCGGCCAGGAAGAGCTGCCCGATGGAGACGTTGGCGAGGAAGCCGAAGAGGACGAGCCCGATGCCGGGCGGGATGATTGGCGCGATGATCGCCGAACAGGCGGTGATGGCGGCCGAGAAGGCCGGCTTGTAGCCCCGCGCGGTCATCTCCGGCACCATGATCTTCGATTGCACCGCCGCATCGGCGTTGGCCGAGCCCGACATGCCGCCCATCAGCGTCGAGAGCAGCACGTTCACCTGCGCCAGCCCGCCCACCATGTGGCCCACCAGCGCATCGGCCAGCCGCATCAGCCGGCCGGTGATCCCGGCGTGGTTCATCAGTACCCCGGCGAGGATGAAGAAGGGCACCGCCAGCAGCGGGAAGGAGTGGGTGACGCTGACCATGCGCTGGATGTATACGCCCAGCGGCACGCCGCGCGCGGTCAGGAAGAAATAAAGGGCCGCGATGGCGATGGCGAAGGCCACCCGCACGTTGGCCGCCAGCAGCCCGAGCATGATGAAGGCCGGCAGGTACTCGGTCATGGCCGTGCCTCCCCGCCGGGCGCGATCCCGCCCGGCAGCCGGCCGCGGGCACGGTCGAGCATGTTCCGGACATGGGTGAAGAGCATCGAGGCAAAGCCCAGCACCACCGCGAGATAGACCCAGAAGAAGCTGATCCGCATGACCGGGGAGGGCCGGCTCGCGGCGTCGAGCGTGATCGTGCCGGCCAGCCAAAGTGCGTAGCCGAGGAACGCCAGCACCAGCACGTCCATCGCCCAGGCCAGCGGCGTGGCGATCAGGCGCGGCAAGAGCCGCGTGATCGCATCGACGCTCACGTGCATGTGCCGCCGCATGGCTCCGGCCGCGCCGAGAAAGACCACCCATGTGAAGGAGAGGCTGGCCAGCTCCGTTGCCCAGACGGCCGAGGTCTGGGTAACGTAGCGCGTGGCCACCCCGTAGGAGACGGCGAAGACGACGACGCAGAGCGCGATCACCGCGAGCGTCTCCTCCCAGCGCCAGAGAGCGATGCGCAGGGCGCGCCCGGGCGTCAGCGGGGCGGTTGCGCCGGACGGCGGCGTCTTGGGCGGGGCGGGTGGATCGTCGGACATGGGGCCATCATCCGGACAGGAGGGCGGGATGCGCAATCCCTCGCACCGTCGCGCGGCGGCCGGGAAGCGCGGGGCGTGGCCGCGGCTTCCGCCGCCGCCGGCGGGCCGGGAGGGCGCCGTGGCTGGAAGGATTCGGAACTTGGGCGTGCAGGCCGGCCACGGTGCCGGCCTGCACGGTTGGTTGCGTTGCGCGGCGTCGCCTGGCGCGACGCCGACGCGCCCGGCCTACTCGGCGAGGATCGCCTGCACCGTGTCCACGAGGTCGTCCGACCAGTCGGGGAAGGCGCTGTAGACCGGGATGGTCGCCTCGCGCATCGCGGCGCGGTCGACGTCGGTGACGAAGGTGATGCCCTCGGCCTCGAGCGTCTCGATGAACTCGCCCTGCTTGGACTGGACCAGCTCGGTCATGAAGTTGCCCGCGTCGATGGCCGAGGTGGAGAGCACCTCCTGCAGGTCCTCGGGCATGGAGGCGTAGAGCTCGTCGTTCATCGCGAGGCCGATCCAGGCGTAGAAATGCCCGGTCATGGAGATGGTGCTCGCGTTCTCCTGCAGCGAGGCGCCGTAGATGGAGCCCAGCGGCGCCTCGGCGGCATCGACCACGCCCGAGGCGAGCGCGCCGTAGACCTCGGCCCAGGCGATCTGCTCGCCGCGCGCGCCGAGAGCGTCGAAGGTGGCGATCCACATCGGGTTGGGGGGTACGCGGATCGAGAGGCCCTGGAAGTCGTCGACGGTGCGGACCTCGGTGTCGGAGATCACGTTGCGGTCGCCGAAGAACCAGTTCAGCGCCAGCAGCTCGAGATTGGTGGTGTCGCGCAGCTCGCCGACCATCCCGGCATACCAGTCGGAGGCGACGATCTTCTGGAAGTCCTCGGGCGCGTCGAGCAGGTAGGGCCCGTTCAGGATGCCCCAGTCGGGCATGAAGTTCGAAAGATAGCCCGGGTCGGCCAGGATGATGATCTCGGCGCCGAGATCCACCTGCTCGTACATCTCCAGGTTGGTTCCGAGCTGCCCGCCCGGGAACACCTCCGCCTCGATGCGGCCGCCCGAGCGCTCCTCGATCAGGGCGGCGAAATGCTCGAGTGCCTCGTGCACCGGCTCGTTGGCCGAGGTCACGTGGGGAATGCGGAAGAAGTAGTCCTGCGCGGCGGCGGTGGTCGCTGTCAGCGGCAGCGCCGCGAGCGCCAGTGCCGCGGCCAGCGGCCGCGCGATGCGGATCGGTGTCATGGTGTGTTGTCCTCCCAATATTGCGGTCGTCGCCCGCGCGGCCCGAGGGGCCGGACAGGATGCGACCGGCAGGCTAGGCCGCTTTCATTTTTGAATCAATCTCTCACTTGTGAAACCCCGCGCGCGTTCGCGCCGCCGCCCGCGCGCGTCGCTGCCCCTTCATCTTGGCCCGAATACTCACCGGCGCCGCGCCTGCAAGGGGCGCTGGCGGTGGATGGGGGCGGCCCGCGGTCCGCGGCGGATTGGCGCGGGCCCGGCGCGCCTCAGCCGGATCGCTCGCGGCGCTTGGCCGCCTCCCAGAGCGCGTCCATCTCGCGCAGGTCGCTGTCCTCCGGGCGCCGCCCCGTCGCCGCGAGCGCGGCCTCGATGGACTCGAAGCGCCGGGTGAACTTCGCGTTGGCCCCGCGCAGCGCGGCCTCCGGGTCCACGCCGAGATGCCGGGCGAGGTTGGCGGCCACGAAGAGAAGATCGCCCATCTCCTCGGCCACCTCCTCCGCCGCGCCCGCGGCGCGGGCCTGCGCGAGCTCGCGCGCTTCCTCTTCGAGCTTGTCGAGCACCTGCGCGGTGTCGGGCCAGTCGAAGCCCACCCGCGCAGCGCGCTTCTGCAGCTTGACCGCGCGGGTGAGCGCCGGCAGGCCGAGCGCGATCCCCTCGAGCGTGCCGCGCTGGTCGCGGGCCGCGCGCTCGGCGGCCTTGGCCGCCTCCCAGGCGGCGGGCTGCGAGGCAAGCGTGCGCGCCGGGTCCGCCGCCGCGAAGACATGGGGATGGCGCGCGATCATCTTCTCGGTGATCGCCTCGGCCACCCGCTGAAAATCGAAGAGGCCGCGCTCTTCGGCCATGCGGGCGTGGTAGACCACCTGCAGCAGCAGGTCGCCCAGCTCGCCCTCCAGCTCCTCCCAGGCGCCGCGCTCGATGGCGTCGGCCACCTCGAACGCCTCCTCGATCGTGTAGGGCGCGATCGAGGCGAAATCCTGCGCCACGTCCCAGGGGCACCCCGTTTCGGGATCGCGCAGCCGGCGCATCACCTCGAGCAGCCGCGGCAGCCCCGCCGGGACGTCGTGCACCGGATCCTTGCCGCCGTCGTTCCCGTTGCGCTCGCCCATGCCCATGCCTCCGCTCGCCGCCGCCCCGTTCCTGTCGCGGCAAGACTGTCGGGGCGCGCCGGGCGGGGCAAGGGGTCGCGGGGCCGGCCCTTGCAGGCGCGGCCGGCGCCGCTAGCTCTCGGGCGTCACCAGGGAGGCCGCCGTGCGCACCACCGTCATTCTTCTCGCCCTCGGCTTCGCCCTCGTCGGCCTGCAGGCCTATGTCCGCCTCGCGCCGGTGGAGCCCGGGCGCTGGCACCAGGATCCGGCGGTGCCGGGCAGCGGCGCGGCGGACGCCGCCGGCGCCGACGGCTACCGCGCGGCGATGCTCACCCCGCTCGGGGACGCCGCGGCGCTGGAGAGGCTGACACAGATCGCGCTCGGCAGCCCGCGCACCCGGATCATCGCCGGCAGCGCAGGGGAGGGGCGCATCACCTTCGAGACGCGCTCGCTGATCTGGGGCTTTCCCGACTACACCACCGTTGCGGCCGAGAGCGGCGACGGTGGCACGCGGGTGTCGGCCTGGGCGCGCCAGCGGTTCGGACTGTCGGACCTCGGCGTCAACCGCGCCCGGGTGCAGGGCTGGTTCGCCGCGCTCGCCACGGCCGGCTGAGGAACTCTCCGCCGCCGCGGGGCGGCCGCGGCACCGGCACCGCGGTCGCCGCCTGCGCCCCGACCCTTCAGGCGGGCAGCCGTGCCCTGCACCGGGGGCGTCCGGCGTCTTGACATGCGGCGGAAACGCCCGCCGCCGCAGGGAAGACAGCGGCACCGGCACCGTTTGCCGCCATCGGCGGCGCCGTGATCGCGCCGCGCGCACTCGGGGCGAGGCTCGCCGCACGGCGGCGGGCTCAGCGGGCGGCGCTCCGGACGGCCTCGATCCCGTGCCCCGGGGCCGGGCCGGTGGAGAAGCCCACGGTCAGCTCCGCCTCGAGCATCATGGTGCGCGGCCCGCTCTCGGGATCCTCGACGAGGCCCAGCAGCATTTCGGCGGCGAGCCGGCCCGCCTCGCGCACCGAAGAGCGCGTGGCGGTGAACACGGGCACCTCCTCGCCGTTGCGCAGGTAGGACAGCGCGTCGTCATGGGTCACGATCGACACGTCGCGCCCGATGGCGAGGCCGTGCTCCTCCACGGCACGGCGCACGCCGAGCGCGCAGATGATCGAGGAGACGAGAAAGGCGGTGGGCGGATCGGGCAGGGCCAGCATCTGCCGTGCCGCGCGGTGCCCATAGCTCTCCGTCATGTCCTCCGAGCGCATCAGCGCCGGGTCGGGGCAAAGCCCGCGATCGGCGAGGGCGGCCTCGAATCCTGACCGCCGGCGATGGGCGAAATCCATCGTCTCCCGGCCGTTGACGAGGGCGATTCTGCGGTGCCCGAGATCGAGCAGGAAATCGGCGGCGCGCTGGAAGGCGCGCCGGTTGTTCACGTCGAGCCAGGAATAGCCCTCGCGGCCCGAGGCCCGGCCATGGACGACGAAGGGCAGGCCGATCTCGCGCAACATCTCGATGCGCGGGTCGTTCATCCGCGGGGCATGCAGGATGAGCCCGTCCACGGTGCCGCGGGCGCGCAGATCGCGGTAGGTGCGCTGTTCCTCGCTGTCCTCGACGATGGAGAGAACCATGTCGTAGCCCGCCTTGCGGTAGGTTTCGCCGGCGCCGGAAATGAAATCGCCGAAGACGGGGTTCAGGATCTCGTGCTGGTCCACCGCCGGCAGGACGTGCCCGATGGCCATGGCGCGGCCGGTTGCGAGGCTGCGGGCGCGCACGTTGGGGCGGTAGTTGTGCCGCGCCGCAGCGTCGAGCACCCGGCGCCTCGTGTCCTCGGCGACCTCCGGATAGCCGTTCAGCGCACGGCTCACCGTGGTCTGCGAAAGCCCGAGACTCGCCGCCAGCTGCTTGAGATTCATGGGCTCACCCGCGTTCAAAGCGCTTGCATCAGACTTGAACCTACCCAATGGCGGGCCCCACGTCAAAGCGTGCGGATGCAGCGCTGCCTATGCTGCAGGCGCAAAATGAACAATGAACGCAGGAGGATATCAGAAGTAGATTGACAGGCGAAGTGTGATGAACGACGGTTCCCGCGTCCAAAGCGCTTTGGCCCGAATCCGAAGGGCCGCGTGAAAACAAGTCCAAAAAACCGGGAGGACGATCCGACATGAAACGTACCCTTTACGCCGGGACGGCGCTGGTGGCGCTCACCGCCGCAAGCGCCCAGGCGCAGGACCTGCTCTTCGCCGTGGGCGAGGGCGACTTCAACTGGGAGAGCTACGAGGCCTTCGCCGGCGCGACCGATCTGGCCGGCCAGCAGGTCACCGTGTTCGGCCCCTGGCTCGGGCCCGACCAGGCGATGGTCGAGAACGTGCTCGCCTATTTTGCCGCCGCCACCGGCGCCGACGTGCGCTACACCGGCTCCGACAGCTTCGAACAGCAGATCATGGTGGATGCCGAGGCGGGCTCGGCGCCCAATGTCGCGGTCTTCCCGCAGCCCGGCCTCGCCTCCGACATGGCTTCCCGCGGATTCCTGACCCCGCTGGGCGAGGACACCGCCGACTGGGTGCGCGACAACTACGCGGCCGGCCAGTCCTGGGTGGACCTGGGCACCTATGCCGGCGAGGACGGCACCGAGGCGCTCTACGGCTTCTTCTACAAGGTCGATGTGAAATCGCTTGTCTGGTACGTGCCCGAGAACTTCGAGGATTTCGGCTACGACATCCCGCAGAGCATGGAAGAGCTCAAGGCACTCACCGACCAGATGGTCGCCGATGGCGTGACGCCCTGGTGCATCGGGCTCGGCTCGGGCGGCGCCACCGGCTGGCCGGCCACCGACTGGGTGGAAGACATGATGCTGCGCACGCAGGATCCCTCGGTCTACGACCAGTGGGTGTCCAACGAGATCCCGTTCAACGATCCGCGGGTGATCGAAGCGATCGAGGAATTCGGGGCCTTCGCGCGCAACGACGACTACGTTGCCGGCGGCGCGGGTGCCGTGGCCTCCACCGATTTCCGCGACAGCCCCAAGGGCCTGTTCGACAGCCCGCCGCAGTGCATGATGCACCGTCAGGCCTCGTTCATCCCGGCCTTCTTCCCCGAGGGCACCGAAGTTGGGCTGGACGCCGATTTCTTCTACTTCCCGGCCTATGAGTCGAAGGATCTGGGCTCGCCGGTGCTCGGCGCCGGCACGCTGTGGTCGATCACCAACGAGAACGATGCCGCCCACGCCCTGATCGACTTCCTGCAAACGCCGATCGCCCACGAGGTTTGGATGGCCCAGTCGGGCTTCCTGACGCCCCATACCGGCGTCAACACCGACGTGTTCACCGATGTCGGCCTGCGCAACATGAACGAGATCCTGCTCGGCGCCACCACCTTCCGCTTCGACGCCTCCGACCTGATGCCGGGCGGCGTGGGCGCAGGGAGCTTCTGGACCGGCATGGTCGACTATGCCGGCGGCGCGCCGGCCGAAGAGGTCGCCGCCGAGATCCAGGCGAGCTGGGACTCGCTGAAGTAGGCGGCCGCAGGGTCGCGCCAAGAAGGCGGGGGGCCGCGTCAGGCCCCCCGCTGTCGCCCCGAGGGGCAACGCCCATCACAAAAACAACGGGCCGCGCGCGAGGTGCGGCGGGGAGGGAGCCATGAACCCGGCACTTCAGGGTCTCATAACGATCGTCGTCGGCGTTTCGGGCTGTATCGGTTACTTCTATTTCTCGAACCAGATCCTCGACAAGGTGATCTTCCCCGCGCGGGGGCCGAACATCGGGCGCAACATCAACCGCGCCAACCAGGTGCGGCCCTGGCTCTTTCTCTTCCCGGCGATCTTCTTTCTCGGCCTCTACCTGCTCTACCCGGTGGTCGAGACGCTGCGCCTCTCGCTGACCGACCGAGATCTCGACGGCGCCTTCGTTGGCCTTGCCAACTACCAGCAGATGTTCAGCGAACCCAAGTTCTGGGAGGCCATGCGCAACAACATGCTCTGGCTGATCGTGGTGCCTGCCGCCGCCACCGCCTTCGGGCTGCTGGCAGCGCAGCTCACCGACAGGATCGGCTGGGGTGCCTTCGCGAAATCGCTGATCTTCATGCCGCTGGCGATCTCCTTCGTGGGGGCCGCGGTGATCTTCAAGCTGATCTATGATGCCCGCCCGGCCGACCAGGCGCAGATCGGGGTGCTCAACGCGCTCTGGCTGCAGTTCGACGGCGGTGCAGGATCGTTCATCGTACTGCGCCTGCTGCCGGTGCTCGTGATGCTCGCCTTCGGCGCGATGCTCCTGTGGGTGGCCTACCTGCTGACGCGGCCGTTCTTCACCCGCGGCGAAAACCCGGGCGGCGCGCTGATCGCGGCGGGGCGGGTGGCGCTCGCCGCCGGGGGGCTCTGGCTCGCCTTCATCACGCTGCGCTCGATCATCGCGGTGTTCGGGGCAGATCTGCCCTATGGCCAGCCCCAGCAATGGCTGACGATCGACTTCTACAACAACTTCTTCCTCATGGCGGTGCTGATCTGGATCCAGACCGGCTTCGCCATGGTGCTCCTTTCCGCCGCGCTGCGCGGGATTCCCGAGGAAACGGTCGAGGCGGCCATCGTGGACGGGGCGAACCCCTTCCAGATCTTCTTCAAGATCAAGGTGCCGCAGATCATGAGCACGGTGGTGGTGGTCTGGACGACGATCACGCTGATCGTGCTGAAGATCTTCGACATCGTCTTCGCCATGACCAACGGCCAGTGGGAAACCCAGGTTCTGGCCAACTACATGTTCGACAAGCTTTTCCGCGCCAACGACTGGGGCGTGGGTTCGGCCAGTGCGATCGTGATCATGCTGCTCGTGACGCCGATCCTCGTCTGGAACGTCTACAACGCGCGCAAGGAAATGCGCTGAGGGGAGAAGCGACATGGACAATATCGCCGGAAGCAAATCGAGCCTCACCTGGGCCGTCCACATCTCGGTGCTGGCACTGGTGCTCCTGTGGCTCTTCCCCACCGTCGGGCTTCTCGTCTCGTCGTTCCGTACGGCCGACCAGATCTCGGCCTCCGGCTGGTGGGCCTCGATGTTTCCCGCCGAACAGACGGCGCAGTTCCGCACCGGCCCGCCCGACGAGATGCGCGTGCCCGACGGCGATTTCTTCGTCGTCAGCGGCAACGTCTTCAGCGACGAGGGCGTGGAGCCCCGCGTCGTGACATCCTGGGGCGTGTCCTCGCGCGACGTGGCGGCGTTCCAGCCGGGCGAGACGGCCGATCTGGGCGACGGCGAGACCTTCACGCTGCAGGAAGACGGCGCCTATGTCTGGCGTGGCACCGACGAGCAGGTCAGCCGGCGTGGACAGCGGGTGTTCCTGACGGCTTCCTCGCCGCCGGAGTTCACTCTCGAGAACTACGAGCAGGTGCTCCTTTCGGGCGACCGGACCGACAGCATGGCGCGCGCGCTCTTCAACACGCTCACGGTGACGATCCCGGCCACGATCATCCCCATCGTGGTGGCAGCCTTCGCCGCCTACGCGCTGGCGTGGATGGATTTTCCTGGCCGGGCGCTCCTGATCGCAATGGTGGTGGGGCTGCTGGTGGTGCCGTTGCAACTTGCGCTCATTCCTCTGCTGCGGCTGCACCTCGGCATAGGGATCGGCAAGGGCTACCTCGGGGTCTGGCTCGCGCACACGGCCTTCGGGATGCCATTGGCGATCTATCTCTTGCGAAATTACATGGTCGGCCTGCCACGCGACATTATCGAGAACGCGAAGGTGGACGGTGCGACCGACTTCCAGATCTTCACCAAGATCATCCTGCCGCTCTCGTTCCCGGCGCTCGCCTCTTTCGCGATCTTCCAGTTCCTTTGGACGTGGAACGACCTGCTGGTGGCCAAGGTGTTCCTGATCGACGCGACGGGCGAGACGACGGTGATGACGAACCAGATCGTCGAGCTTCTGGGCACGCGAGGCGGCAACTGGGAGATCCTCGCCACGGCGGCGTTCGTTTCCATCGCGGTGCCGCTCGTGGTGTTCTTTGCGATGCAGCGTTACCTGGTGCGCGGCCTTCTGGCCGGTTCCGTCAAGTGACAACTCCCTGGCAGGACTACATGAACGTCTCTACTTCCATCGCGGGCGAGAGCGCCCGGCAGGCCGCCGACCGCGACTGGTGGCGCGGCGCGGTGATCTACCAGATCTATCCGCGCAGCTTCCAGGACAGCAACGGCGACGGCGTGGGCGACCTTCTGGGCATCGTCCAGCGGTTACCCTACGTGGCCTCGCTGGGGGTGGACGCGATCTGGATCTCGCCGTTCTTCACCTCGCCGATGCGGGATTTCGGCTACGACGTTTCGGACTACTGCAACGTCGATCCGATGTTCGGCTCGATCGCCGATTTCGACGCGGTGATCGACACCGCGCACAGGCTCGGGCTGAAGGTGATGATCGACCAGGTGCTCAGCCACACCTCCGACCAGCACCACTGGTTCATCGAAAGCCGGTCGAGCCGCGACAATCCCAAGGCGGACTGGTACGTCTGGGCCGATCCGAAGCCCGATGGCACGCCGCCCAACAACTGGCTCTCCATCTTCGGCGGTTCGGCCTGGCACTGGGACACGCGGCGCGAGCAGTACTACCTGCACAACTTCCTGTCCTCGATGCCAGACCTCAATTTCCACAACCCCGAGGTGCGGGCCGCGCTCCTCGACGCCACGCGCTTCTGGCTGGACCGCGGGGTGGACGGATTCAGGCTCGATACGATCAATTTCTATTTTTGCGACAAGGAGCTGCGCGACAATCCTCCGCTGGCACCCGAGCTTCGCAACGCAAACATCGCGCCATCGGTGAATCCCTACAATCACCAGGAGCATCTCTACTCCAAGAACCGCCCGGAGAATCTCGACTTTCTCGAGGAGTATCGCGCGCTGCTCGACAGCTATCCGGCGGCCGCCTCGGTGGGCGAGGTGGGCGATGCCCAGTACGGGCTCGACATTCTCGGCCAGTACACCTCCGGCGACAAGCGCGTGCACATGTGCTATGCCTTCGAGTTCCTTGCGGCCGAGCAACTCTCGGCGTCGCGCGTGGCCAGCGTGCTGCGCCAGCTCGACCAGGTGGCCGCCGAGGGCTGGGCCTGCTGGGCCTTCTCCAACCACGATGTCGCCCGCCACGCCACGCGGTGGGATCTCGATCCTGCCTCGCTGCGCCTGCATGCCACGCTGCTGATGTGCCTGCGCGGCTCGGTGTGCATCTTCCAGGGCGAGGAGCTGGGCCTGCCCGAGGCCGAGCTTGCCTTCGAGGATCTGCGCGATCCCTACGGCATCGAGTTCTGGCCCGAGTACAAGGGCCGCGACGGCTGCCGTACCCCGATGGTCTGGGAGGACCACGTGATAAACGGCGGGTTCTCGGCCGGCGTCACCTGGCTGCCGGTGCCGCAGGAGCACATCCGGCTCGCGGTGTCGGCGCAGGAGGAGGATCCCGCGGCGCTGTTGCACCACTACCGCCGTGCAATCGCCTTCCGCCGCACGCACCCGGCGCTCCAGAAGGGGAGTGCCACGCCCGCGCAGGCCGATGGCTGCGTGCTGCATTTCATCCGGCGCCACGAGGACCAGGAGATCTTCTGCGCCTTCAACATGAGCGATACGCCCTCGGCGATCGACGTGCCCGATGGCCGCTGGATCTCCATCGGCGCCGAACTGGGCAGCGCCTCGCCTTCGGCCGACGGCAAGCTGCACCTCGGGCCCTGGCAGCCCTGCCTCGCGCTGCGGGTCTGACCACGCCAACCGAAGCAAAGATACGACACCCGCAGGGAGGAACGAGAACATGGCCGGATTGAAGCTGACGGATGTCGCCAAGACCTACGGGGGCACCGTGGATGTCCTCAAGCACATCAACCTCGACATCGAACAGGGCGAGCTGATCGTATTCGTCGGGCCCTCGGGCTGCGGCAAGTCCACGCTGCTGCGGATGATCGCGGGGCTGGAGAAGATCACCGGCGGCACGCTGGAGATTGACGGGCAGGTGGTCAACGACGTGCCCCCCGCGCAGCGCGGCATCGCCATGGTCTTCCAGTCCTACGCGCTCTACCCGCACATGACGGTGCGCGACAACATGACCTTCGCGCTCAAGCTGGCCAAGAAGAGCCCCGAGGAGATCGACGCCGCCGTGAGCAAGGCCGCGAAGATCCTCCAGCTCGAGCCCTATCTCGATCGCCTGCCCAAGGCGCTTTCGGGCGGCCAGCGCCAGCGCGTGGCCATCGGCCGTTCCATCGTGCGCGACCCCAAGGTCTATCTCTTCGACGAGCCGCTCTCCAATCTCGACGCCGCCCTGCGCGTGGCGACCCGCATCGAGATTGCGCAGCTCAAGGAATCGATGCCCGACAGCACGATGATCTACGTCACCCACGACCAGGTGGAGGCGATGACCCTGGCCACCCGTATCGTGGTGCTGGCCAACAAGGGTATCGCCCAGGTGGGCACGCCGCTGGAGCTCTACCGCAAGCCGGAGAACGAGTTCGTCGCCCAGTTCATCGGCTCGCCGCAGATGAACCTGCTCGCCGGCGAGATCGTCGAGCCGGGCGAGCAGACCCGCGTGAAGGTGCATGACGGCGGCGGCACCATCCTCGCCGACATTCCCACCCGCCCCGAGGACAAGGGTCGCGCGGTCAACGTGGGCATCCGCCCCGAGGACATGCACGAGACCGAAAGCGAGGATTACGCGTTCGCGGGGACCGTGGAAATCATGGAACGGCTCGGCGAGGTCACGCTGCTCTACTTCAAGCGCTCCGCCCCCGATCACGACGCGGTGATCGCCAAGATGCCCGGCATCCATGCCGATGTGCGCGGCGAGGTGGTGCGCTGCTCGGCCACGCCTGACAACGTGCATCTCTTCGCCGACGGCAAGTCACTGCTCTACAGGTGAGGCCGCGCGCAAATCGCGTATTGTCACCCCGGGGCCTCTCCCCATATGGTGACCGAACGGCTATGGCGCTGCACTTTGCGCCGCCGCCGCACTCAGGATTTTCCGGGGACGCCCTCCGGAGGGCGCGAGCGCCCCGGGCGCACCCGGTCCGACTTGGTCCGACGAGACCGCAGAATTGCCCCCTGGCCCGAAAGGCCGGCAGGGCCTTGAACGGGCTGCCGCCATCCTGGCGCGCGGCCGGAGACGAAACGCGATGGACTGCGCGCCCACAGCGATGCACGACCGGCAAGCCCCCCGCGGCACCGGCATCATCGGCGCGCGCCTCGCCTCAATCGGACATGCCCGGACCGGCGGCGCGCCTCGCAGCGCGGCGGCGAGACGGCCATGCGCACGGACAACATGGCAAAGAAAATGCTCATCGACGCCACCCACGCGGAGGAAACCCGCGTCGTGGTGGTGGACGGAAACAAGGTTGAGGAGTTCGACTTCGAAAGCCAGAGCCGGCGGCAGCTCGCCGGCAACATCTATCTCGCGAAGGTCACCCGCGTAGAGCCTTCGCTCCAGGCGGCCTTCGTCGATTACGGCGGCAACCGTCACGGGTTCCTGGCTTTCTCGGAGATCCACCCCGACTACTACCAGATCCCGGTGGCCGACAGGCAGGCCCTGCTCGCCGAGGAAAAGGCCTATGCCGAGAGCCTCCAGTCGGGCGACGGCGACGGCGAGGAGGACGCCGAGGGGGGGAGCCGGAAATCCTCCCGGTCGCGCTCGCGGTCCCGCTCGCGCTCGCGCTCGAAGGCCGAAAGCGCCGCCAGCGACGATGCGGTCAGCACCCGCGAGCCCGAAGGCATGGAAACCATCGAGCCCGAGGGCAGCGTGCCCGAGGGCACCTCGCCGGTGGAGCTCGTGCACGAGACCCCGGTGGAAACGCCGGCATCGGGCGAGGGCGAGGGCGAGGACGAAGGCGAGGACGCGTCCGATGATGGCGCGGATGCCGGCGAGGAGGAGGCCGCCGGGGAACGTGGCAGCCGCAGCCGGCGCGGCAGCCGGTCGCGTCGGGGCTCGGGCCTCGAGGAAAGCGCCGAAACCGGGCGGGATGCCGCCGCCCACGACAGCGAGATCGAATCCGTCGCGGACGAGGACATCTCGGACGAGGTGCGCCCGCCCCGCAAGTCACGCCCGCGCAAGTACAAGATCCAGGAAGTCATCAAGGTGCGCCAGATCATGCTGGTGCAGGTCGTCAAGGAAGAGCGCGGCAACAAGGGCGCGGCGCTGACCACCTATCTTTCGCTGGCCGGGCGCTACTGCGTTCTGATGCCCAACACGGCGCGCGGCGGCGGGATCAGCCGCAAGATCACCAACGCGGCGGATCGCAAGAAACTCAAGGAGATCGCCGCCGAGATCGATGTGCCCGACGGCGCCGGCCTGATCGTGCGCACCGCGGGCGCCAAGCGGACGAAATCGGAGATCAAGCGCGATTACGAATACCTGCAGCGCATGTGGGAGCAGGTGCGCGAACTGACGCTCAAGAGCATC
>CAYXOX010000045.1:0-14545 GCA_964466745.1 uncultured Rhodobacterales bacterium
GGCCCGAGTGGCGGAATGGTAGACGCAGGGGATTCAAAATCCCCCGCCGCAAGGCGTGCGAGTTCGAGTCTCGCCTCGGGCACCACCCCCGAAAACCTCTAAGCGATTCGCTTATGCGCTGCGCGGTGCCGCGCACCGAAGCAATCGGCGGGTATTTTTCCGGATTGGCCACGCTGCGCGAACAGAGCGCCCCGCCATCATTCAGCCATGATTTGGCCCCGATCCACGTCGGGTCCGATCGGCCCGTATCGAGCGTGGCGTGGCGCCCCGCGCCGCGGAATGCCGTCGCGCGACCGCTGATTTCGAGTGCGTCTGCAACGGTTTGATGACGTCTGCACGGGTCGTTCCACGTCGGGCGAAGGCACAACCTAAGCGGGATAATCAAAATGCGTGTGCCTGAATTCCACCTCGTGGCGGTGCAGCGCGGCCACGTTTGGGCCTGTGGTTTGCCCCGTTTGCGCCATTTTTCGCTTTTTTCGCGCCAAATCGCACCCTATCACGGGCGAACCCACTGGGGGGTGACGGTTTGAACGCGATTGAAACCTTCGGCTCGGTACCGTTTTCGGTGCGGCCGGGGGGCGAGCCCGGAGGCGTGCCAGTACGGCGCGCCCGGAGGGCTCAGTGTCTCGATACTTCCGCCGCCGAGATCCCACCTGGGAAGTGCCGCGCAACGCGCGGGTGACGAGTAAAGCGTGGGGGCGCTTGGAAGGGTGAAGCCATGACTGGCACGAACGACAACGATTTCGACAACCCCGGTGCGGCCAACCTGATCGGTCTTTGGGAGTTCAACAGCGGCGCTCCCGCAGCCGATACCGGCCTGGCCGACGGCATCGCCCAGAACGGAAACTTCCAGGGTGACGCATTCGCCCTGAACGGTGCGCTCAAGACCGATGGCCACGGCGACAAGTTCGAGATCGATTTCGGCCCCGAGTCCGACGACGATCCCTTCGCGATCGTCTCGGCCACGGTGGTGGTCGAATTCACCCAGACCGCGCACAAGGGCAGCAGCCCCGACTACCTCGTCTCGCGCGGCGAGGAGGACGACGCCGATGAACCCGGCGAGGGCCACTTCGGCATATTCGTGACGAAGTACGGACATGTCGTGGTCGTCCACGAGACACCGGACGGCGAACTGGAAATCAGCACCGACGACGATCCGACCATCTCGGGGCGCTTCTTCAACCCCGGCGACGACGTCCGCGCCACCTATTCGTTCGACGAAACCGGCGGCACCTTCACCGTCGAGAACCTCACCACCGGCGCCATCTCCACGCAGAGCGCCGCGGAAACCGGCCTGACCTTCGACATCATCGACGGCCCCAACGAGGAGAGCTTCACCTTCGGGGCGCGCGAGGAGGACGACGGCGAATACGACGAGTTCTTCTTCGGCCAGATCAACTACGTCGCGGTCTTCGACGGCGTGGTCGGGGCGGGCGACGGGATCGTGGAGGGCACCGCCGGCGACGATCTCATCGATACCGCCTACACCGGCGATCCGGAGAACGACGTCGTGGACGGCGGCGATGCGCTGCTTCCCGGCGCGGCCCCTGACGACGACCTGATCCTCGCCTTCGAGGGCAACGACACCGTCGAGGCGGGCGAGGGCGACGATACCGTCTACGGCGGCTCGGGCGATGACAGCATCGCCGGCGGCGCCGGCGACGACATCCTCTATGGCGATACCGGCGGCGGTGCCGTCGGCGGCGGCGGCGCGCCCGTTCGCGAGGTGTTCGAGTGGGACGAAGCGCCCGACCCCAACGGCCCGAACCCGATCGAAAGCGGCGATCCGATAAGCGGCCCGTTCACCCAGGACACGGGCAGCAACAACGTAACCTTCTCGATCGTCTCGAGCGCCGGGATCACGACCTTCAGCAACGAGGATATCCTCGTCGATGACATCGTTACCACCGGCGGATCCGCAGACGACGAAAGCTCTCTCGATTCGCTGCTGAACGCCAATGGCTCTTCCGTAGCCTATCGGCTGAACTTCGAAAGCCAGGCGGAGAACCTCTCTTTCCGCATCAACGACGTCGATTTCGGCAGCCAGGTGACGGTGCTGGCCTACGACTCCGAGGGCAACCTCGTGCCGGTCCAGTTGACGGTGGGGGAGGATCTTGTTCTCGGCACCACCGCCCAGCCCAACGATACCGCCACGAGCAACGGCGGCGGTGGAGACCCCGACGAGGATGACTACTCGGTGCTGGTGGCGATCAGCGGGCCGATCGAGCGGCTCGAGATCGTGCACAACCAGGTCAACGAAAACCAGTCCGGCATCAACATCAGCGACATCTACTTCGACACGCTGCCGGGCGATCTCGGCCCCGATGGCGCCGATACCATCGACGGCGGCGAGGGCGACGACGAGATCTTCGGTGAGGGCGGCGACGACGTGCTCTCCGGGGGCGACGGCGACGACAGCGTCGACGGCGGCGAAGGCGACGACGCGATCACCGCGGGCGCGGGCGACAGCGTCTCGGGCGGCGACGATGCCGATACCATCGTGGTCGACCAGGCGCTTCTGGACGGTGCGGGCAACAAGACCGGCACCATCTCGGTGGACGGCGGCTCCGGCGGCGACGACGACGACACGCTCGATCTCACCGGCTTCGACGGGTTCCGCAACCTGGTGAGCAGCCCCGACCCGGACGGCAACTCCACCTCCGGCAGCGTCGAGGTGCTCAACACCGACGGCGACTGGGTTCTGGTGAACTTCGCGGAGATCGAAACGCTCCTCCTTCCCAGCCAGCCGCCCGACGGCGTGGTCGACGGCGAGGAATTCGGCGAGACGATGGGCCCGGGCTACAACGATGCCGACGGCCCGACCGACGGCGGCGGCGACATCATCGACGGCCCCGACGGAAACGACGACACGATCCTCGGCAACGGCGGCGACGACACGATCGACGCCGGTCTCGGCGACGACAGCGTCGACGGCGGCGAGGGCAACGACAGCATCTTCGGCGGAGAGGGGAACGATACACTCGTTGGCGGCTCCGGCGTGAACACGCTCGACGGCGGCGAGGGCGACGACACGCTCGTGGCGGGCAACGAGGGCGACACGCTCATCGGCGGCGCCGGCAACGACAACGCGACCGGCGGCGACGGCGACGACGTGATCGACACCTCGGGCCCCGTAACAACCTCGCCCACGGGCCCGGGCGGACGCCCGGATCTGGGCTACCCCGGCCTCTTCCAGGGTGACGAGGATCCGTTCGACGACCGCGACACGGTTTTCGGCGGTGCGGGCGACGACACCATCACCACCGGCGACGACGACGACTTCATCGATGCCGGCGCGGGCGACGACTCCGTGGACGCCGGCTTCGACAAGGACACCGTCCTGGGCGGCGACGGCGACGACACGATCATCGGCGGCGAGGGCAACGACAGCGTCGATGGCGGCGACGGCGATGACCTGATCTACGGCGGCCTCGGGCCGGGCAGCGACCCGCTCGACATCGAGGATGACGGCTCCAACCCGTTCGGCCCCGACCTGCAGCCCGACAACGGCCGCGACATCCTGAACGGCGGCGCCGGAGACGACACCATCTTCGGGCAGGACGACGACGACACGATCTCGGGCGGCGACGGCGACGACGTGCTCGACGGCGGGATCGACGACGACACGATCTCGGGCGACGCGGGCGACGACACGATCTTCGGCGGCCAGGGCAACGACAGCGTCGATGGCGGAACCGGAGACGACCTCATCGAGGGTGGCTCGGGCGCCGATACGCTCGCAGGCGGCGACGACCGCGACACCTTCGTGGCCACCGCACCCGGCGACATGGTGGGCGACGAGATCGACGGCGGCGGCGGCGGCGACGATTTCGATACGCTCGACGTTACCGGCGCGATCACGCCTGGCGGGCGCGCCTCGGTGCAGTACACCTCACCGGACGAAGAAGACGGGATCATCCGTTTCTTCGACGACGAGGACAATCTGGAGGGCACCACGACCTTTCAGGAGATCGAGAACGTCATCGGGGCGACGGTCGTCTGCTTCACCCACGGCACGCTGATCGCCACGCCCCAGGGCGAGCGCCCGGTAGAGGAACTGCGCGAGGGCGACCGGGTGATCACCCGCGACAACGGCATGCAGGAAATCCGCTGGATGGGCAGCAAGCACCTCGACTGGCGCGCCCTGAAGAGCGCGCAGCACCTGCGCCCGGTGCTGATCCGGGCCGGCGCGCTCGGTGGCGGCCTGCCGGAGCGGGACATGATGGTGAGCCCGAACCACCGGATGCTGGTGACCTCGGAGAAGACGGCGCTCTATTTCGAGGACAGCGAAGTGCTCGTCGCGGCCAAGCACCTCGTGGGGATCGACGGTATCGCGCAGGTCGACACCATGGGCACGACCTACGTTCACTTCATGTGCGACCGCCACGAGGTGGTGCTGGCCAACGGCGCGTGGTCGGAGAGCTTCCAGCCGGGCGACTACTCGCTGCGCGGCCTCGGCAACTCCCAGCGGAGCGAGATCTTCGAGCTGTTCCCTGAACTGGCGAACAGCGTGGGCGTCGGCCAGTACCGCGCGGCGCGCAAGACGCTCAAGCGCCACGAGGCGTCGCTTCTGATCTAAGCCGGTTTTCCGCGGCTCGCGCGCCTTGGGGGAGGTGCCACGCGGATGGGCAGGGGGCGCCTCGGGGCGCCCCCTGCCTTTTTGCGTCCGCGGCCGGGGCGCGGCGGCTGGCGGGCGCGGCGCTCCTGGAGCGCGGCCCGGCGCCGCCGCGAAAACCGGCCCTCGCACCGCCTGCGCCCCGACTTCACGTGCTGCATGAAGTTGCGCGAATGCCCTTGATGCATCGCATCAAGTGGCGCGGCGCTATTCCGGCGTCACTTCAGGTGTGCGTTATTTTGCTCGCAATACATGGCGTTGCACTTCACGCATCACGTTATCCTGCGCCGCGTGGCACTGTTGCCGTTCAGCCGCCGGCGTGGCCGCGCATCCTCTCCCCCTCGGGATCGAAGAGCGGACCCTCGATGAGCCGCGCCGCGCGCCGCTCGCCCAGGATCTCGATTTCCACCTCGAGCCCGGGCGCCGGCCGGCCCGCCGGCACGAAGCCCAGGGCGATGCTCTTCCGCGTCCAGTGGGAGAATCCGCCCGAGGTGCAGAACCCCTGCACGGCGCCGTCGAGCCAGATCGGCTCGTAGGCGATCACGTCGGCGTCCCCGGCATCCACCTCGAAGGCGCAGAGCCGCCGGGCGGGGCCCCGCGCGCGCTCGGCCTCGGCGGCGGCGCGGCCGATGAAATCGGCGTTCTTGCCCCAGGCGATGAAGCGGTCGAGCCCCGTCTCGGCGGGCGTGTAGTCGGGCGAGTACTCGCGCAGCCAGGCGCCGAAGAGCCTGTCGAGCCGCAGCGACATCATCGCGCGCATGCCGAAGGGCCGGAGCCCGAGCGGCTCGCCTGCCTCCCAGAGGGTCGCCCAGAGCGTGCGCTGCTGCATCGGATCGCAGTAGATCTCGTAGCCGAGATCGCCGGTGTAGCTCACGCGCTGCACCACGCAGTCCGCGGCGCCCACCACCATCGGTGCCACGTCCATGAACGCCAGCGCACCCACATCGGCCGGCGTGCAGGCGCCCAGCAGCTCCGCGGCCCGCGGCCCGGCGATCTGGAAGCCCGTCCAGCGGTCCGACATGTTTTCGACCCGCACGTCCCCGGCGGGGTGGGCGGCAAACCAGCGGTGGTGCATCTCCTGCGCGCCGTAGGAGGCCACGAGGCGGAACTCCTCCTCGCCCAGGCAGGAGACGGTGAAGTCGCCGATGAGCCGCCCCCTCGGCGAGAGCATCGGCGTGAGGCTCATCCGCCCGGGGCGCGGGATGCGGCCGGCCATGATCCTGTCGAGCCAGGCGCGGGCCCCGGGGCCTGTCACCGAGAACTTGCCGAAGTTGTGGATCTCGTTGATCCCCACCGCCTCGCGCACCGCGCGCACCTCGCGGCCCGCGGCCTCGTGGGCGTTCGAGCGGCGGAAGCTGGGCGTCTCGTAGCGCGGCTCGCCGGGTTCGGCGAAGTAATTGGGCACCTCGAGCCCGAACTGGTGGCCCCAGACGGCGCCGAGGCCCTCGAAGATGTCGTACATGGGCGTGGTGGCATGGGGCCGGGCGGCGGGCAGCTCCTCGTTGGGGTAGGTGACCGAGAAGCGGTTCCGGTAGTTCTCAATGACCTTCGGCACGGTGTAGCCCGGGGTGATCCAGCGCCCGAAGCGGGCGACGTCGAGCGCCGCGGGGTCGCGCTCCGTCTCGCCCTCGATCATCCATTGCGCGAGCGTAAGCCCCACACCGCCGCCCTGCGAGAAGCCGGCCATCACGGCGCAGGCGGCCCAGTAGTTGCGCAGCCCCGGCACCGGGCCGACCAGCGGGTTTCCGTCGGGTGCGAAGGTGAAGGGGCCGTGGATCACGCTTTTCACGCCGGCGCGCTCCAGCACCGGAAAGCGGCGGTAGGCGAAGGCGATGCTGTCCTCGATCTTGTCGAAATCGTCGGGCAGGAGCTCATGGCCGAAGTCCCATGGGGTGCCGTCCACGGCCCAGGGCTGGCAGGGCTGCTCGTAGAAGCCGATGCAGAGCCCGCGCCCCTCCTGGCGCAGGTAGCTTTCGCCGCCCGGATCGATCACATGCGGGAATTCCGCTGCCCGCTCGCAAATCTCGGGCAACGCGTCCGTCACGAGATACTGGTGCGCCATGGGCAGGAGCGGCAGGTAGACGCCCGCCATGGCACCCACCTCCCGCGCCCAGAGCCCGGCGGCGTTCACGAGGTGCTCGGCATGGATCGTACCCTTGTCCGTCACCACCTCCCAGCTGCCGTCCGGGCGCGGGTTCGTCTCCAGAACCCGCGTGTGCGTGGCGATCTCGGCGCCGCCCATGCGCGCGGCGCGGGCGTAGGCATGGGTGGTGCCGGACGGATCGAGGTGCCCGTCGAGCGGGTCGTAGAGCGCGCCGAGCACGCCATCGAGATTCACGAGTTCCGCCCTTTCGGCGATCTCCGCCGGGCCGAGGATCTCGGTTTCGAGCCCCATGTAGCGGTGCTTGGCGCGCTCGGCCTTCAGCATGTCGAGCCGTTCGGGCGTGTCGGCCAGCGTGAGCCCGCCCACGTGGTGCAGCCCGCAGGACATGCCGGTGATCTCCTCGAGCTCCCGGTAGAGCCCGATGGTATAACCCTGCAGGGCGGCCATGTTGGTATCGCCGTTGAGCGTGTGAAAGCCTCCCGCCGCGTGCCAGGTGGAGCCGGAGGTGAGCTCGGAGCGCTCCAGCAGCAGAACGTCCGACCAGCCGAGCTTGGTGAGATGGTAGGCGACCGAGGCGCCGACGACACCGCCACCGATGATGGCCACGCGGGTTGTTGTCTTCATGGGGCTCTCCCTGCATCCATGGCCCGAGTTGACCGGCCCGAACCGGCCGCGGCAAGCCCGTGAGCGACATCTCATGCCCCGGCGACGGCGTGACCCGCCCCGATCACGGCCCTGTGGGGCCCTCGCGCGAGGCTTGTGCAGGTTTCGGAGTGCGGCCGCCCGGGCGGTCGTCTAGAAACCATCGGGTCGGCCCGGAGCGGAGCGGAGCATGAGCGGCATCAACAGCCAGATGACGGCGGGGCAGTGGGCAAGCCTCTGGGTGCTTTCGGTGCTCTGGGGCGGCACGTTCTTCTTCGTGGAGATCGGGCTCACCGGGCTGCCGCCGCTCAGCCTCGTGGCGCTGCGGGTGCTCTTCGCCTCCCTCGCGCTCTGGGGCTACGTGATGGCGACAGGGCGCACGGTTCCGAGGGCGGCGGGCGTCTGGGGCGCGTTCCTCGTGATGGCGCTGCTCAACAACGCGCTGCCCTGGAGCCTGATCTTCTGGGGCCAGCAGCAGATCACCGCCAGCCTCGCCTCGATCCTCAACGCCACCACCCCCGTATTCACCGTGCTCATCGCCGGGGCCGTGCTCAGCGACGAGCGCCTCACGCCCCTGCGCCTGATCGGCGCTGTCGTGGGGCTCGCCGGCGCGGTGCTCGTGATCGGACCATCGGCGATCTTCGGTCTCGGGGCCGATGTCCTGCCGCAGCTCGCCGTGGTCGGTGCCGCGATTTCGTACTCTGTGTCGGGTGTTTACGGCCGCAGGTTCAAGCGAATGGGGGTTGATCCGGCGATGGGGGCAGCAGGGCAGGTCACGATGGCGGCGCTCGTGATGATCCCCGTGGCGCTCACCTTCGAGCGCCCGTTCGACGGGTCGATGCCGGGCTGGGAGGTCTGGGCGGCGGTGGCCGGCATGGCGCTCCTGTCCACGGCGGTGGCCTATGTTCTCGTGTTCCGCCTGCTGGCGAGCGCGGGCGCCACGAACTTCCTGCTCGTCACCCTGCTGATCCCGGTTTCCGCGGTTACCCTCGGCATCGTCTTTCTCGGCGAGACGCTGCTCTGGACCCATCTTGCCGGGCTGCTCGTGATCGGGCTCGGGCTGTCGCTCATCGACGGGCGGCTCTGGCAGGGCCGCCGGCGAACCGGGCCTGCGTGACGCCCCGCACATCGCCAGAACGCGAGGATCGCTGCCTGTGGCCGGTGGACAACATCCGCCGCGGCCCGGCGTGGCCGGGATTGCCGGGCGAATCGGTGTCTGGCAATAGAAGCGCTTGGGGGGATGTCGCAACCAAAGGATTTGGATCATGCGACCCCTAGTCTCGTGGGCCGGTATAACCGGCCTAGTTCTGCTTCCCTCGATCGTCGCAGCCGGCGGCCCCGAGGTTACCGTTTTCGAACCGGCTCCGGCCCCGGCTCCCGTCTTCGTGCCGGCCGCCCCGATCGCGGACTGGACCGGCCTCTACGCGGGCGCCCAGATCGGCGTTGCGCAGGTGGACGACGGCGTGGACGAGTACAGCGCCACCACCTACGGCGTGCACTTCGGCTATCTCCAGGATCTCGGCAATTTCGTGCTTGGCGGTGAGCTGGAATACGACATTCTCGATCTCGAGGATGCCGCCGGCGTGGACAGCGCCAATGCGCTGCGCCTCAAGCTGCGCGCGGGCTACGACGCGGGCCAGGTTCTCCCCTACGTCACCATCGGCGCGGCCAACGTGACGATCGATCCCGGTGCGGGCTCGCTGGAAGACACCGTGGGCATGTTCGGTCTCGGCGCCGATTTCCAGGTTTCCGATCGTTTCCGCGTGGGGGCCGAGGCCCAGTTCCACCGCACGGACGACTTCGACAGTGCGGGCGAGCTGAACGTCGACGGGCTGGCGCTGCGCGGGTCGGTGAACTTCTGATCACGATGCGCGGCGGGCCTCGCGGGGCCCGCCGTGCGCTCCTCCGGTGTGCCCGGTCGCGCCGGTCCGCCGGGCGCTCGCCATGGGCATCAGCGTTCGGGAAGCAGACCCCGCGGGCTGAACCGCATCACCAGAAGCAGGATCACCCCCATGGTCAGCAGCCGCATTTGCGGGGCGCTGTCCAGCAGGTGCTGGCGGACAGGGCTCGTCTCGCCCATGCCGGCGGTCACGATGGAGATGAGACCCTGGCCGAGCGGTTCGACCTGAACCCAAAGGAACCAGACAATGAAGCCGCCGAGAACGGCGCCGAAATTGTTGCCCGATCCGCCCAGGATCACCATCACCCAGATCAGGAAGGTGAAGCGCAGCGGCTGGTAGGAGCCGGGCGTGAGCTGCCCGTCCAGCGTCGTCATCATGGCGCCGGCGATGCCGCAGATCGCCGAGCCGAGAATGAAGATCTGCAGGTGCCGGCGCTTGACGTCCTTGCCCATGGCGGAGGCGGCGGTTTCGTTGTCGCGGATCGCGCGCATCATCCGGCCCCAGGGCGAGTTCAGCGCGAGCTGCGCGAGCACCAGCAGGATCACCAGAACCGCCGAGAAGAGCAGCGCGTATTCGAGCTTCACGTAGACGGTGGAGGCGGTGACGGGATCGAGGCCGAAACCGGCGGCGCGTTCCACGAAATCCGGGTCGCGCTGCAGGTCGATCTCGTTGGGAACGGGGCGGGGAATGCCGATCACGTTCTTCACGCCGCGGGCGAGCCAATCCTCGTTCTTGAGAATGGCGATCACGATCTCCGAGATGCCGAGCGTCGCGATGGCGAGGTAATCCGAACGGAGGCCGAGGGCCGTCTTGCCGATCACCCAGGCCGCACCCGCGGCCAGGAAGCCGCCCGCGGGCCACGCGACCAGGATCGGCAGGCCGAGCCCCCCGAGATAGCCGGTGGCCGCCGGATTCACCGCTTCCACCGCTTGCTTGGCCGGGTCGAAGATCGTCCGGTAGATCACGAAGCCGGCCACGATCACGGCGAGCGTCGCGAAGCCGCGCATCCGGCCCGGGGGCGTGCGGTTCTGCACGAATATGGCCAGCGCGATGGTGCCCGCGCCCGCGACGAGCGCCAGGAGAATCCGCGGCCCGCCGGCGGCCCAGGCCTCGGGCACGGGATCCATGCCCACCAGCACCGCGGCAAGGGCCCCGAGCGCCACGAAGCCCATCACCCCGAAGTTGATGAGCCCCGCGAAGCCCCATTGAAGGTTCACCCCGAGCGCCATGATCGCCGAGACGAGCCCCATGTTCACGATGAGCAGCGCCGAGTTCCAGCTCTGCAGGAAGCCGGTGCCGAGCACGAGCACCACGACGAGCGCGAGCAGGCCCAGCGCGCGGGGGGAGGGGGTTGCGATCACGACATGCCTCCGCGGAACAGCCCGGTGGGCCTGAAGATCAGCACCACCACGAGGATGATGAACGAAACGGCGAACTTGTAGTCGGTTGTCAGCAGCTGGACGAGCCCGTCCGGCTGCCAGTCGGCCGGGCCGAGATAGCCCACCACCTTGCGCCAGGCATAGGTTACCGCAACCTCGGAGTACGCGATCACGAAGCCGCCCGCGATGGCGCCCACCGGGTTGCCGAAGCCGCCCACGATCGCCGCGGCGAAGACGGGCAGCAGCAGCTGGAAGTAGGTGAAGGGCTGGAAGCTCTTGTCGAGCCCGTAGAGCACGCCCGCCGTCGTCGCCAGCGCCCCGACGATCAGCCAGGTGATCAGCACCACGCGGTCGGGGTTGATGCCCGAGAGCAGCGCCAGATCCTCGTTGTCGGAAAAGGCGCGCATCGACTTGCCGGTGCGCGTCCGGTTGAGGAACCAGAAGAGAAGGGCCACCGCGATGATCGCCGTCACGATCGTCACCGCCTGGGTGGTGCGGAACGCCAGCCCTTCGGCCAGCCCCGTCATCTCGCGGAAGGTGCGCGCGGAGATCACGAAGCGCTCGCCGTCCGCGAAGCGCTGATCGTCGACCCCGATGATGAAGCGCACGAGGCCGTTCATCACGAACATCACGCCCATGGACACGATCATCAGGATCACCGGCGCCGCGCGTTGCTGGCGGTAGAAGCGATAGACCGTGCGGTCGGTGAGCAGCAGCAGCGCCGCGGTCACCGCGATCCCCACGGGCAGGGCGAGGAGCGCCGTGGGCAGCGGCCCGAAGGTGATGCCCATGCCTTGCAGGCCCCAGGTGGCAAGGATCGTGACCATCGCCCCGAAGGCCATGGTGTCTCCATGGGCGAAATTGGAAAAGCGCAAGACGCTGAAGATCAGCGTGACGCCCAGTGCGCCGAGTGCAAGCTGAGCGCCATAGGCCGTGGCCGGAATGACCACGAAGTTCATCAGGGCTACCAATGCGTTGAGAAAATCCATCTCAGTCTCCCGTCGCCGGAAGGCCGCGGGGCGGCAGCGACTGGCAAATGTTCGATTTCGTAAAGCCTGTGTGCGCTCCCGGATCCGGGGCGTGCCGCTTCGGGGCGTCGGTTCCACCTGCCTTCACGCTCATCCTCCCAGGAAGCTCCGGCGCACCTCGGGGTCGGCCAGCAGCGTGGCGCCCGTGTCGGTGTAGCGGTTGCGGCCCTGCACCAGCACGTAGCCCCGGTCGGCGATCTCCAGCGCCTGGCGCGCGTTCTGTTCGACCATCAGGATCGAGATGCCGGTGCGCGCGATCTCGATGATGCGGTCGAAGAGCTCGTCCATCACGATGGGGCTCACGCCGGCCGTGGGCTCGTCCAGGAGCAGCACGCTCGGCTGGGTCATCAGCGCGCGGCCCACGGCGACCTGCTGGCGCTGGCCGCCGGAAAGCTCGCCGGCAAGCTGGCGGCGCTTTTCCCTCAGGATGGGGAAAAGCTCGTAGATCTCTTCCATCGTCTCGCGAATGTCGTCGCGCCGCAGGAACGCCCCCATCTCGAGGTTCTCCTCGACGGTCATGGTGGTGAAGATGTTCGATGTCTGGGGAACGAACGCCATGCCCTGCGCCACCCTGGCCTGGGGCGACATCGAGGTGATCTCCTTGCCCGCGAGCCGCACGGCCCCGGTGTGAATGTTCAGCATGCCGAACATTGCCTTCATCGCGGTCGATTTCCCGGCGCCGTTCGGGCCCACGATCACGGCGATCTCGCCCTCGTTCACGGCGATGGTGCAATCGTGCAGGATGTCGGCGCCCCTGCCGTAGCCGCCGGTCATGCCCTCGCCGATCAGGAAGGCGTCGCGCGATTCCACCCATTCGCCGCCCTCGCGGGCGCGCGCTTCGGCCTGCTGCGAGGCGGCGGGCCATTCGCCCCGGGGTTTTCCCTGTGCGGGAGTTGTCTTGCTCATTGCGCGGCGGCCTGTGACTTGTTCTTGAGCCCGGTGCCGAGATAGGCCTCGATCACCTGCTCGTTGGATTTCACCTCGTCGATCGTGCCCTCGGCCAGCACCTTGCCCTCGGCCATCACGATCACCGGGTCGCAGAGCCTGCCGATGAAATCCATGTCGTGCTCGATCACGCAGAAGGTGTAGCCACGCTCCTGGTGCAGCCGCTTGATGGCGTCGGCGATGGTGTTGAGCAGGGTGCGGTTCACGCCCGCGCCCACCTCGTCGAGAAAGACGATGCGCGCGTCCACCATCATCGTGCGGCCGAGCTCGAGCAGCTTCTTCTGGCCGCCCGAGAGCGCCCCGGCCCGCTCGTCCGCGAGGTGGTCGATCGTGAGGAACTCGAGCACCTCGTCCGCGCGGCGGGCGAGGGCGCGCTCCTCCTCGGCGATGCGGCGGCGGCCGAACCAGGTGTTCCACAGCCGCTCTCCCGACTGGGCGCCGGGCACCATCATCAGGTTGTCGCGCACCGTCATGGAGGAGAACTCGTGCGCGATCTGGAACGTGCGCAGCAGGCCCTTGTGGAAGAGCTCGTGCGGAGGCAGGCCGGTGATATCCTCGCCCGCCATCGTCACCTTGCCGGACGTCGGTGGAAGAACCCCGGCGATAACGTTGAAAAGAGTAGTTTTTCCCGCACCATTCGGGCCGATCAGGCCGGTGATGGAGCGTTCCGCGATCTTCAGCGATGCCCCGTCGACCGCGTGAAAGCCGCCGAAGTGGCGATGCAGGTTCTGCACCTCGATCATGCTGCGCTCCTCATGCGAGCCCGGGCCTGCGTCTGCGCCCCGACGGAACCGGCCAGGGGCGCGCGCGCGGCACCGTGGCGCCATCGCCAGGATGCACCTTGCCGGTGCAGCGGCCAGTGGTCCGCATCCAGCGCATCGCCTCTCCGGAAATAGTGGGGAACGTCCCCGGCCGAGAGTCCGCGCGGCGGAGGCACGAGGCGCCCCGCCGCGCGCGATCGATCAGCGGAAGCCCACCACGGTGACCTTGCCGTCAACCATCTCGATCTCGCGGTAGTTGCCGGCGCTTTCGCCCGGGCCGATCAGCTCGACAGCGGTGGCGCCCTGGTAATCGACCTCGCCGCCCTCGGCGAGGATCTCCAGCGCGCGGCCCAGCTCGCCCGGCAGGATCGGCTCGCCCGGCGCGTTGGCCACGCTCATCACGTGCTCCTTGTAGGTGCCCGGGTCGGCGGAGCCGGCGGCCTGCATGGCGAGCAGAATGAGCGCAGCGGCATCGTAGGCTTCGGCCGAGAAGGCCGAGGTGCCGTCGAAGCCCGCGGCCGTTGCCATTTCGACGTAGGTGTCGCGGCCCTCGCCGGCGGCGGCCGGGTTCTGGCCGAAGCTGCCGTCGATCTCGGTGCCGAAGTTGTCTTCCAGCGCCTGGCTCACCATGCCGTCGGGGAACATGAATGTGTCGAAGGCGCCGGTGTCGAGCGCGGCGCGCACGATGCCCGAGCCGCCCGAATCGACGTATCCGGCCACGACGAGCACCTCGCCGCCCGCGGCGGCCAGCGCGCCGATCTCGGCCGAGTAGTCCGCCTTGTTGTCTTCATGGGCGGCGTTGATCGTCACCGTGCCGCCGTCGGCCTCGAAGGCGGCCTGGAAGCTGTCGGCAAGACCCTTCCCGTAGTCGTTGTTGGTGTAGGTGACGGCCACGGTGCTGAAGCCGCGTTCCTGGAGGATCTCGCTCATCACCACGCCCTGCCGCGCGTCCGAAGGCGCGGTGCGGAAGAAGAGCCCGTCGTCCTCGGCGGTGGAAAGCGCGGGGCTGGTGGCAGAGGGCGAGATCATCACCACGCCGTTCGGCACCGCGACGTTGCTCAGGATCGCGCCGGTGGCGCCCGAGCACATCGCGCCCACGATGCCGTTGACGCGGTCGGAGGTGATCAGACGCTCGGCGGTGGCGGTGGCTGCGCTGGCGTCGATGCAGGT
>CAYXOX010000045.1:14645-20231 GCA_964466745.1 uncultured Rhodobacterales bacterium
TATTTGAGGCCGGATTCGACGCATCTTGCCGTCACCGTGCCGCTTGATGACGCCCGTGGCCTGCCTAGCTTCCTTCGTTGAAGCGGCAGGAGGCTCACGGCATGAAACGAACGATCGCTCTGGCGGAACGCGTGATGGCCGGCGGCCTCTTCGCGCTGTGGCTCTCGGCGTCTGCGCCGGCACTCGCGCTCGAAACCTCGCAGGGGCGGCTCGCCGTGGAGCCTGTCGTCACCGGTCTCGACCAGCCCTGGGGATTCGATTTCCTGCCGTCAGGTGGCGGGCTTCTCGTCACCGAGCGCGACGGCCGGCTCCTGCATATCGGCGCCGATGGCGGGGCAACAAGCATCGACGGCGTGCCGGAGGTGTTCGCATCGGAGCAGGGCGGGCTGCTGGATGTCGCCGTGGCCGCCGATTTCGCCGCCAGCCGCGAGATTTTCCTCACCTACGCCGCCCCCCAGCCGCGCGGCGGCGCCGGGACGGCGCTCGCCGTTGCGCGCCTTTCGGAGGATGCGCAGCGCGTCGAGGGCCTGCGCGTGCTCTTCGAGGCGGCCGAGGGCTTCAGCGGTGGCCGGCATTTCGGCTCGCGGGTCGTCGAGGGGCGGGACGGGCATCTCTACGTCACAATCGGCGACCGGGGAGAACGGCGCTCGGCCCAGGATCTGGGCAATCACAACGGCACGGTGGTGCGCGTGGCCCGCGACGGCACCGTTCCGGCCTCCAACCCTTTCGTGGGCCGCGCGGGCGCGCGCCCGGAGATCTGGTCCTACGGGCATCGCAACCCGCAGGGCGCCGCGCTCGACGCGTCGGGCCAGCTCTGGACGGTGGAGCACGGCGCCCGCGGCGGCGACGAGGTGAACCGCGTGGAGCGCGGCGCCAACTACGGCTGGCCGGTGATCTCCTACGGCCGGCACTATTCGGGCCTGCCCATCGGCCAGGGCACCGAGGCGGAGGGCATGGAGCAGCCGCTGCACTACTGGGATCCCTCCATCGCCCCCTCGGGGCTGATGATCTACTCCGGCGCGCTCTGGCCCGAGTGGGAGGGCGATTTCTTCGCCGGTTCGCTCAACTCCGGCCTCATCAGCCGCATCGACGGCGCCACGTTCGAGGAGGTGGAGCGGATCGAGGGCCCGGAAACGGAGCGCGTGCGCGACATCGCCGAGGGGCCGGGCGGGGCGATCTGGTTTCTCTCGGTGGGCACCGGCACGCTCTGGCGCGTCACCCCGCGCTGAGGGCAATGCCGCAGCGCCTTGCGGCGGAGTGCGGGGTCAGCCCGAGGGCGCCGCAGCCGGAGCCGTGTCACTCTCCGGCACCAGGGCCATGAGGGCGGCGCCCAGCGCCGCGCACCCCAGCACGCCCAGAACGAGGGGCAGGGGCGTGCCGTCGAACGCCAGCCCGATGGGCACCGCAACCAGCACCGCCCCCACCGTGGAGACGCCCGTCACCACCGAGGCCGCGAGCCCGGCGATATGGCCAAGGGGCACCAGGGCCAGCGCGTTCAGGTTGCCGGTCGTCAGCCCGATCATGAAGAAGACGCCCACCGCCCAGGCGATGAAGAGCGCGAAGCCCAGGGTGGGCGGGAGCACGCCGCTGGCATAGAGGCCCGCCACCGCGAGGGAGACGAGGATCTGCGTCAGGAGTGCCGCCCGGATCACCCGGCGCATCCCGAGCCGCATCACGATCCGGGCGTTGAGGATGCTGCCCGTCGCCGCCAGCACCGCGATCAGCCCGAACCAGAGCGGAAAGCCCGCGCCGCGCCCGAAGGTCTCCGCGATGACCGAATGGATCGAGGAGAGCAGCGCGAACAGCATTGCGAAGACGAGGCTCAGCACGCCGATCGGCAGCACGACCGTGGCGTGGGAGAACACCTCGCGCAGGCCTCGTGCATACATCGTGACGCCGAAGGGGCGCCGCCGCTCGGGCGCGAGCGGCTCGTCGAGGCGCAGCGACATCCACACCACGCTCACCGCGGCGAAGAGCAGGAAGGCCGCGAAGATCGCGCGCCAGCCCGCCGCCCAGATGATGGCCGCTCCCAGCGCCGGCGCCAGTGCCGGAACGAGCGCGAAGACCATCATCACGAACGACATGATCTGCGCCATGCGCCGGCCCTCGTAGAGGTCGCGCACCATGGCGACGGCAACCACCCGCGGCGCGGCGGCCCCAAGCCCCTGCACGAGCCGCGCGGCCAGCATCAGCTCCAGCGATTGCGCCGCCCAGGCCAGCGCCGCGCCGAGGATGTAGAGCGCCGCGCCCGCCACGATAACCGGCTTGCGCCCGAAGGCATCCGAGAGCGGCCCGGTGAAGAGCGTGCCGAGCCCCATGCCGAGCACGAAGCTGGTGACGACGAGTTGCGCGCGGTTGGGCGCCTCGGGGCTGAGGCTCGCGGCGATCTCGGGCATCGCGGGCAGCATCGCGTCGATGGAGAAGGCGATGGTGGCGAAGAGCATCGCCATCAGCGCGATGAACTCCGTCTGCGACATGCGCCCCGCGCGCGCGCCTTCGGCGGGTGGCTCGCCCGGTGCCGCGCGACCTGCCGTGCCGGGCTCAGCCATCGCCGCCGCCCGCGCCGCGCAACTCCTCGATCACGCGCGCCCAGAGTTCGGGCGGCTGCGCCCCGGGCACGGCATGCCGCCCGCCGACGATGAAGGTGGGCACGCCGCTCACCCCCATGGCGCGGGCCTGCCTGTCGCCCTCGGCGATCTCGGCGCGGTCCGCCTCGGAGGCGAGAAGCCGCAGGACCATGGCCGCGTCGAGCCCGGCACCATCGGCGATATCGGCCAGCACCTCGTGGTCCGAGATGTCCCGCCCCTCGCGGAAATAGGCGCGGAAGAGCGCGGAGACGACGGGCGTCTGCCGCCCCTCGATCCCGGCCCAGTGGATCAGGCGGTGGGCATCGAGCGTGTTGGGCGTGCGGGCGATGCCGGCAAGGTCGGCCTCCAGCCCGGCCGCCTCCAGCGCCTCGAGCACCGGGGCGTAGGCCCGCGCCGCGCCCTCGCGCCCGCCGAACTTCAGCTCCAGGTACTCGGCGCGGTCCATGCCCCCGGGCGGCATGTCCGGGTTGAGCTGGAACGGCCGCCAGGCGATCTCGAAGGGATGGTCCGGGTGCGCCTCGAGCGCCCGGTCGAGATTGGCCTTGCCGATGTAGCACCAGGGGCAGATCGGGTCGGACAGGATGTCGAGCCGGGTCATCTTCGCGCGCTCCTCGCCTTCATGGCCCTTCCCCTATCATTCCCGCGCCGGAAAGAAACGCCCGCGCTCCCGCGGGAATACCCCCTGCGCCCAAGCGCCGCCCCCGGGCAGGGCGCGCGCTGCCGGCGGCCATTGCATGCGCCCGGCGCGCCCCGGTATAGCTGTGCCATGCAGGAGACCGACCCCAGAGCCCTGATCCGCATCGCCCGCGAGGCTGGCGGCGTCGAGGAGGCACAGCCGCTCGATCTCGGCGCGCGGGTGCGGGCGCTGCGCAAATCCCGCGACTGGACGCTGGAGGAGGCGGCGGCCCGCGCGGGGCTCGCGCGCTCCACGCTCTCCAAGATCGAGAACGGGCAGATGTCGCCCACCTACGACGCGCTCAAGAAGCTCGCGACCGGGCTCAAGATCTCGGTGCCGCAGCTCTTCACCCCGCCCGCCGACGAGAAGATCAACGGGCGCATGGCGGTGACGCTCTCGGGCGAGGGCACCGCGCACCCCACCGCCACCTACGAGCACGAGCTTCTTGCCGCGCAGCTTTCGCGCAAGGCGATGCTTCCCTACCGGGCGCGGGTGCGGGCGCGCGACATGGCCGAGTTCGACGGGTGGGTGCGCCACGACGGGGAGGAGTTTCTCTACGTCCTCACCGGCGCCGTGCGGCTCTACACCGAGTTCTACGCCCCCGTGGAGATGCGCCGGGGCGACAGCGCCTACTACGATGCGGCCATGGGCCACAACGTCATCTCCATCAGCGACGACGACGCCCAGATCCTCTGGGTCACCTCGCTGGGCTGAGGAGCCTGCTTTCCCGCCGGGGGGCGGGCGCGGGCAGGCGCGGCCGGCCACGCGCGATACGCCGGACGATCTCGCCATCGCCGAGGCAGGTGCGCGCGGCGGCCATCTCCGAGAGCCTCGGGTAGTCGTTCACGAACCGCCGCGCCGCCTCCGCCGGGGCCTCCAGCGCCATGGCAAGCCCCTCGTAGGCGCCAAGGCGGATCAGCCCGCCGTTCTCCGCGTCGAGATCGCTTGAGAGCAGGGCGAGGAGAAAGGAAATCGCGCAGGTGGCGCCCTCGTCGCGGGACATGAGCCAGAGTTTCGCCGCCTCGCGGAAGCCGCCGCGCCAGGCATGGGCCGGGCTCCTGTTGAAGCGGTTCTCGTTTCCGGCACGCGGCATGCCGATCTGACCGGGGCCATGCCATCCCCGCTCGCGGGAATGATCGAGCGTGCCCGTGCCCGTGCCGCGTGCAAGAAGTGCGGCACGCGTGAACAGCTTGGCGCCGCCCACGCCGTAGGCGAAGGGCAGGTGCGGTTGCCGCGCGTGCCACAGCACCAGCCGGTCGGTCTCGGGGAGCGCGGCGAGATCCTCCGCCAGCGTCGGCAGAACCCAGCTGTCCCCGTCGAGCACGAGAACGCGGGGCGCCGCAGCGATCGCGCCCGCGGCGCGGTGGGCCGCCGCTATCCCGCGCATGCCGTGCACCCGCCCAATCGGGCCAAGCACGGCGCGGGCATGCTCGAAGCCCGCGTCGGCGCCGGGTTCGTCGTAGCTGATGAACACGCCCTCGATTCCTGGGGCGATCTGCCCGCCGGGCGGCACGAGCGACGTAGCGCCGGGCATTACGCGCACGCCTTGCCGCGCGGTCCGGCGCCGAGCGCCGCGATCATGCGCCGGACGCGGGGCATTTCGCGCGCGATGGTCCGCGCCACGCTCCGCTGCGTGCGGCTCACCACCTTCTTCGCGCGCGCGTCGAGCCGGGTGAAGTCGTTGATGCTCTGCTCGAGGCTCCGGGCGCATGCGCCGCGCGCATCGCAGATGGCGTCGATCGCACCGAGCCGCGCCCAGGAACCGTTCCGGCCGTCCACGTCGCAGGCGATCCAGGCCGACAGATCGCCGAAGCTCTTCTCGTCGTGCCTTTCCCGAAGGCGCAACACGGTCTTGGCGACCTCGCGGTAGGCCCCGCGCCATGCCGTCGCTGCCGCCGCGTTGAATCGCGTCTCGCAATGAGGACGCGTGTCGCGGGTGAAAGGGCGGCGCGCCACGCGGGCGACATGCAGCGAATGATCCGCCCCGAAGCATTCCGGAGCATCCAGTATGGCGCGGGCGGGCAGGGCCTTGACGCTGCCGAACCCCGCGGGGCGAGACGTCAGGGGATTCTGTGCCTCCCAGTAGTGCACGCGCGTGTCGTCGATCTCCGCATCGGCCAGGGCGCGCCCGAAACTGGGATAGAGCCAGGTGTCGGCATCGATCACGACGACCACCGGAGTGCCCGCCAGCCGCGCGGCGGCGCGGTGCGCCGCGCCTATCCCCGCCACGCCGTGGACGCGCCCGACGGTGCCGAGCACGGAACAGGCGCGGCGGTAGTTCGCCTCGGCCTCCGGCTCGTCGAAGGAGAGGAACATCGCCGC
>CAYXOX010000046.1:0-20063 GCA_964466745.1 uncultured Rhodobacterales bacterium
CCCGCAATCCTGAAACCCGAAAACCTCCCCGTCAACGACAGGGGAAACGGGGTGCGCACCATCCCGCTCGTCACGCGCAAGTGCGGATCGATGAGCATGATCAACGGCATAACGGCCTTTGCGCCGGGCGCGAAGGTCGGGCTCCATTTCCACAACTGCGAGGAAAGCGTGATGATCCTCGAAGGCGATGCCATCGCCGAGATCGACGGCGAGCGTTACGCGCTCAGTGCCGGCGACACCACCTGGATCCCGCCCAACGTGCCGCACCGGTTTCTCAACGAGAGCGACCGCGAGATGCGGATCTTCTGGACCTATGCCGACATCTACGCCACGCGCACAATGGTGGAGACGGGCATCGAGCAGTCCATCGACGACGAGCACGCCACGGCCAAGCGCCTGTGAGCGGGCGGGTGGCCGCGGACTACCGCTTGGCGGGCGAGCGCGCCGCGTTCTTCGCCGGCGCGGCGCTGACCTCGTTGAAGATCTCGGCCTCCTGGGGCTCCATCTCCACCGCGGCCGGAGCCTCGGCGTGGGCCACGAGGTGACGGCGCCCGTTGGCCACGTTCTCGTGTGCATCCGCCGCCGGTGGCCGCACCAGCTTGTTCTCGAAGCGGTAGCGCTCGGCCTGGTAGTAGGTCCGCGCGTATTCCACCGCCTCCCCGCTTTCGAGGAAGACGACGCGTTCGACGAGAATGAGAGGCTTTCCCGTGGCGATGCGCAGCATCGCCGCGCGCAGCGGGTCCGCCCGGATCAGGCGGATCGTCTCCTCGGCCGTCGCGGGCACCTGGCCGAAGCGGTTTTCGATGATGCGGTGAACCGGCTCGGAGAGTTCGATTTCCTGCAGGCTCGGCGCGACATGCTCGGGAATGTAGATGGTGCGCGAGGCGAGCACGTCGTCCGCGCTGGCCAGCGTCTTGCGCACCTTGTGCGCGCGCTCGTGTTCGCCGAGCCCGAGCCGTTCGCGGATCCATCGCGGCGGCGGCTCGAGCGCGACGTTGACCACCTCCACCTCGATGCCCTCGCCCGCCTCGAACCCGTCGTCGAGGAAATGCGCGTCCGCGGTGGGCGGGATCGCGAGCCGCGTGGGCAGCACGAAGCTCCCGCGGCCCTGCTGGCGGCCGACGAGGCCCTCGTTGACGAGCGCGGTGATCGCCTGCCGTACCGTCATGCGCGACAGCCCGTAGTTCCGGCAAAGCTCGGCCTCCGAGGGAATGCGCGCTCCCGGGGTGAGCTGAAAGGTGATGTGGTCGCGCAAGGCATGCTTGAGCTGGAGCCAGAGGGGCGTGAGCGCATCCTGGCGCAACGGTGGCAGATTCATCGCTCTTCATCCCTTCGCAAAGGTGACGGGACCAAACCCGCCCGGGCGCGCACCTGCCGCAGTTCGCGCCGGGCCGGCAACCGGCCGCCGGCCCCGCGGCACCCGCATCCGGCCGGCCGGAGCCCGCCGGCCCGCAAGGGTCATACCGGTTCGGGACCCGCTATTGAAGCCCAGACGTCACCAAACATCTTGTAGCCCGGGAGGAACGCTCAGCCAGAAAGCGCGACGACCGCACCCCCGGCCCGTTGCCGGGAGTGTCAGCACCGGCGCGGATGGCGCCGCAGGCCGCCCGAGGCGGCTCGCCTCGAGCGGGCGATGCGACTGCTCGCAACGCCCGGCCCGCTGAGAAAACCGGCCAAAACGCAACGATCGGGAACCGGATGTCCGAAGAGTCCGCCAGTTCACTTCGCAAGCCAGATGCGCTGACCGTGCTGCGGAACCCCGAGTTCCGTTTCTTCCTCGCGGCCAACACGCTGTTTCACCTTTGCGCGGCCTCCATCACGGTGATGCTGGCCTTTCACATCTACAGCCTGCGGAACAACCCGCTCGATATCGCGGCGCTTGGTATCGCGCAGGTGATCCCGGCCCTGACCGTCGCCTTTCACGGCGGCGATCTCGCCGACCGACGCCCCCGCCGCGGGCTGGTGGTGCTCACCTTCGCGATGCTTGCCGTTCTCGTTGCCGTGCTGGCGCTGCTTTCGGCGCTCGGCGCGGTCACGGTCTGGCTTATCCTGGGCGCCGGCTTTCTCTCGGCAACCATCCGGGCCTACGAGAACCCCGCAAACATCGGTCTCGAGGCGCAGGTCGTGCCGGTGGAGCAGATCCTGAAGGCGCTGCCGATGATCTCCACGGCGGCGCGAGTGGCCGACATGGCCGGGCCGGTGCTGATGGGCCTGATCTGGGCCCTTGGCGGGCCGGAAGCCACCTACGGGGCCATGGCGGCACTCCTCGCGCTGGCCGCATTCACCATGTGGGCCCGCGTCGCTCCCAAGCCGGTTCCGGAGACGCCGGGCAAACTGCCCGCGCTGCGGCGCATCCGGGAAGGCTGGAGCTTCGTGCGGGGCAACCGCGTGCTTTTCGGCTCGATGATCCTCGATCTCTGCGCGGTGTTCTTCGGCGGGGCAGCGGCGCTCCTGCCGATCTTCGCGACAGATATTCTCGATGCCGGGCCCGACGGGTTCGGCCTGCTGCGCTCGGCCATCGCCGCGGGCACGCTCTTCGCGGCCGTCGTCTCGATCCGGTTCATGCCGGCGGCATCGGCGGGCCTCGCGCTGCACCTGATCGTGGCCGGATTCGGGCTCGCGATGGTGGTGTTCGCGCTGTCGGAGAGTTTCTGGCTCTCGATGGCGGTGCTTTTCCTCGCCGGTGTGTGCGACGGTTTCAGCATGGTGATCCGGCACGCGATCCTGCGGCTGGCCTCGCCCGAGCACATGCGGGGAAGGATCGCCGCCGTGCGGATGGTGTTCGTGGCCTCGTCGAACGAACTCGGCGCCGCGCAGAGCGGCACCATGGCCAGCCTCATCGGCCCGGTGCGCGCGGTGGTTGCGGGCGGGACTCTGACGATGCTCGTCGCCGCGACGGTGGCACGTCGGAACCCGGAGCTGCGGCGGCTGAATCTTCTCACATACGGATCGAGCCGCCCGGCAGACTCCACGGAGCCCTGAGGCTCCTTCCGCGCGGCCCCCGCGCCCTGCCCTCGCCTGGGCATCCATGTGCGCGCCCGGGCGCCCATCGCGACAGCCTCCCCCGGTGAGGCCCGCCTCGCGCGCTGACGCGAGGTCTGCGCGGAGGCCGCGTTCAACGCTGCAACCCCCGCCCGACGCCAGCAGAAGGTCTGTCCGCCCGGCAAGCGTTACCGTCGGGGGATGCCGGCTCCGAAGGCCGAGCGAGTGCGCCGAGCGGCCGGCCCCGGAAGGGTCAGGCGCTGTCCCCGCCGGCCGGCCTCGCGCGGCCGGGTGCGCCCGCGGACCCGGCCGCCTCGAAGCCCGACACCACGTCGAGCAGCTCTCGGGTGATCGCCTCCTGCCGAAGCTGCCGATGGCGCCGCACCAACAGGTCGCGCCGTTCGGATATTTCCCGTTCGGCGCCTTGCATCGCCGCCAGGCGCGAGCTGTGCTCGCTCACCAGCGCCTCCGCGAGCGCCTTGTAGATCATCACGAAGATGCGCTGCTGGACAAGCCAGGACGCGAGCGCCCCGGTTTCCATCCGGGCGAAGGGCAGCGAACGTCCGGGCCAGGGCGCATCGCGCAACCGCTCCACCTCCTCTCGCCCGAGGGGCAGCAGCGTTGCGAGCTGCGGCCGCGAGGACACCTGCCCTTCGCGACGGTTGTAGGCAAGATCCACCCGCGTGACGCCCTCTTCCCGGACCCAGCGGTCGATATCGAGGATCATGGCACGCACGAGGGCCGGCAAGCCATCGACGGAACCGGGCAACCCGTGCACGCGCGGGGCGCCACGCACCGGCGGGACGGGCGCGCCAGATGCCGTTTCCGGCGCGAGGCGCGCGGCAATGCGGGCGCCCACGAGGCCGAGAAGCGGCGGCTCGCCTTTCATCCGGTCGCGGGCGAAACGGAGAATCCTCTCGTTGTAGCCGCCGCACAGGCCCCGGTCGGAGCCGATCACGAAGAGCGCGCGCCGCCCGGCAGGGCCCGGCCCGGGCCAGGGGCCGCCCAGGGCTTCGCGTGCGCCCGGCTGGCGCATCAGCGCCATCAAACCGAGTTCCACTGTGCGCGCATAGTCGGCGATGGCGCCCTCTGCATGCTCGTACTGCCGGATGCTGACCGATGACAGAGCCTTCATCGTGCGCACGATGGACGCGATGTCGCTCGTCGTCTCGAGCGCGGCGGCGAGGCCTTCAAGCGTCTCCACGGGGCACCTCGCCACTCTGAACGGTGGCCGTTTCGCCCACCCAAGACACTCGTTCGAGCGCCGCGCGCATCGCCTCGAGCAGCGCCCCGCGTGCCTCGTCGCCCAGTGGCTCGCCCGCCTCGACATCCTCGAGGATGCGCGGCACGGCATTCCGGGCCCCCTCCACCACCGCGGCCTGGGCGGCACCGAGCGTTCCGGGCGCCAGACCGTCGAAGAGCCCCTCCGTCGCCGCCAGCAGGACAGCGATCTGCGCGGCCACGTCCATCGGCGCGTGGGGAGACTGGCGCAGCACCTCGCGCACCCGCGCGCCCCGCACGAGCTTGCGCCGGGTCTCCGGCTCGAGCTGTGTTCCGAAGCGGGCGAAGGTCTCCAGCTCCTCGAACTGGGCGTACATCAGCCGCAGGTTGCCGGCCACCGCGCGGAAGGCGGGGCGCTGCACCTTGCCGCCGACGCGGCTCACGGAGGCGCCGATGTCGATGGCGGGAAGCTGCCCGCGGTCGAACAGGGTCGGCGAAAGCACAACCTGGCCGTCGGTGATGGAGATGAGGTTGGTGGGGATGTAGGCCGCGAGGTTCTGGGCCTGCGTCTCCACCACCGGAAGCGCCGTGAGCGAGCCGCCGCCGTGTTCCGCGCGCAGGTGAGTGGCCCGCTCGAGCAGGCGGGCATGGATGTAGAAGATGTCGCCCGGGTAGGCCTCGCGGCCGGGCGGTCGGCGCAGCAGCAGCGAAAGCTCCCGGTAGGCGCGGGCGTGCCGCGTGAGATCGTCGTAGACGATGAGCACGTCGCGGCCGGCCTCCATGAAGAATTCGGCCATCGCCGTGGCCGCGTAGGGCGCGACGTACTGGAGCCCCGGCGAGCCCTCGCCGCTGGCCACAACCACGATGGAGCGCTCGAGCATCCCGCCCTCGCGCAGCGCGCCGATCACACGGGCCACCGCCGAGGCGCGTTGGCCGATGGCGCAGTATATGCACACGACGCCCGTTTCGCGCTGGTTGAGGATCGCGTCGACCGCGATGGTCGTCTTGCCCGTCTGCCGGTCGCCGATGATCAGCTCGCGTTGCCCGCGGCCGATGGGAACGGCGGCGTCGACCGCCTTGATCCCGGTTTGCAACGGCTCCGCCACGGGCGCGCGGCGCAGGATGGGCGGCGCGGGTCGCTCGATCGGCCAGAACGCATCGGGCCGGAGCTGTGGGCCGCCGTCGATCGGGCTGCCGAGCCCGTCCAGGATGCGCCCGAGCAGCCCCTCGCCCACGGGCGTGGCCACCGCGGCCCCGGTGCGGCGGACCTTGTCGCCCGGTTGAAGGTGGCCGGAGGGGCCAAGAAGGATCACCCCGGCATCGCGCTCTCCCGCGCTCGACGCAATCCCGCGCACCCCCCCGGGAAAGACAAGCATTTCGTCAGCGCGAAGATCGCTGAACCCCGAAACGGTGGCGACGCCACCGTCAATGGCCCGCACGCGGGCGACCGCCGCCGCTTCCATCGCGGCATCGACGCGCGAGAGCGCACTTTCGAGCGGAGCGAAGAGGTCTTCATCGAGATCGGGTTGGACCATGTCTCTGGGTCACGCACCGATGGCCGGGCGCGCGGAAGCTCCCCGGCCAGCACCTTCGATGATCTCGTCGAGCGCGGTTTCGAGCCGGTGCAGGAACTGCCCGGCCGACCATTCGAGCGTCTGCTCGCCGATGGTGAGCCGGACCCCGAGAAGAAGATCGGGGTCTTCCAGGTAAGACACCACGATGCCCGGCGCGACGACCTCGTGGAGCGCGCGGGTGATCGCGGAGCGCGCGCCCGAACTCAGGGGCACGCTGCTTTCCACTTCCGCCGCCGGCCCGGCGCGTTGGACCGCGCGGCGCAGGGCCTCCTTCCGCTCGGGCTCCAGCGCGGCGAGGCGTTCGGCGAAGACCCCGGCCATGTGGCCGGCGAGATCGGTGCCGGCATGATCGCGCAGGATGCGCGCCACGATCTCGATCACCTGGTGGCCGGCCTTGCGGCGCAGCCTGTCGGCGAAGGCAGCACGTTCGGCCTCGAGGCCCGACTGCCAGGCAGCGCGGCGCACCTCCATCTCGGCGCGCAGCTCGCCCTCGAGGCGGGAGCGCAGCGCCTCGGCCTCCGCCCGCGCGGCTTCGAGCACCGCCTCCCGGCGCGCCTCGAGCGCGCGGCGCTCATCCTCGAGTTTTGCCGCCTCCTCCTCCAGCCCGGCCTGCCCATCGCGGATCTCGGCCAGGCCGCCCTCGATCCGGGCCTCGCGCCGCGCCATGGCCCGGGTGATCGGACCGTAGAGAAAGCGCTGCAGAAGCCAGACGAGTATGAGGAAGTTAAGGATCTGGGCGCCGACGGTGAACCAGTCGATCTGCATGCGCTCAGCCTCCGCCCGCCGCGGCGCCCGCAGCCGCGAGATCCACGAAGGGGTTGGCAAAGATCAGGATCATCGCCACCACGAAGCAGTAGATCGCGGTGGATTCGATCATCGCGAGGCTCACGAAAAGGGTGCGGGTGATCGTCGGCGCGGCATCGGGCTGTTGCGCGATGGCCTGCAGCGCCTGCGAAGCGGCGCGCCCCTCGGCCAGCGCCGGCCCGATGGAGCCGATGGCGATGGTCAGGCCGGCGGTGAAGATCGAGATGATGGCGATCCATGTGGCTGCATCCATGGTCAGGCTCCTTCGGCGGGGGGCTGGGGGTCCGGGGAGGCGGCGCCGCGCGGGGCGCGGCTGGCCGATCCGATGTAGACCATCGCGAGAACCGCGAAGATGTACGCCTGGATCAGGCCTGTGAGCAGCCCCAGGAGCTGCATCACGACGGGAAAGACGAACGGGGCCACGCTGATGAGGATGCCCACGATCACCGTGCCGCTCATCACGTTCCCGTAGAGGCGCACGGCGAGCGCCACGGTGCGCGAGATCTCGGCGACGATGTTGAAGGGCAGCATCAGCGGCGTCGGGCGCAGGTAGTTGCGCAGGTAGGGGCGCAGCCCGCGATCCGCGATGGCGTAGAGCGGCACGGCCACCAGGACGCACAGCGCGAGCGCCGCGGTGGTGGAGAGCGATCCGGTGGGCGCGACATAGCCCGGAACGATCGACAGGATGTTCGACACCGCGATGAAGAGAAACAGCGTGCCGATGAAGGCCATGTAGCGCGCCGGGCGCTCCGCCCCCGTTTCGGCGATCTGGTCGCGAATCGTGGCGACGATCACCTCCAGCAGGTTCTGCCACCTCGGCACACGCTCCGCATCGTCGATCCGCGCGGACACCGCCCACGACACCAGCACGAGCAGCGCCATCACGACCCAGGTGAACAGGATGGTCGCGTTGAGCCGGAGGCCGCGCCACTCGAACAGGACCCAGGCATCCGGGCTCAGCTCCATTGCCGCGCCTCCCGCCGGGGCCGGCGCAGGCGGCGGGTTGCCACGACGCGCACGGCAATGAACCCGGCGAGCGCAGCCGCCATCGCGCTTGCCGGAACCCCGGCGAGTCCCGCCGCGGCGAGCGCCGCCAAGACAAGCGCTATCCTCGCCAGCGTGAAGGCGGCATAGGCGAGAGCCCCCGCGCCGCCGGGTGCAAGGCTGCGCACCGAGGCCCAGAGAAGCCCGAGGTAGGCCCCGCCGGCGAGCCCGCCCGCCAGCGCCGCGAGGGCGGTGTCTGCGAGGCTCAGTTCCATGGTGAAGCCTTTAGCGCAACGGGCGCCGGTTCAGTCATCGCTGCCTTCCCTCGTGATCCAGTACCACGCGCCCGCTGCCCCGATCACGGCGCCCGCGAGCAGGCACACGAGCGTCCAAGAAACGCCCTCCCCGGCATCGCGCCCGTCGAGCCAGACGCCCAGCGCCGTGCCCGCGAGGATCGGCACCGCGACGGACCAGCCCACGAGGCCGAACATCCCGAGCCCCACGAGTGGCGAGGCAGGCCGGCGGCGCCGCGCCTCCTCCATCTGCCGGGCGCGGTGCATGATGGCGTCCGCCTCGCCACGCTCGGGGCCGGCGGGCTCCGCGGGTTTCGGCTTCGCGCTCACGAACCGGGCCTCGCGAGGTCGCGGAACCGGCGGATCATCCCGGCCTCGAGCCGTGCGAGCGCGGCGCGCGCGGCCTTGTCCTCCTCGTCATGCGCGCGGAACTCCCGGTCGACCGTCGCCTGGAGGCCGGCGAGGTCTTCGCCCTCGGAGGCGGCCCGGACCGCCACGCGCACGACGTCGCCGCACTTGACGAGCGTGCCGGCGGCCACCGCAACGAAGCGCTCGGCACCCTCGGCGGTTTCGCAGACGAGGATTCCCGGCACCAGCTGGCTGACAAAATCCGCGTGCCCGGGCAGGATGCCGAAATGCCCGCCCGGCGCTTCGGCGAGGATGCGCCTCGCCTCGACATCGAGGCGAGGCGCACTGGGCGTGACGACCTCAAGCCGCATCGGGCTTCTCCGATGCGCGCAGGTCTTCAAGGCCGCCGATCATGTAGAAATCGCCCTCGTCGCGCCGGGCGAACTCGTCCGCGAGGATCGCCTCGCAGCCGTCCAGCGTGTCCTCCAGGGCGACAAGGCGACCGGGGTTGCCGGTCATGGCCTCCACCGAGAAGAAGGGCTGGGTGAGAAACCGCTCCAGCTGGCGCGCCCGCCGCGCGGTGGCCCGATCCCGTTCGGACAGCTCCTCGAGCCCCAGCATGGCGATGATGTCCTTGAGATCCTCGTATTCGGCCAGTGTCGTGCGCACGTTCCGGGCGACGGAGAGGTGCCGGGCGCTGGCCGGCCCCGGCGTGAGCATCCGCGAGAACGAACGCAGCGGATCGATGGCCGGGTAGAGCCCCTGGGAGGCACGCTTGCGCGAGAGAACGATGGAGGCCGACAGATGCGCGAAGCTGTGCGTGGCCGCGGGATCGGTGAAATCATCGGCCGGGACGTAGACCGCCTGAATCGAGGTCATGGTGCCACGCTCGGTGGAACAGATGCGCTCCTCGAGTTCGGCAAGCTCCGTGCCCAGGGTCGGCTGGTAGCCCACCCGGCTGGGTATGCGCCCAAGTAGGCCCGAAACCTCGGCGCCGGCCTGCACGAAGCGGAAGATGTTGTCGATCAGCACGAGCACGTTGCGCCCCAGGTCGTCGCGGAAATACTCGGCCATCGTCAGCGCCGCATGCCCGACGCGAAAGCGCACGCCGGGGCTCTCGTTCATCTGGCCGAACACCATCGCGGTGTTCCCGAGAACGCCGGCCTGCCCCATCTCGCGGTAAAGCTCTTCTGCCTCGCGCGAACGTTCGCCGATGCCACAGAAGAGGCTGACGCCGTCGTACTCGGCAACGGTGTTGTGAATCATCTCGGTGATGAGAACGGTCTTCCCTACCCCGGCGCCGCCGAAGAGCCCGGCCTTGCCGCCGCGCTCCAGCGGGCTGAGAAGATCGATCGCCTTGATCCCCGTCTCGAAAATCGCGCCCTCGACGCGACGCTCGGCGAGCGGCACCGGGACGCGCAGGATGGGCCGCCGCGGCAGACCGTCGAGCGACTCGCCCCCGTCGATGGTTTCGCCGAAAACGTTGAACATCCGCCCCAGCAATGCCTCGCCAACCGGAACGTGGATGGGAGCGCCGGTGTCGCGCACGGCGAGGCCCACGTGCAGCACGCCCGACGGGTCCATCACCAGCCCGCGCGCGAGTCCCTCCCCCGGCAAGCTGGCGACCTCGATGGAAACCGGCGGATCGGAAAGGGTCAGCAGGCGATTGGCCACGTCGGGCAGCGCACCATCGAAGCGCACGTCGGCAATGCCCCCGCCGAGGCCCACGATGTGACCGATCCGGCTGTCTTGCTCCATGACCGCTTGGCACCCCTCCGCATGATCGGCTCAGCGTAGGCGCCGGAGCGGCTGCCCTTCCTTGATTTCGAACAAATCCGTGCAGGGCGCGCATCCCGCCCGCGCCCGCAAGATGCTCGCCCGGGCCAGGGGCACTGCGCATGCAGCCAGGGCGCCGGGCACTTGGAGGCAGGATCCGCACCTTGCTGCCCGGGCCTGTGCCGGGGATGCCTCAGCCTTGGTGTTCCGGCCCGCTTCCCTGGAACATGGCGCGCAGGTCCACCGTGCCGCGCACCCCGATATCGGAGAGGTGGCGGTCGAGCCAGGCGCGCGCCGTGTCCCGACCCAGATCGTGAAGGTGGGTGAGAAACGCCCATTCGGCGTTCATTTTCGAGGAGGCGCCGAGCGGGCTGAGAGCGTTTTCGTTCTCGATGATGTGGATACGCGCCCGGCGGTATCGATCGGCATCGAGCGTGCCCTCGTCGAGCAGCCGCGCCACGAAATCGATCGCCCGCAACTCCTTGAGCAGGCTCGAATTGAAGCTGATCTCGTTGAGCCGGTTCTGGATGTCGTGGGCGGTGCGCGGGATGCCCTTGCGTTCCACCGGGTTGATCTGGACGACGATTGTATCGGCGGTGTCACTCTGGGTGTGAAACGGGAAAAGCACGGGATTGCCCATGTACCCGCCATCCCAGTAGGGGACGCCGTCGATCACCACAGCGTGGAAGAGATGCGGCAGGCAGGCCGAGGCCATCACCATGTCCACCGTCAGGGAACGGCTGTCGAAGACCTTGACCCGGCCGGTTTCCACGTTGGTGGCCGAGATGAAGAGCCGGATGCTGTCGCAATGGCGCACGCGGTCGAAATCGATGCAGCTCTCCACGATGTCGCGCAGCGGATTCATGTCGGTTGGATTGAACTGGTAGGGCGAGAAGAGCCGCGTCATCATGTCGGCGGCGTGATAGCCCCAGGAGCGCTCGAGGCTCCAGGTTCCCATCGCCATGTCGAGCGGCGTCCGGCGGATGGGCGAGAGCCGTGCGGCCTCGGCAACCGAATGCCAGAGGTGCCGCAGGGTCTCGCGGGCGCGCTCGGGGCCACCCTCGGTGAAACCGTCGGCCAGCGCCACCGCGTTCATCGCTCCGGCGGAGGTGCCGGAGATCGCCGCGATCTCGACCCGGCCGTCTTCCAGAAGGGCATCCAGCACGCCCCAGGTGAAGGCGCCGTGGGCGCCGCCTCCCTGCAGCGCGAGGTTCACGCGCCGGGGCCCGGGCGCCGCGCCGCCGGCCTTTTCCGCCACCCGGCTCACGGGCTGCCCGCCCGGCGTTCTGCGCTGATCGAAGGCATTCGGCACTCCCGTCGGAAACGCCCGGGGCGCCCCGCGATTTGCGGAGGATCGGACGGCAACTGCCTTTTGGCCTTGCCGGGGCCCGGGCGTCCAGCCGGGATTGGGCAGTGCACCGTTTCGTGACCGGCGTAGCGCCCGCGCGACACGCATCGGCTGCGCCGGGGATGAAAAATCCGGCGGTGCGCGCCACCGGCGCAGCATCCGCAGCCGCCGTTTCACCGTCTTGCCGGCCGGATGCAACGCCGGGTTGCCACCGAGCCCGCCTTGCCCGCAAGGCCCGGCGTCAAGGCCGGGCGAAGCGGGCGGCGCTCAGCGATAGGTCATCTCGAGCTCTTCTTTCCCGCTGAACAGGGTCAGCAGGCCGCCTTCGATGGTCGTGATTGGCTCGAAGGTAGTGTGCCCGACCAGCCGGTCGCCGAGGTAGACCTCGCTGGCAAGGTAGATGGCAGCGCCGAGTTCGCCCCGCTCGCCGACGGCCGGGTCCGTCGTGGTCACGCGCAGCGAACGGCCGCCCTCGTCGCAGAAGACCGCGTTCGCCGGGCCCATGCCGATGGGCGTTCCGGCGACGAGCGTGATGCGCCCTGCCGGCTCGGCACCGGCACACATCACGTCGAGCGCGACCGCCGCGGCCAGATCCGCGAGAACGGGCCAGGGGCGGATCGCGTTGCAAAGCACGGCCACGGCCGCCCCCGTCTCCGGGTCGCGAAGCGATGCGGCCCCGGTGTCGGGCCGGCGCTTCACACGCTCGGTGTTGCCGCTCGCCACCTCGCCGCCCGTGGTTACCGCGATGAGCCCGCAATCGGCCTCCGGAGTCGCGCGCATCACCTCGGCGACGGCCGCCTCGGCCCGCACGCCCCCGCGCAGGCGCTCAAGCAGCGCCGCATTCATCGGCTTGCCGTCCGAGCCCGTGGACGGCGGGATGCGGTGCCCCGTCACGAGCCCGACGGCACCGTCGGCGGGAATGAACCGCTCGAGCGGGGCCGGCCGGTCGGGCCCGCTCGAGATGACCGCAGCGTAGCGCGCATCGGCGAAGGCGCCGGGCGGCTCCACGCCCGTGGTCTCGCCCTCGGTGAACAGTGTCGTCGTGCCGCCGCGCTGGGTGACCGCGGTGCGCACCTTCCCGTCCTCCGAGATCACCGCAAAGGTGACAAAGCCCCCGATCGCGCCGCGCCCGACCCTTTCGGCCGCGCGCAGCGCTTCGAAGACCGCGCGCCCGGCCCGTGGGCCGCAGGCGCCGATCCCGATCGTCATGGCTGCACCTCCGCGCTCATGTCAGCCCCTGCACGTTTCCGAACAGCTGCAGGATGCCGGTGTCGGCGAGATACTGGTTGGTCTCGTCGAGCGGCGGCAGCAGCAGCACGTCTCCGTTGGCATCGTAGTATTCGTCCACGGTGTCGGCCGTCAGCACGATCTGCGGGCTCTTGGTGAGCGGCGGAGGCGTGGCGCCCTCGAGGATCGCAACGGCCATGGCCACGAGGTACTGGCCCCACTTGGTGAAGAAGATGGAGCCCTCGGCAACCCATTGCGGGTTGGTCCGGAGCTGCTCCAGCGCCGCCACCGAACCGCCCAGCCCGGCCACCAGCGCGTTCTCGGCACGCCCCGACTCGCTGATGGCGCGCCAGCCGCCCAGAACGCTGTCGTCGTTGATGGAGTAGAGCAGGATGTTGCGATCCTGCGGGAGCGTCTGCAGAACGTTGCGCACGGCGGTATAGCTCGTTTCCAGAACGCCTTCGCCGTCCACCTGTATCCCGTGCGCGCCGATGGATGTGGTGAGCGCGGTGATTTCGCTCGGGGCCACCTGCGTCATGCCGGGGATCATCTCCGCCGCGGTGGTGTAGAAGTACCGGATGCAGTCGTTCACTTCCTCGCCCGACTGGGCCGACTGGATGATGAGCACGGTCGTGTTGTCGGCCGTCCAGCCCTTCTCCAACGCCATGGGCACGACGGTGCGCGCGGTGTCGGCGCCGATGTCGCGGTTCACGAGGTTGAACCAGTGGCCGCCCGGCACCGGCACGTTGATGGCGATGAACGGAATGCCGGCGCGCTCGAAGATTCGCTGCAGTGCGGGGCCGATGCCCTCGACGCCGTTGTATTCGAGGATCAGGTCCGGGTTGTCCTGCACCATCAGCTGGGCGTTCCGGAGCGCCGTCTCGCCGTCGAAATTGTTGTCGTAGCGGCGCAGCTCGATATTGGCCGTCTCTGCAGCGGCGACGATGCCGTCGCCGAGCTGCACGAAGAGTTCGCCAGCCTCGGTCACGTTGGCGAAGCTCAGCCGGTAGCGCGGCTGCGCCATCGCCCGGGTGCCCCAGGCTGCGGCGAGGCTCGAGGCCGAGGCGGCGGTGAGCCCCATGGCCGTGAGGCGGCGGATCATTTCGCGGCGGCTGATGCCGGGTGTGCGGGGTGTCATGGTTCGTCCTTCCTGTTGCTGACGTGCCGGCGCGAGCCGCGCCGGCATCCGGGCGTCATTTTCGGAATTGCAGGCCCCGGAGCCGCCCGAGCCCCACGGCGAGCAGAAGGATCGCGCCGTTCGCGATCTGCTGGTAGAAGGAGGGCACCAGCATGAGTGCCATCCCGTTGGCGATGGTGCCGAGGATGAGAACGCCCATCATCGTGCCGCCCACCGTTCCGACGCCGCCGAAGAGCGCGGCGCCGCCGAGGATGACCGCGGCGATGGAGGTGAGCGCGACATCGGCCCCCACATTGGCCGAGCCGGCAAGAAGCTGGCTGGCCACGACGATCCCCGCGAAGGTCGCGAGCATGGCGCAGAGCACGTAGATGCTGATCGAGACGGCATCGACCCGGATGCCGGCGAGCCGGCTCGCCTCGGGGTTGCCGCCCACGGTGTAGATCGTCCGCCCGTACACCGTGTAGCGCATCAAGAGGTCTATCGCGATGCACAGCAGCACGAGGATCAGCACGTAGTAGGAGATGCGCGCGAAGAAGATCTCCGAAAGAAAGCCCGCATCGAGGTTGCGCATCGGCAGCGTGACCCCGCGCGAGAGCGTCAGCGCGATGCCCGCGGTGATCGAGAGCATTCCCAGCGTGGTGATGAGCGGCGAGATACCGACCTTGGTGACGATGAAGCCGTTGAGAAAGCCCACGAAGGCCCCCACTCCCAGCACCATGAGGATCGACAGCGAGACGGGATAGCCCGCGTTGGTGAGTAGCACGTAACACACCGCCCCGAGCGGGACCGTGCCACTCACCGATAGATCGAACCCGCCCGAGACGATGGCCAGCGTCTGCCCGAGCGCCACGATACCGAGCACGGTGATGTTGCTCAGCACGTTGATGGCATTGGAATAGGTGAAGAAATTGCCCGTGGTGAAGGCAAAGAAGAGCACCAGCAGCACGTAGAACGCCGCGAGCCCCACCATGTGGGCATCCTTGGCAAGCCGGTCGAGCCAGCCCGACCGCTCCGGCGCGTGCGGCGTTTCGCTCATGGCCGGTCCTCCGTGGCAAGGGCGATGGCGTTCTTCTGGGTGAGTTCCGCGCCCGCGAGGTGCCCCGTGACGCGCCCGTCGCGGATCACCACCAGCCGGTCGCTGACGGTTACCGCTTCCTCCACATCGGAGGTAACCATCAGAGTCGCGCAGCCATAGTCGGCGACCGATGCGAGCAGCTTGTGGATCTCCACCCGCGCGCCCACGTCCACCCCGCGGGTGGGTTCGTGCAGCACGAGAATGCCGGGGCGCGCGGCGAGGCGGCTGGCCAGCAGGATCTTCTGCTGATTGCCGCCCGAGAGCTCCTCGACCTTCTGTTCGAGGCCGCGAAACCGCAGATCGACACCGCGGGCGAGCTCTTTCGCCTTGGTTCGTTCCGCGCCTCCGCGCAGTATGCCGAGCCGCGAGACCAGCTTGTGGATCATCAGCGTGAGGTTCATCCGGATCGGCAGATGCAGCACGAGGCCGTTGCGCTTGCGCTCGGCCGGAAGATAGGCGAGCCCCGCCATGCGGGCCTCGCGCGGCGAGCGGAAGAGCCCGCGCCGCGCCCCGCCCAGCGAGATGGTGCCGCGGATGTCGCGGTGCAGCCCCGCAAGCCCCTCGGCAACGAGATCGGCGCCCGATCCGCGCACGCCGTAGACGCCGAGGATCTCGCCCCGGGCCACACCGAGCGAAACGTCGTGGAGCGGCGGCAGCCCCTCGCGGCTCCAGCCTTCGAGGGCGAGCTCCTCCGCCTCCTCGTCGCTTGCGGCGCGGTGGCGCTCGAAGTCTTCCTTCTCCTGCCCGAGCATATGCGCGATGAGCTGGGCCTGGGTCACGTCGCGCGGCCGCTCGGAGGCGACGCGGTGACCGTTCCGGAAGACATCGACACGGTCCGAGAAGCGGTACACCTCGTCCATCCGGTGAGAGATGTAGATGACGCCGACACCCTCCTCCCCGAGCTGGCCGAGAATGCGGAACAGGCCGCGGCTCTCCTGCTCGTTGAGGGCCGCGGTGGGCTCGTCGAGCACGATGATCCTCGCGCGCCGGCGCAGCGCCTTGACGATCTCGGCAAGCTGCCGGTCGGCCAGGGTGAGGCTGGACATCCGCGCGTCGAGATCGAGCGAGATGCCGAAACGCCTGCATGCCGCCTCGGCCGCCTCCCGCATCCGGTTGAGGGAGGTGAAGCCGGCCCGGCCGGGCCATTCCCCCAGCAGCACGTTCTCCGCCACCGTCAGCTCGGGAACATAGGCCAGCTCCTGCGGGATGAAGGCGATGCGGTTCGCCAGCGCGTCCCGCGGGGATTGCAGCCGCAGCGGCCGGCCCTCCATGGTGAGGCTGCCGGCGTCGGGCTGCGTCGCGCCCACGAGGATGCGTGCGAAGGTGGATTTGCCGGCCCCGTTCTCGCCGATGAGTGCGACCGCCTCTCCGCTGGCGAGCGTGAAATCCACGCTGTCGAGCACGCGATTGGCACCATAGGACTTCGAGATGCCGCGCGCCTCCATCAGCGGCGGCGCCGGCTCGAAAGCCTCGGCGAGGCTCATGCGAAGGGATCCGCCACGCGGGGCCACCACGGCACGGTTCGCTTCGCGAGTTCCAGCGTGGCGAAATCGGGTGCGATCGCACCGGGCGTGGTGACGTAGAGGATCTGCGCAGCGACCGGCTCGAAAGCGGCGTGGAAGTGCTGCATGGACTTCAGGACGATGCCGCGGCGGGCCGCGAGATCGATCCCGAGGCGTTCGAAGCCGTCGGGTGCGTAGGGCTGGCTGCGCACCCGGGTCAGCACGATGTCGACCCCCCGGCACGATACCCAGGCGCTGTCCCCGAGCGGCGCGGGCGTGCCGCCGAGGCCGGTCTGGCTGTGATCCTCCACAAGCCGCTCGACCTTTACCGTCAGATCGAGGGGCCGGCCTGAGGCGGGGCCGAGCTTGCCGCACAGGCGCAGGTCGAACACCGCACCCTCCCCTGCTTCCTGGCAGAGGCGGACGGCAAGCGGATCCCAGACATAGCCGAAAACGAAGCCTTCGAGCCCGCGTTCGAGGATCGCCTCGAGCAGGAAGGAGGAATCGCTGGGGGCCCCGCCCCCCGCATTGTCGGCCACGTCGGCGAGCACGGTAAGGCCGTCCGAGGCCGCTGCCCTTTCGAACGCCTCGTCGACGCTCAGGTACTCCGTCGCTGCCTCATGCCGCATCGCCCAGAGCTCGCCTGCCAGCGTGTCGGCCAGCGCCTGCGCCTTGGCGGCATCGCCGTCGGAAACCACGAGCATCCGCGCCCCGACATCGGGCACGTCTCCCCAGGGAAAGCCATGCGCGAATGACACCGAGAGAATCCCGTCGCGCCCCTCGAGCGCCTGCATCCGTTCGATGAACCGGCGAACCGGCGGCAGGGAGGTGCGCCAGATGCCCACCATCCTGGCATCCGCGCTTGCCATGGCGGGCCGGACCTCGCCGCGGATCGTGGCGGCGATGATCCTGAAGAGTTCCTCGGCGCGGGGCGCGAGATCGGTGTGGGGGTATTCCTTGTATGTCACGATGGCGGTCGCGTGGCGCATCATCTCGGCCGTCAGGTGGCAGTGCAGGTCGAGTTCCAGCCCGACTGGCACGCCCGGTCCGACCACCTTCCGCACCGCGGCGAGCGTGGCGCCCTCGCAATCGTCGCAGCCTTCCGCAACCATTGCGCCGTGCATGAAGAGAAGCACGCCGTCCACCGGCATGGCTGCGCGCAGATCCTCGATGAGCATGGTGCGCATCGCCTCCCAGGCCGCCCGCGTGGTCGGCCCGGCCGGCTGGGCGAAGGCGCTGATGCTTTCCACCACCTCCCAGCCCTCGGCCTCGGCCATGCGCCGCCAGGCACGCTGGGGCGCCGTCCACGGCGCCGTCGGATCGAGGCTGGCGTCGCGACGGCGAAACACCTCGTCGGTGAAGCTCTTGATGCCGGTGGGGATCGGCGAAGACGTGTTCGTCTCGGTGGCGAACCCACCCATGAAAATGCGCAACGTCACGTCCTCTGGTCCTGTGTGGATCTCTGGTCTTGCATGGATGGCACTGATCTTTTTCGAATCATACTCAATGATTTATCAGATACGCCAAATTGCAAGCATATCCGCGAAAAGAGCTTGCCCGCGTCCGGGGCCTGACGGATAGTCGATGAATGTCCAAGCATCCTCGTCTCGGTGACTGCCTTCGCGCGCTGCGTCATGCGCATGGCCTGACGTTGCAGCAGGTCAGCACCCGCACGGGCCTTGCGCTCTCGACACTCTCGAAGGTCGAGAACCACCAGATGTCGCTCACCTACGACAAGATCCTGCAGATCTGCGACGGGCTGGGGGTGCCGATGACGGAACTGCTCACGCAGGATGCCGCCGCCAGGGCCACGCGCACCCGCGTATCGGTTGCGGCGCCGGCGAACACGCTGGTTCATGACACCCCGAACTACGAGTATTTCTACCTGTCCACCGATCTCACCGACAAGCGGATGGTGCCGCTGATCGCCACCGTCCGCGCCCGCACGCTGGAGGAGTTCGGACCGCTCGTGAAGCACCCCGGCGAGGAGTTCATATACGTGGTCTCCGGCGAGATCGAGGTGCACACCGAGCACTACGCGCCGCTCCGCCTCGCGGCAGGCCAAAGCTGCTACATCGATTCCACCATGGGCCATGCGTATCTCGCCGTCGGCACCGGCGAGGCGCGGATTGTGGGGGTCTGCTCCTCGCAGGAACCGAGGCTGCACGATGTCCTCGTCGGGGCCGTTGCACAGGCGGCCGACGGCTGACGTGCCCGGATTGAAGGACGACATCATCGTCCTCGGCGCTGGAATGGCCGGTATCGCCACCGCGCTGGCGCTGCAGGAGCGCGGCTGCTCCGTCGCGCTGGTGGACAGGAATGCGCCCGGCCGCGAGACGAGTTTCGGCAATGCCGGGGTGATCCAGGCGGAGGCGGTGGAGCCCTACGCCTTCCCCCGCGGCATAGGCAACGCCGTTCGGATCGCGCTCGGGCGGGGCAACGCGGTCTCCTATCACCTCTCGGCGGTGGCGGCGCAGGCGCGCCCGCTCTGGCACTACTGGCGTGCCTCCTCGCCGGCGCGGCATCGCGCGATCTCGCAGACATACGCCCGGCTCATCCGGCGCGCGACGTCCGATCACGCGCCGCTGATCGATGCCTCGGGCGCCGGCAACCTGATCCGCAAGGACGGATTCTTTCAGGTTCACAGCAACGCCGCGAGCTTCGCCGAAGCCGCCCGCATGGCCGAACGGCTGCAAAGCGAACACGGCGTTCCGTCGAGCGCGCTGAGCGGCGAAGACATGCGCCGGGCCGAGCCCGCGCTTGCCGAGACGCACGCGGGCGCGATCCGCTGGCACGACAGCTGGACCTGCACCGACCCCGGCGCCCTCGTGGCCGGCTACGCCGAGCTGTTCCGGCGCCGCGGCGGCTCCCTGGCCGAGGGAGACGCGTTCAGCCTCCATCGAGACGGCGCAGGCTGGGCCGTCTCGACCTCCGGGGGGGATCTGCGGGCGGCGCAGGTCGTGATCGCGCTGGGGCCATGGAGCGGACAGGTCTTGAAGCCGCTCGGCTACCGCCCGTTGACCGTGCACAAGCGCGGCTACCACCGGCAATACGAGGGCAACGCGCTGATCCGCGCGCCCCTCGTGCTTGCCGACGACGGGATCGTCCTCGCCCCGATGCGCGACGGGTTGAGGCTGACGACGGGGGCGGAGATCGGACACCCGGATGCCCCGCAAACGCCGCGGCAGCTGCAGCGGGCGGAGGCGCGCATGGCGCAGCTTCTCGCGAGCGCGCCCGGCCCCGGGGGGCCGCCCTGGATGGGCACGCGGCCCTGCATGGCCGACATGCTGCCGGTCGTGGGGCCTGCCCCGCGCCACCCGGGGCTGTGGCTCCATTTCGGCCACGGCCACCAGGGCTTCACGCTCGGCCCGACCACCGCGGCGCTCCTGGCGGAGGCGATGCTGGGCAACCCCGAAGCGCTGCCCGAGGCAATTCGCCCGGCCGGGCGTGTATGACACCAGCCGCTCCTGCACCATGTAACGCGAGCCCCAAAGCTGCGGGCTTCACCCGGACAATGGCCCCGTCGCGACATTCCGCCTTCCGCGAAGGAGGCGCGGCAAGCTGAACTCGACATGGAAACCGGGCACTTGAGGGGCAGCACGCCGCAGATCGGTCATCCAATCGAAGCGCGATGCATTGCACAGCAGGAATCCCAACGCCGGCAAACATCCGGGAGCACGGGTCGCGCATGGTAAATTGGCGCACCCGAGAGGATTCGAACCTCTGGCCTCTGCCTTCGGAGGGCAAAAGGGCGGGAGAAAACCTCCCGCCCTTCCAATGGCTTACGCCAA
>CAYXOX010000047.1:0-19980 GCA_964466745.1 uncultured Rhodobacterales bacterium
CGCAGCGAACATCTGCGGCATCACATTACTCGGACAACGGCAGAGCGGCAAGAAAAAGAGTCTGGCCGATTACGCGAAGGAGGCGCGACGGTGAAAAAAACGCTAAGGGAATACAGCGAGCAAAGCAATAACGGAGTGTGCTGCCCCAAGTGCGGCGGGCCATCGGGGAGGCCATGACCGGCCATGACTGACGCGACCGAAACCGCGGCGTCCCGGGGCAGCAGCGGCCCCGCGGCGCCCGAGGCGGCCGCGCGCCGCCGTCGCTGGACCCTCGAGGTCCGCGAATACATGCCGCCGCTGCAGACCGCCGCCGTGATCGGCTGCGGCCTGCTGGCCGGGCTCTTCGTCTCGGCGCTCATGCTGATCGCGGTGGGCGTGCGCCCCGCCGATCTGCTCAACGAATTCGTCGTGTCCATCTTCTCCTCGGCGCGCAACCTGCGCGCGGTGCTGGAGTTCGCCGCGCCGCTGACGATCGTGGGCCTCGCCGCGGCCCTCGCCTTCAAGGCGCGGTTCTGGAACATCGGGATCGAGGGGCAGATCATCTTCGGCGCCATGGGCGCGACGCTCATCGCCAATCTCGACGTGGGGCCGCCGGGCACGCGGCTCGTGCTCATGGCCGCCGCCGCCGCGCTGGCGGGCATGGCATGGATGGCGCTGCCGCTCTTCCTGCGGCTGCGGCTCGGCATCAACGAGATCATCAGCACGCTTCTGCTGAACTACATCGCCTTCAACTTCCTTCTGCATCTGCTCTACGGGCCGTGGAAGGATCCGGTGACGTCCTTCCCTAACTCCAAGCTCTACGACGACCCGGTGGAGCGGCTGGGCAGCGTGGGGCTGGGCGGAATCGAGGTGACCTCCTCGGTGTTCCTCGCGGCGGGGCTGGTGCTGGTGGGCGCCTGGGCGCTTGGGGCCGCACGCTTCGGCTTCCTTCTGCGCTTCGTCTACGCGAACCCGCGCATGGCCGGGGCGATCGGGGTGAACGTGGCCCTGCTCACGGCGCTGGCCGCGCTCGCCTCGGGCGCGCTCTCGGGGCTCGCGGGCTTCGCGATCTCGGCCGGGATCGACAGCCGGCTGACCCAGGGCTTCTTCGTGGGATACGGCTTCTCGGGCATCCTCATCGGCTTTCTCGCGCGCAACAATCCCGTTGCGGTGGTGTTCTTCGCGCTGCTCATCGCCGTCCTGATGGTGGCCGGGCAGACCCTGCAGATCTTCTACCAGATCCCCTTCGCCATGGTTCAGCTGATCCAGGCCACCATCGTGATCTGCGTTGCGGCCTCGGAGTTCTTCATCCGTCACCGCGTCCACCGGGTGGAGTGAGGCCATGGAGTTTCTCTACAACTGGATCGCCATCGCCCCGCAGTTCGCCGTGCCCTTCGCGCTGGCGACGCTCGGCCTCGTGATCTCCGAGCGTTCGGGCGTGCTCAACCTCGGCGCGGAGGGCTACCTTCTCGTGGGCGCCATGGCCGGCGCCGGCGCGGTGCTGACCCTGGGCAACCCATGGGCGGGCCTCGGCGCGGCGGTGGTGGCCGGCGGGCTGCTTTCGCTGCTCTTCGCCGCGCTCGCGGTGTACCTGCGGGTGAACCAGGTGATCGCCGGACTCGCGCTGGTGTTCTTTGCGCAGGGGCTTTCCACCCTCGTGGCGAACCTGCAGGGCTGGACGAACAAGCCCTTCACCGGCCTCAGGCCGCTCGACCTCGGGCCGCTGGGCGATATCCCGGTGCTCGGGCGCCTCGTCTTCGGTCAGGACGCGGTGGTCTACCTGACCATCGCGCTCTTCGCGGCGACCGTCTGGGTCTTTCGGCGCACCGAGTTCGGCCTGCGCATCCGCGCGGTGGGCGAAAACCCCGAGGCCGCCGACAGCGCGGGTGTCTCGGTGACGCTCTACCGGCTCGCGGCCGTCGTGGTGTGCGGGATGATCGTGGGGCTGGCCGGCGGGTATCTTTCCGTCGTGGTATCGAAGATCTGGGTCGACGGGATGTCGGGCGGCCGTGGCTGGATCGCCATCGCGCTGGTCATCTTCGCGCGCTGGCGCTTCTGGCCGGCACTCGCCGGCGCCGTGATCTTCGGGCTGGTGGAGGCGCTCATCCCGCGGGTGGCGGCCATCGGCCTGCAGGTCCCGCAGTATTTCGTGCTCATGCTGCCCTACGTGGCCACGCTGACGGTGATGGTCTGGGCCAGCCTGCGGGCGCGCGGCAGCGGCGCACCCGGCGCGCTGGGCGAACCCTTCGTGCGCGAGGAGCGCCGCTGAGGAACGAGTGACAGGCGCGCCGGGCCGCCGGCCCGCGCCGGCGGAAAACAGGTGAAAATGGGGGAAGGCCGGCCTTGCGGGCCCGGCTTGCATCTCCCGCAACAAGGACGACGATGACAGCATGAAACTCAACAACGCATTCGAGGTGGCCCGGCCGCTTCCCGAGGTCTGGGCCTTCTTCAAGGACGTGCCGGCCGTGGCCGACTGCCTGCCCGGGGCGGAGTATCTCGGCCAGGGCGAGGACGGCGCCCACAAGGGGCGGATGAGCGTCAAGCTCGGCCCCGTGCAGACCGCCTTCGAGGGGTCGGCGCAGGTGGACTACGACGAGGCCGCCCACGCCATCTCCGCGAAGGGCAAGGGCGTGGACAAGCGCGGCGGCAGCCGCGGGCGCATGTCGCTCGACTGCCGGCTCTCGGAGGCCGGCGGCGGCACCCGGGTGGAGGTGGACAGCGACATCCAGCTCTCCGGCGCCATCGCCCAGTTCGGCCGCACCGGCATCGTGGAGGAAATCGCGAAGGTTCTGATCGACGATTTCGTCAAGAATGCCGAGGCGCAGCTCGCTCCTGCCTCGGAGGCAGGCGCGGGGGCGGCAGCGGGCGACGCGGGCGCGGATGCCGGGCCGCACGCACGTCCGGCAGCGCCGCGCGCGCCGGCGCAGGCCGCCTCCTCCTCGCTGTCGGGCACCTCCCTGCTCTGGCGCGCCTTCCGGGCCTGGCTGCGCGGGCTTTTCGGCCGGAAGGGCTGAACGGGCCGGCGGCGGGGGGCGCGCCGCCTCTTTCCCGGGGCGAGAATCGCGCCATACTGGTGCGGGAGACGCCGGAGACAGTTGCCATGGCCGACCTGCGGCAGAACCCCCACGCGCTGCGCGAGGAGCGCGAGAAGGTCCTCGAGGTGGCCATCGGCCGCGAGGTGCGCGCCTGCCGGCGCCAGCGCGGGATGACGGTGGCCGAACTCGCCGCCGTCACCGGCATCTCGGCGGGCATGCTCTCGAAGATCGAGAACGGGCTGACCTCGCCCTCACTCACCAGCCTGCGCAGCCTCGCCCACGCGCTCGGCGTGCCGCTCACCGCCTTCCTGCGCCGCTACGAGGAGCATCGCCCGGCGGTGCACACGCGGGCCGGACGCGGGGTGGAAACCGAGCGCGCCGGCACCCGCGCCGGACACCAGTACAAGCTCCTGGGGCATCTCGGCGGCAACGCCAGCGGCGTCGTCGTCGAGCCCTACCTCATCACGCTGAGCGAAAGCTCCGACGTGTTTCCGACCTTCCAGCACGGCGGCGTGGAGACGCTCTACATGCTGGAGGGCGTGGTGGACTACCGCCACGGCGACAGGCTCTACCGGCTCGAACCCGGCGACACGCTGTTCTTCGACGCCGACGCCCCCCACGGGCCGGAGGGGCTGGTGGACCTGCCGGCGCGCTATCTTTCGATCATCGCCTATCCGCAGTTGCCCTGACCGGGCACGGCCGCGTGTTCCGCGTGGGACGTGCCCGGAAAGACCCCGCCGTGACGCCGCCGCGGCACGGGCCGGCCCGGCGCCTGCCCGCGCAACCGCCTCCGGCGGGAGCATTTGGGCCAAGATGAAGGCAGGGGCGCACGGCTCTCCGCCGGGAAGATTGCCTGAGGGGCAAATTTGTTTCTTCCAAGTTGAGGGGGGCGGGGCGGCGCGCTAGGCTGCGACTCGCTCCCGGACGGGCCGGGACGACGAGCTGGAGACAACGGCCATGTGCGGCATCGTGGGATTGTTCCTCAAGGACAGGGAGCTGGAGCCGAGGCTCGGCAGTCTTCTGACCGACATGCTGGTCACGATGACCGACCGCGGGCCCGACAGCGCCGGGATCGCCGTCTACGGCGCCGGGGCCGCGGGGCGCGACAAGCTGACCGTGCAGTCGGCCGCGCCGGAGGCCGATTTCGACGGGCTCGCCGAGGCCCTGGGCGCGCGGCTCGGCCAGGCGGTAACGCTTGCCGTGAAGGACACCCACGCGGTGATCGACCTGCCCGACGGCGCGGGCGAGGCGGCGCGGGCCGCGCTCGCCGAGCTGCGCCCCGGCATCCGCGTGATGAGCGCGGGCGACACCATCGAGATCTACAAGGAGGTGGGGCTGCCGCGGGACGTGGCCGCGCGCTTCGCCCTCACCGCCATGGCCGGCCGCCACGGGATCGGCCACACGCGGATGGCCACCGAAAGCGCGGTGACCACGCTGGGCGCACATCCCTTCTCCACCGGGCCGGACCAGTGCCTCGTGCACAACGGCTCGCTTTCGAACCACAACTCCCTGCGGCGGATGTTGCGGCGCGAGGGCGTGCGCATCGAGACCGAGAACGACAGCGAGGTCGCCGCCGCCTACCTGACCTGGAGGATGCGCGAAGGCGCGAGCCTCGGCGAAGCGCTCGAAAGCTCGCTCGACGACCTCGACGGCTTCTTCACCTTCGTCGTCGGCACCCATGACGGCTTCGGGGTGCTGCGCGATCCCATCGCCTGCAAGCCCGCCGTCCTCGCCGAGACCGACCGGTACGTCGCCTTCGGCTCGGAGTACCGAGCCCTCGCGGACCTGCCCGGCATCGAGCATGCCCGCGTCTGGGAGCCCGAACCTGCAACCGTCTATTTCTGGACCCACTGATGCAGACCATCGACCTCGCCGAAACCTCCCTGCGCGAGCTCAACGCCGCGCTCCAGGCCCAGCATGCCGAAACCAACCGGACGGCCTGGGAGATCCTGAACCCGCGCGGCGCCCATGCCATCGCCGTGGGTCTCGACGCCCCCATCGAGGTGACCGTTCGGGGCCCGACGGGGTATTACTGCGCGGGGATGAACAAGCAGGCCAACGTGCACATCGAGGGCTCTGCCGGGCCGGGCGTGGCCGAGAACATGATGTCGGGGACGGTGGTGATCGAGGGCGACGCGAGCCAGTACGCGGGCGCCACGGGGCGCGGCGGCCTGCTGGTGATAAAGGGCAACGCCTCCTCGCGCTGCGGGATCTCGATGAAGGGCATCGACATCGTGGTGCACGGCAACGTCGGCCACATGAGCGCCTTCATGGCGCAGGCCGGCACCCTCGTCGTCTGCGGGGATGCGGGCGACGCGCTGGGCGACAGCCTCTACGAGGCGCGCCTCTTCGTGCGCGGCAGCGTCAGGAGCCTCGGCGCGGACTGCGTGGAAAAGGAGATGCGCCCCGAGCACCTCGCGCAGCTGGCGGACCTGCTGGAGCGCGGCGGCTGCAATGCGCGGCCCGAGGAGTTTCGCCGTTACGGCTCCGCCCGCAGGCTCTACAACTTCCATGTCGACAATGCCGGCGCCTATTGAGGACCCAGCCACCATGAACGATGAAAGCCCGCGCGCGCCGCGCACGCCGCCCATCCCCTCGGCCACCTTCACCGACGCGGCGAACGCCGAGATCCGCCGGGCGGCGGCCACCGGCATCTACGACATCCGCGGCGGCGGCGCCAAGCGCCGGGTGCCCCATTTCGACGATCTCGTCTTCCTCGGCGCGTCGATGTCGCGCTATCCGCTGGAGGGATACCGCGAGCGATGCGACACGGGCGTGGTGCTCGGCACGCGCCATGCGAAAAAGCCGATCGAGCTCGACATCCCCATCACCATCGCCGGCATGAGCTTCGGCGCGCTCTCCGGCCAGGCCAAGGAGGCGCTGGGCCGCGGCGCCACGCTCGCCGGCACCTCCACCACCACCGGCGACGGCGGCATGACCGAGGAGGAGCGCGGGCACTCCAGGCTGCTGGTCTACCAGCTCCTGCCCTCGCGCTACGGGATGAACCCCGACGATCTGCGCCGCGCCGATGCCATCGAGGTGGTGGTCGGCCAGGGCGCGAAGCCGGGCGGCGGCGGCATGCTCCTGGGCCAGAAGATCACCGATCGCGTGGCGGAGATGCGCACGCTGCCCAAGGGGATCGACCAGCGCAGCGCCTGCCGCCATCCCGACTGGACCGGCCCCGACGATCTGGAGATCAAGATCCTCGAGCTGCGCGAGATCACCGGCTGGGAGAAACCCATCTACGTGAAGGTGGGCGGCGCGCGCCCCTATTTCGACACCGCGCTGGCGGTGAAGGCCGGGGCCGACGTGGTGGTGCTCGACGGGATGCAGGGCGGCACCGCCGCCACCCAGGACGTGTTCATCGAGCATGTCGGCCAGCCCATTCTCGCCTGTATCCCCGAAGCCGTCCGCGCGCTGCAGGACCTGGGGATGCACCGCAAGGTGCAGCTCGTGGTGTCGGGGGGCATCCGTTCGGGCGCCGATGTCGCGAAAGCCCTTGCACTCGGCGCCGATGCGACCTCCATCGGCACGGCGGCGCTGATCGCGCTGGGCGACAACGACCCGCGCTGGGAGGCGGAATACCGCGCGCTCGGCACCACCGCCGGCGCCTACGACGACTGGCACGAGGGGCGCGACCCGGCCGGCATCACCACCCAGGACGAGACGCTGGCCGCCCGGCTCGACCCCATCGAGGGCGGGCGACGGCTGCGCAACTACCTCGCGGTGATGGCCCTGGAGGCGCAGACGCTCGCGCGGGCCTGCGGCAAGTCCAAGCTCTCCAGCCTCGAGCCCGAGGATCTCTGCGCGCTCACCATGGAAGCGGCCGCGATGGCGAAGGTGCCGCTCGCCGGCACCGACTGGTATCCGGGAAAGCCCGGCACGACCATGTGAGCTTCGCGCGACAGGATACCGATACGAAAAGACAAAACACACAGGGGGACCGGACATGACACTGGACTTGGCAGCCTTCGCGCGGGAGCGCGGCGTCAGGTATTTCATGATTTCCTTCACCGATCTGTTCGGTGCGCAGCGCGCCAAGCTGGTGCCGGCGGAGGCCATCGCGGAGATGCAGGCCGAGGGCGCGGGCTTCGCGGGCTTCGCCGCCTGGCTCGACATGACCCCGGCAGACCCCGACATGCTGGCCGTGCCCGACGCCGATGCCGTGATCCAGCTGCCCTGGAAGCCGGAGGTCGCCTGGGTGCCGGGCACCTGCGTGATGGAGGGCGCGGAGGTCGATCAGGCGCCGCGCAACGTGCTGCGCAGGATGATCGCCGAGGCGGCGCGCGAGGGCATGCACGTGAAATCCGGGGTCGAGGCCGAGTTCTTCCTGCTCGAACCGGAGGGCGCGGCGATCTCCGATCCGTTCGATACCGCGGCGAAGCCCTGCTACGACCAGCAGGCCGTGATGCGCCGCTACGACGTGATCCGCGAGATCTGCGACTACATGCTGGAGCTCGGCTGGGGGCCCTACCAGAACGACCACGAGGACGCGAACGGCCAGTTCGAGATGAACTGGGAGTTCGACGACGCCCTCGCCACCGCCGACAAGCACTCCTTCTTCAAGTTCATGGTCAAGTCGGTTGCCGAGAAGCACGGGCTGCGCGCGACCTTCATGCCCAAGCCCGTCGAAGGGCTCACCGGGAACGGCTGCCATTGCCACGTCTCGGTGTGGGACGCGCCCGGCAAGGACGCGGCGATCAACATCTTCGCCGCCGATCCCGCTCCGGGCAGCGCCACCTCCGAGCTCGGCCTTTCCGAGAAGGGCCGCGCCTTCCTCGGCGGGATCATGGCCCACGCGACCGGCATGACGGCGATCACCAACCCGACGGTGAACAGCTACAAGCGCATCAACGCGCCAGTCACGCTCTCGGGCGCCACATGGGCGCCCAACACCGTCACGTGGTCGGGCAACAACCGCACCCACATGGTGCGGGTGCCGGGGCCGGGCCGCTTCGAGCTGCGGCTGCCCGATGGCGCGGCGAACCCCTACCTGCTGCAGGCGGTCATCATCGCCGCCGGGCTCGACGGGGTGCGCAGCGACCTCGACCCGGGCCGGCGACGCGACATCAACATGTACACCGAGGCCGACAAGGCACGCGGGGCGAAACGGCTGCCGCTCAACCTGCTCGATGCCCTGCGCGCCTTCGAGAGCGACAAGGCGCTGCGCGGGCTGCTGGGCGAGGCCTTCGCGACCGCCTTCCTCAAGCTCAAGTGCCAGGAATGGGACAGCTTCGTCTCCCATTTCTCGCGGTGGGAGCGGGAACACACGCTGGACATCTGAAGCGTGGCGCCGCGCCGCCCCATCCGCTTCGCGCGGCCGCCTCCATGGCGGCCGCAACGCCCCTGCCCTCTTGAACTTCCGGCCCGAGCCCATGTAAGGAGACCGCCACGGAGAGGTGGCCGAGTGGTCGAAGGCGCACGCCTGGAAAGTGTGTAGGCGGGAAACCGTCTCCAGGGTTCGAATCCCTGTCTCTCCGCCACCATCACCATTGCGAACCCACTCAGGCCGCCCGCCAGAGGAGAATTTTCTTCTGTTTTCAAAGGGGTTTGCCGGATGGGTGCGAACCGCTGAGACGCGGGCACCTAGCGATTTCCGTCTCTGAATGGCCTCTCGTCTCTGGTCGGGCGAACCGCGTCGATTTCGGTTCGGTCGAAAATTTCATAGCCTTTCCAATGGCCTGACTCGCGACTCCGCCAAAACTGCGCGCCCTGTTTCCATCGCTATCGACCGAAACAGAGACCGAACATGCAGGAGGCGTAGCCGGTGGGGGCTCTGGCCGGCTGCGTCGTAGCGATGGGGGTCGCTTCCTGCCGCTGGGCCTGGACTTCGCGTTGTAGGAGAACTCGGCCTTGGATATCACGGCTGGGGAGAGACAGGAGTTGTGAATGTTCAATCTGATAGTTTCGGGGGGTCTTGAGAGCGATCGCCGTGGTTCGATCATGGCGGAGCGTGTTTTAGAATATACAAGCGATCAGCTGTCGGATGAATTCAAGCCGAGCGGCAACCTGGATGTTAGCGCCGTCCTCGATCTGCCGACCATTCTCATGGACGAAGGCACTGCCGACGAGGTCGTGTATCTCGGATGGCTCACGAGGGTGCAAAAACGCGGGCGCGAGTACCATCTCCAATACGCTGTCGACCCTGACGTCCCAGTACTGACCAATGCCGATATCTATGCATTGGCATCTGAGCTACACATTGAAGAGTTTGAGTTTCACCGGAATCATTGGGCGATCAAGGGCGTCGACCTGTTTCAGGTCCTGTACCGCCAGAAAGCAGCCCAGCGCCCTGTTCCGACTGTCTTTCAGCTAAGCAGCAATCCGGTCAAGCCAAAGCTGGTCTCTATGATGATGCCGTTCTCGGGGGGCTTCGACAGCGTGCACAGAACAGTGAAGGCGGCGATTGAGCCCGAGGGGTATGAGTGCCGCCGAGCAGACGACTTCTGGATGCACGCCCATATCATGCACGATATTGTTGAATTGATTTGCACCTCACGGGTGGTGATCTGTGACCTATCGGGAAAGAACCCAAACGTCTTCTACGAGGCTGGCATCGCGCATACTCTCGGCAAAGAAGTGATCCTTATTACCCAGAATATGGATGACGTCCCATTTGATCTCCGGTCACTTCGCTGCATCACCTATCTCAATAACCAAGAGGGGTGCGACAAGCTTGCTGCGGACATCCTGTCGCGACTTCGGACAGTCGCCTGAGGTGCTGGCGGCAGCGAGCCCCGGGTCGGCGTATAAGGGGTTCGCAAGCGCCGGCAGCTAGCGAGACTAGGATGGCCGTGCCATGATACCATCGATGATGTCCGTCGAAGTGTCGCTCCTTGGTTCGTTCAACATAATGTGCGAGGGAAAGCCTCTGCACATCAGGTCGCGTCGGGGTCGAGGCCTTCTCGCATTGATACTGATCTCGAAGGGGCGGAGTGTTCCGCGTGATCGTGCTGCGGCCCTGCTCTGGCCCGATCGCAGCGAGGCACAATCGCGCGCATCGCTCCGGCAGGAACTCACGACGCTTCGGCGTGCCTTGGGGCCCGCCTCCGGAATAATCCAGTCCGACAAGGAGCAGATTGCCCTCGCCCCGAACAGCCGCGTCGTGGTCGATGTCTGGGCGCTTGAGGACAGAAGGGGCGAACTAATCCCCAGCGGCTCGTTTCTCGAAGGCCTCGATTTCCGGTCCGGGCCCTTCGAGGACTGGCGCCTTGAGACCGGGCGGGCCCTGGACGCACTCCGAATTGACTTGGCGGAGGCCCGGATCGTTGCCGCAGAGGCTTCCGGAAACCCCAAGGAACTGAAGGACGCGGCGCGCAGTCTCACCGACCTCGATCGTCTGTCTGAAACAGCGCTTCGAGCCGAGATGCGGGCCCTCGCCATGGAAGGCAGAGAGCCCGAGGCCGTGGCTCGCTTCGACGCCTTCGCGCAGCGCCTCAAGCACGAACTCGATACGCACCCCGGATCTGAACTCGCCAGGCTCAGAGCCGATCTCGCGGCCATAGGACCAAGGTCGTTCTCCGGTACGGCGGAGATGCTCAAGCGCCCGGCCATCCTTCTGTTGCCCGTCGACGTCCTGACCGGCGACGCCAATGACGTGTTGCTGGCGCGGGGCCTCGTCGACGATCTGAGGACGACCCTGGCCTACTGGCGATGGTTTCCCGTTATCGGTCCGGAGGCGGTCGACCCGAAGGCCGACGGGAACCTGCGCGCGCAAGCTGCCACGGTCGAGGCAACCTACGTTCTCTCGCTCAGTCTCAGGCGCGCCGGGACAAAGGTGCGTTTGACCGCCGCGCTCGTGCAGGCCGCCGACGGCCGCAGCCTCTGGTCGGAGGCGTTTGACGGCACCCTCGAGGATGTCTTCCGATTTCAGGAGGAGACGAGCCATGCGGTCGTCGCGCGTCTGGAGCCCGAGATAGGGCGCGCCGAAGCGGAGCGGGTCGTCCGGGCAAGGCCGACGGACCCGCGTGCTTGGCAACTGGTCGCGCAGGCCGTCGAGATCGAGCGCGGAGGCGGCCCGGGATACGGAACCGTGGCCAGCAATCACGCGCAGCTCCCTCTCCTGGAGGAGGCTGTCCGGCGCGAGCGCGACTATGCGCGCGCCTGGTCGCGCATGGCGTCCGTCAACTTCCGGCTTTCCGTGATCGGCCCACGAAGCGAGCGGCAGGACCGGCTCGCGCGCGTCGCGGAGACGACGCGCGAAGCGCTGGACCTGGATCCGACCGACTGGGAGGCCCACGCCGTCCGCGGCATGTGGGCGACCCTCGGCGAACGGGACCACGTGACGGGGGTCTTCCACGGGAGGGAGGCGGCCAACCTTAATCCATCGGCGCCCCTCGCGCAGCACGCCGCGGCCTGCGTGCTCGGGTGGGCGGGCGAGCTCGAGGAAGCGATCGAGCGGCTGCACATGATACCGCGCCTCAACCCGAGATATCCCGCAAGGGCGGTCGTTCTGGTCGACACCGCGTTGAACCAATTCCTGCTCGAAGACGCGGAAGCCTCGCTGGCGGCCGCCTCGCAGATGGTTGCCATCGCGCCCCGCTTCGTACGCGGGCTCCAACGCTGCGTCGCCGTATTCGGCGGTCTGGGTGAGCCGGAGCTCGCTGCGGATGCACTCGCAAAGCTTCATCTCCTTCAGCCCGAGTTCTCCTTGGCCGTAGCGCGAGACAGCTATCCCTTCGCGCGCGCGGCCCATCTCGAGCGTTTCGTCGACGGCCTGCGCCGGGCCGGCGTCCCTGCTACCTGAGGCCACGCTCGGAGAACTGCCGATAGAATGCGTCCTGGGGGGGCGCGGGGAAGCCGCAATCCGCGCGCGTCCGAGCGTCGACGTCGCGAAGAGACAGCACCCGCACCGGCAACATCTTTCGAACCCGACGGAGGATAGAAGCAACGGAGAGCGATACGCGACGCTTTCGCGGGGTGTTATCGACCAATGCCATGATGCGTTCCTTCTTCGATCCCGATGCCTGAGCTTGGCGTCGGCCCGCCAAAGGCGTGCAAAAAGGACTGCGCTATCGCGTCAAAACCATCATCAAAGGGCGCAAAATCGGTGCGGAGAGGACGACGGTCCATCTCTCGAATTCCTCACATGCGGGGCCGATGTCACCGCCCGCTTCACCGAGATCGAATCCGGCCGCAAGGCCGACCGGCCGGAACTGCAGAAGACCATCGACCTTTCGCGCCTCACGGGCGCGACGCTCGTCATCGCCAAGCTCGACCGCCTTCCCGCAACGCCGCCTTCCCGCTCATCCTGTCCCGCACCGCCATGCAGACCGCCGTCCGCATGATCACCACCGGCGTCACGCTGGCATTGCTGGCTGGCATCGCCATCAAGCTGAAGATCTTCGGCGGCGGCCCGTAGCCGCGCCCCATCGCCATTCATCAGAAAGCAATGACCCGCCCCCGAGGCGGGTTTTTCGTTTTCGCAGGCCCCCATGACCACGACCTTCCACCGCGATTGGCGCGATGTGCCTGCGGGCAGCTGGCGCAGGCCGAACGTCTCGAAACCAAAGAGAGGGCAAATGACGTGCAACGCCGGATGCTGGAAGCAGCGGCTCGCCGTCCTCGCAATCGCCACGAGCTTGCTGAGCGGCTGCCCAACGGTCGCTTGTGAACCCCGCGTCGCGACCGTCTGCGCACCGGAGGTCCAGTATAGCCGCGAGTTCCAGGCTCGAGCGGCCGAGGAACCGGCCCTGCTGCCGGAGGGACCGGTGATCCCCGAAATGCTGAACGACTACGCCGTGATGCGCAAGCAGGTGCGCATGTGTTCTCGCCCCTGATCAGAAGCGGAGGCGAAGCTTCAAGGTCATGCGGCAGAGTAGCTGGTGAAAATCTCGACCGATCCGTCGCGCTGGATCAGGAACACGTCATAGGCCTCGCGCTCACTTTCCGGCCCCATTCCGGGCGAGCCGTAGGGCATGCCGGGCACTGCGAGGCCGACCGCGTCGGGGCGTTCCACCAGCAGACGGCGAATGTCGGCAGCGGGGACGTGGCCCTCGATCATATAGCCGTCCACGCGACCCGTATGGCAGGAGACCATCTCCTGCGGGATGCCGTTGTCCAGCTTGTGGCGCATCAGAAGCGTTCCGGCGCTCGCCTCGGTCGTGACTGCGAAACCGTCATTCGCGAGGATATCGATCCAGGCCGAGCAGCAGCCACAGTTGGGGTCCTTCATCACATGGATCGACGGACCCACGCCTTGCGCCAACGTCCGAAGGGGCGAGGTGGCCACGAGCGCGGTCGCTCCGACCAGGATCGTGCGGCGAGAAATCGTTTCATGGGTCATCTGGTTTTCCTTTCTGATTGGTGTGGTGTGCCGACAGCTCAGAGATCGACCCGCCTCAGTCGCAGCGCGTTGGTGATCACCGAGACCGAAGACAGGCTCATGGCGGCCGCCGCGATCATCGGCGAGAGCAGTAGGCCGGTGACCGGGTAGAGCAGTCCTGCCGCAATCGGCACGCCAAGCGCGTTGTAGGCGAAGGCGAAGAACAGGTTCTGCTTTATGTTGCGCAGGGTGGCGCGGGCGAGCTTGCGCGCCCGCACGATGCCCATCAGGTCGCCGCCCAGCAGGGTGATGCCGGCGCTTTCCATCGCAACATCCGCGCCCGTGCCCATGGCGATGCCCACATCGGCTGCGGCCAGCGCCGGGGCGTCGTTCACTCCGTCGCCCGCCATGGCGATCTTGTGGCCATCGCGGCGCAGCTGGTCGATCAGGTCCTTCTTCGCTTCGGGCAGGATGCCCGAGCGCACCTCGTCGATCCCCAGCTTGCCCGCCACTGCCTGCGCCGTGCGCTCGTTGTCGCCCGTTGCCATGATGACGCGCAGCCCCTTGGCATGGAGTTCTCTGATGGCCTGCGCGGTGCCGTCCTTGATCGGGTCGGCCACCGCCACGATGCCGGCAAGCGCGCCATCGACGGCGATGAACATCGCGGTCTTGCCCTCGGCGCGCAGGGTGTCGGCCTTCGCGTCGGCCGCCCCCGTGTCCAGTCCCATCTCCCGCATCATCGCCGTGTTGCCGAGCGCCACTGCACGTCCACCCACCGTGCCGCGCACACCCTTGCCGGTGACGGCGTCGAAGTCCGTGGCCTCCTGACGCGGGGCTCCCTGCGCCTCGGACCCCTCGACGATCGCCTCGGCCAGCGGGTGTTCCGAACCGCGCTCGAGCGCATCAGCCAGCGACAGCAGCTCCATCTCGGTCAAATTCCCAAGCGCGACCGTATCCGTAAGCTTCGGCTTGCCCATGGTCAGGGTGCCGGTCTTGTCGACGATGAGCGTATCGACACCCGCCATACGCTCCAGCGCCTCGGCGTCCTTGATCAGCACGCCCGCCTGCGCGCCACGCCCCGCCGCCGTGGTAATCGAGATTGGCGTGGCGAGACCAAGCGCGCAGGGGCAGGCGATGATCAACACCGACACACCAGATGCGATGGCGAAGACCAGCGCGGGTTCCGGGCCGAAGATCAGCCAGACAATGAAGGCCATGATTGCAATGGCGACAACGGTTGGCACAAAGACTGCCGACACCCGGTCCGCCAGCCCCTGAATGGGAGCGCGGGACCGTCGCGCGTTCGACACCATGGCCACGATCTGTGCGAGCACCGTATCCGCGCCAACCTTGCCCGCCTCGATTACCAGGCTGCCGTTCTTGTTGATCGTGGCCCCGGTCACATCATCGCCCGGACCTTTTTCCACTGGCATCGACTCGCCGGTCAGCATGCTTTCGTCCAGCGAAGACCGGCCCTCGATCACCGTTCCGTCGACCGGGACCGCGTCGCCGGGGCGCACGCGAAGCCGGTCGCCCTCCATGATGTTCTCCAGCGGCGCGTCATATTCGGTGCCGTCCGGCAGGATGCGCCGTGCGGTCTTGGGTGCAAGGTCCAGAAGCGCACGGATCGCGTCGCCTGTGCGTTCACGCGCCCGCAACTCCAGCACCTGGCCCACGAAGACCAGAGTGACGATGACCACGGCTGCCTCAAAGTAGGTGCCGACGCCGGGTCCCATCCGGTACTGTTCGGGGAAAACCCCCGGCAGGAAGGTCGCGACGATCGAATAGAGGTACGCCGCCGCCACGCCGAGGCTGATCAGCGTCCACATGTTGGGGCTGCGGTTCACGATCGAATCCCGGCCCCGCCGAAAGAACGGCAGCGCTGCCCAGAGGATGATCGGTGTCGCGAGCAGGAACTCGAGATAGCTCGCTGTCTGATGCCCGATCCAGTCCCGCACCGGCAGCGCCACCAGTTCGCCCATTGTCAGGATGACAAGCGGCACCGCCGCCGCGGCGGAAATCCACATCCGCCGCACGAAGTCGGTCAGCTCTTCGCTGGGCGCGTCCGACGGCACCATCGGTTCCAGCGCCATGCCGCAGATCGGGCAGGACCCCGGCGCATCGCGGACGATCTCCGGATGCATCGGACAGGTGTACTGGACGTTTTCTTGGGCCGCCTTCTTCTGCCCGGACGCGCGGCCAGAGGCATAGAACCACGGATCCGCCTTGAACTTCGTCTGGCACTTCTGGGAGCAGAAATGGAAGGTCTCGCCTTGGAACTCCGCGTGATGCCCATCGGGCTTGACCGCGACCGTCATCCCGCAGACCGGGTCTTTCGCCGTCTCGGCCCCAGCCGGGATGTCGGGCGTTGCGTGATGGTGATCGTGCTCCATGGTCTGCAAGCCTTTCGATGTGTCTTGCTTGCCGCTTCCAAAGACTGGAAGCTCAAGCCCCTTTTAGTGATGGTCGTGAGCGCCTTCCCCGACCGGATTGCGCGCCAGGAAGATCCCGACGAACAGGAACACCAGCGCCATGCCGATCGCACCCAGGACGACGATCATGGGGTCGGACTGCCACTTCATCGCAGCGAAGGCGGCCAGCACCACGGCGTCCAGGGCGATCGCCGTCATCAATACCCAGCCTTGCGCGCCAATCTCCTCGTGCAGATGCCGGAACACGCCGAAGTGGATGATCATGTCCATCACCAGATAGAAGAAGGCCCCGAGGGAAGCGATCCTGCCGAGGTCGAAGAAGACCGTCAGGAAGCCAGCGATCACGACCGTGTAGACGAGTGTGTGGTCCTTGATCGTGCCCGGCATCCCGAAATGGCTGTGCGGGATCATTTTCATGTCGGTCAGCATCGCCAGCATCCGCGAGACCGCGAACACGCTGGCGATCAGACCCGACGCAGTAGCCACCAGCGCCAGCGCCACCGTCAGGTAGAAGCCGGTTTGCCCGAGGGCGGGCTCGGCGGCCTCGGCCAGCGCGTAGTCCTTCGCCGCCACGATACGGTGGAGCGGCAGGCTGGAGCCGACCGCGAAGGCCACCAGCAGATAGACGACGACGCAGATGGCGATCGACCAGATGATGGCGCGGCCCACGTTGCGGTGCGGGTCGGTGACCTCGGCGCCGCTGTTGGTGATGGTCGTGAAGCCCTTGAAGGCCAGGATCGACAGCGCAACCGACGCCACGAACCCTGTGGCTGCAATATCATCACCCTTCGCCTCGAACGAGATGCCGCTCGCCCAAAGACCGGCCGCGCCGAACAGCGCGATCCCGCCCACCTTGAACACGGCCATGATGATGGAGAACAGCCCGACCGACCGGGTGCCGGAGGCGTTCACGAGATACGCGAAGACGATCAGCCCGACGCCGAGCACCGGCACCAGGATGCTGTCCGGATCGCCACCGAACGCCCGCAGCGTGTAGGTGCCGAAGGTGCGCGCGACGAGGCTTTCGTTGATCACCATCGACAGCGCCATCAGGAGGGCGGCGCCTGCCGCGACCGATGTCGGGCCGTAGGCCTTCTTCAGGATCATCCCGATGCCGCCCGCTGACGGATACGCGTTCGACATCATGATGTAGGTGTAGGCGCTGAACGCGGTCACGATGGCGCCCACGATGAACGAGAGCGGGAAGAGCGGCCCGGCGAGTTCGGCGATCTGGCCAGTCAAGGCGAAGATGCCCGCGCCGATCATCACGCCGGTTCCCATGGCCACAGCACCCGGGAGGGTAATGCTGTTCTTCTCGTAATCGCTTTTCGTCATGGGTTTTCCTTTTCAGGCTTCTGCCGCAGCGCCACCCAGAGCAGCGGCAACCCCGTCACGAGCCCAAGTCCGAGTACCGCCCATGTCGCGCGCCCGAGGTCTCCGCTAACTGCCTCGCCGCCAAAATGCGCCAGCAGGAAGCTTGCCGGGATGATCCCCGCCAGTGTTGCGAACGCGAAACGCCAGGCGTGCAATCGGCTCAGTCCGGCCGCGTAGCTGATCATGTCGAAGGACACGAAGGGCATCAGGCGGCTGGCGAAAACCGTCGCCGTCAGCGCATCCTGCGACCCGAGCAGCCCGGCATCGACGCGGTCCCCGAAAACCCTCCGCAAGACATCATGCCCCAGAACCCGCGCGAGGCCGAAGGCGATCAGAGCCCCGAGTTCGGCGCCGATCACGACCTGCACGGTCCCCCAGACATGCCCATAGGCTGCTCCCGCCGCCAACGCGATCGGCGCGCTCGGGATCGGGCTGGCCACGACCGCGAGGGTCATGAGCGTGACGATCAGGACCGGCCCCCAGAAACCCGCGCGCGCCACCAGCATTTCCAGACGCTCGGGCTCCAGAAGGCTGCGCGCCTCGGCAAATACCGAAGGCGCGAAATGCCAGACAGCGAGCAGTCCGATGCCGAGGATCGCAAGGCCCGCGAGAATGGTGGCGCGCAGGCTCATCTCAGATTGCCGCGACGGCCTTCGCCAGGAGGTCGCGCACCTCGCCCGCCACGGCCGTCAGTTCGGCGTTCTCGATCGCCTGCATCGACGCCACAGGATCGATGGCGCCGACTTCCACGCCGCCATCCACCTCGCGCAGGATGACGTTGCAGGGCAGCATCGCACCCACGCGCGGTTCGATCCCGATGGCCTGATGCGCCATCTTCGGGTTGCAGGCGCCGAGGATGCGATAGGCGGGCATCTCGACATCGAGCTTCTTCTTCATCGTCGCCTTGACGTCGATCTCGGTCAAAACGCCGAAGCCGTGGTCGGCAAGGGCCTTTCGCGCGCGCGCGTCGACGTCGTCGATCCCGGTGTCGGGGATCATGCGGTTGATTGTGTAATCCATTGAGAAGTCCTTTCGTCTACTTCCGAAGATACTTGACCAGCGCTGCTATGGCCAAAACCACCAGCGCAAGGATCAGAAGGCCGAAGAGCCAGCCAAACCCCATTCCGAAACCCATTCCGGAGCCCATATCGTTCCAGTTCATCATCTCATCCTCCTGGTTTTCACCTGCAGGGTGCGCCTAATGACCGACCCTCGCGACAACATGGGGCAGGTCAGCACGGGATCGGCGTCGGGATGTCGGGGCGCCCTGTCCGGACGCCCCGCCCGGATCACACCGGCGCCGTGACCGCGAACTCGGTCATCATGCCGGTCGCAAGGTGCGGCATGTGATGGCAATGCAGCATCCAGCGGGCGGCCTCGCCGGCGTCCAGGGCGACATCGACCATCGACATCTGCGGAACATGAACCGTGTCGCGCAGCGCACCGGCAACACGCCGCCCGTTCAGGCCGACGACCTGGAACACATGCCCGTGCAGATGCATCGGATGGGCCATCATCGACATGTTGTGGAACGACAGCACGACCCGTTCGCCGCTGCGCGCGGTGACCGGCCGGTGCTGGCCCCACACGGCACCGTTGATCGTCCAGACATAGGGCTGCATCGAGCCGCCCAGCATCAGCATCTGGCTGCGGTCAACGGGTCGATCCGGCAGGGGATCGCGGGCGATGAGGCGCGCCTCCTGTGCTAGATCGGTGTCGAACGCGGGTGCTGCGGTCTCCGCCATGGCATCGAGGCGACGGACCTCGGCCCCCTGCGTGGCAAGGATCAGGCCGGTGCGCTCCCGCGCGCCTTCGCGCAGGGCGAGGATCGGCCAGGCGCCACCTTCGTTCGGCAGGTCGATCTCGATGTCCAACCGCTGGCCCATCGCCAGCCCGAACCGGGTGCCCGCGACAGGCCGGACTGCGTGTCCGTCCGCCGCAATCAGGCGCGCCTGAGCCCCGCCGGTGTCGATCCAGAACACCGTCGCCGCGGCGGCGTTGATGACCCGCAGCCGGATGCGCCCGCCACGCTCGACCTGCACCACCTCGGGGTCCGACAGGGTGCGGTCATTGGCAAGATAGGCGTCCCAGTCATAGTCGTTCAGGTCCATGGCCATGCCGCCCATCTGGCCGCCCATGCCCATCATCCCGCCCATGCCCATCATCCGGCCCATTCCGGGCATGTTGCCCATCGGCATGCTGCCCATGCCGTCCCTGGCGCCGTGGCCCATGGCTCCGTGGTCCATGCCCTGCATCGCCCCCATGCCTGCGATGGGATCGCCTTGATCGGGCTCCGCACCGGCACCAGTGCCTGCGCCGTGTCCGACACCGTGCCCACCGCTGATCTCCGCCAGAACCTCCTCGGGGGCCTTGAAGGAGAAGTCATGCAGGAACATCACGACCTCCTGCCGGTCGGCAGCGAGGTCCTCGGCCGAGCGTACGATCAGCGGCGCGGCGAGCAGCTGCATCTCCTGCACCGGCACATGGCTGTGCATCCAGTGCGTGCCCGGCCGCGCCTCGAAATCGTAGGATCGGGTCTCACCCGGTGCGAGAAGGGGCATCGGCATGTCCGGCACGCCGTCCTGCGCATTCGGCGGGATCTGGCCGTGCCAGTGGATGATGGTGCCGACATCGAGATCGTTGGTCAGGTCCACCCGGAACCTCTGGCCGGGGTCGAGGGTCAGTCCCTGACCGCCGGGGCCGGCAAGGCCAAAGACCGTTGCCGCGCGCCCGTCGATATCGAGGGTGCGGGTCGCGGCGGCGAGGCCGATCGGTGCCACCCCTTGCGCGAAGGCGAAGCGGGGCATTTGTGCAGCGCCAATTGCGGCAGCAGTTGCGGCAAGAAAGCCGCGGCGTGAAAGCATGTTCATTGTCGTCTCCTCGGGACATCCCGTCC
>CAYXOX010000048.1:0-19965 GCA_964466745.1 uncultured Rhodobacterales bacterium
GGCCCGATGGTGCCCGAGGGCTCGCCGTTCGAGGATTTCTTCCGCGACTTCCTCGACCGGAACGGCCCGGACGGGCGCCCGCCGCGCCGCTCCTCGGCGCTGGGGTCGGGCTTCGTCATCTCCGAAGACGGCTTCATCGTGACCAACAACCACGTCATCGAGCAGGCCGACGAGATCACGATCGAGTTCTTCTCGGGCAAGGAACTGAGCGCCGAGGTCATCGGCACAGACCCCAACACCGACCTCGCGCTGCTGAAGGTGGAGGCCGACGAGCCGCTTCCCTTCTTGCCGTGGGGCAACAGCGACGACGCCCGCGTGGGCGACTGGGTGATGGCCATGGGCAACCCGCTCGGCCAGGGCTTCTCCGTCTCGGCGGGCATCGTCTCGGCCCGCGGCCGCGCTCTCTCGGGAACCTACGACGATTACATCCAGACCGATGCCGCCATCAACCGCGGCAATTCCGGCGGCCCGCTGTTCAACATGGATGGCGAGGTCATCGGCGTGAACACCGCGATCCTTTCGCCGAACGGTGGCTCCATCGGCATCGGCTTCGCAATGTCGAGCCGGGTCGCGGTGGGCGTGATCGATCAGCTTCGCGAGTTCGGCGAAACGCGCCGCGGCTGGCTCGGGGTGCGCATCCAGGACGTGACCGACGATATCGCCGAGAGCCTCGGGCTGGCGTCTGCGGCCGGCGCGCTCGTCACTGACGTACCCGAAGGCCCGGCTGCGGACGCCGGTATCGAGGCGGGTGACCTGATCACGGCCTTCGACGGCCGGCCCGTGGAGGATACCCGCGAGCTTGTGCGCCGCGTGGGCAACGCCGCCGTGGGCGCAACCGTGCCCGTCACGCTTCTGCGGGACGGCGAGGAGATCACGCTCGACGTGACGCTGGGCCGCCGGGAGACGGCGGAGGCGACTGTCCCGGCAGCCGCGCCGGCACCCGAACCGGTCGAACGCGAGATCCTCGGGCTCACGGTGACGCAGACAACGCCCGAACTTGCCGAGGAATTCGGCCTCGGCGGCGCCGAAGGTCTGCTCGTGATCGATGTCGCCCCGGACAGCGAGGCCTTCGAGAAGGGCCTGCGCGCGGGCGATCTCATCACCGAAGCCGGCCAGCAGCCGGTCGAGACGGTGGCGGATCTCGAAGAGCGCATCGAGGAGGCTCGCGACGCTGGCCGGCGTTCGCTGCTGCTGCTTGTCCGCCGGGCCGGCGATCCCCGGTTCGTGGCGCTCTCCCTGGGCTGACGCGGAGCGCAAGGCCGGGCGCTTTCATTGCCCGGCCGTGACTCCGTTGCCCGGCTCCCTCCCGGCGATTGTGCCGGGCGGGAGCTTCGCTACCTGACACGTGCACAGGGCACGTCAGGGCCGGGCCGGGCAGGGCAGGGCAGGGCAGGGCAGCGCGGTGGCGCGGCCACATGCTTGCTCCTTCCCCGCATCGGCGGCTGGTTTGCCGGGGGCGCGGTGTGCGCCCCGGGAGCGGCGCCCCCCTTGCTGTCAGCCCGTGCCGGACCGTTCCCACGGCACGAGCCCGAGCCGGCGCGCGGTCTCACGCGCCAGCGTGGCGCTTTCGAGGCCCAGTTCCTGCATCTGGTAGGCGCGCAGCGCGCGGCGGGTGCGCGTGTCGATCTGCGCGGAGACCGGCCCGATGAAGTGCCCCCGCGCCGCCAGGGCACGCTGCAGGGAGGCGACGAATTCCACCGTCAGTGCCTCCGGGCAGAGCGTCTCGAAGGTGATTTCGCGGCGTTCCTGCACGATCGCGCGGCGGGTTTCCTCCCGGTAAACGGGCGCCTGCAGGAGCGTGCCGTCGTCGGCGAAGCGTGCCGGGGCCACCAGGACCTCCTCGGTCACGCTCTCCACTACGGCCGGTGTGGTGTCGCGGGCCCAGCAGCTTCCGGCCGGGGCGCCCTCGGGGGCGGGTACCGCCGCGGAGGGGCTTGGGCGCCCGTCCAAGCCGACGATCGCGTCGGCCGAGGGCCCGGCGCCGCATGCGGTAAGCATCGCAAGGCAAAGTCCCGCACCGCAGATCGCTGGCAAGGAGTGGATCTTCATGCTCGGCCTCGCGCGGGCTCTTGCGGCCCGTGGAGGCGAACATATCCCAAGGGCCGGCGCGAAGAAAGCCGCGGGCCGTTGCCGGGTCGCCTTTCCATTCCCTGTCTCAGGGCTGGTCGGCCGCCCGGCAGATCTCGGGGCGCAGCAGGGTGTCGAGCAGGGACGAGATATCCTCGATGCTCTCGGCAAGCAGATGGGTCACGCCCGCTTCGCGCTGCAGGCGGCCGGTGACGCGCAGCATCCGCCCCGAGATCACCGCGCGCCGGAAGCGTTCGTAGACCTTGCGCCAGACGATCACGTTGCACACGCCGGTTTCGTCTTCGAGGGTCACGAAGATCACGCCCTTTGCCGTTCCCGGGCGCTGGCGCAGCAGCACCAGCCCCGCCACTGTCACGCGCGCGCCGTTTGGTGGCAGGTCGAGCAGCGCCGCGGGGCAGCACGCGGGCGGGCGTGGCCATGCGCCCGGGGGCGGCGAGACATCGCGGATCGAGGGCGGCGAGGGCGGCAAGATGGCCTCCGGAGGGCAGCCCCGGGGGAACGCCGGGATGAGCGAAGATGGAACAAAAATAGAACGAATATCATCCGCCGCAAGCGTTGCCGAAAGGGGCTGGCCCATGTTCCGCGGCTTGGCTAGGGAAGGGCGATGCAGGATTCTGGAGAGGTTTGAAACCCAGCCATGGCGAAGATCACCTATATCGAGCACGGGGGCACTCAGCACGTGGTCGATGTTCCCAACGGCCTGACGGTCATGGAAGGCGCGCGCGACAACAACATTCCCGGCATCGAGGCCGACTGCGGAGGGGCATGCGCCTGCTCGACCTGCCATGTCTACGTGGCCGAGGAATGGTTCGACAAGCTTCCCGAGATCGACCCGATGGAGGAAGACATGCTCGATTTCGCCTTCGAGCCCAAGCCCGGACGGTCGCGCCTGACATGCCAGCTCAAGGTGACCGACGCGCTCGACGGGCTCGTGGTGCAGATGCCGGAAAAGCAGATCTGAGAATGCTGCGGGGCGCCGCCGCCCTCGCCCTCGGGCTGGCCGTCGTGGCGGGCTTTCCCGCTCGGGCCGAAATCGTCTCCGCACGCTACGAGGGTGCCACGGATCGCTACCCCCACGCGGTGCTCGGCGATGCGCTGGAGTGGGAACGCCTCGTGGCCATCCTCTCCGATGGCAGGCAGATCGCGCTGCGCTGGCCGGACACGATCGTGTTCGAGGATCTCGCGCCGCGCCTCGCCGATCTCGACGGGGACGGCGCGCCGGAGGTGATCGTGGTGGAGAGCCACGAGAACCTCGGGGCGCGTCTTTCCGTTTACGGGCTGAACGACGGGGCGCTGTCGCTTCGTGCCGCGACGCCCTTCATCGGCACGCGGTTCCGCTGGCTGGCCCCCCTCGGTGCGGCCGATCTCGATGGCGACGGTCGCTTGGAGATCGCCTATGTCGATCGCCCGCATCTCGCCCGCATCCTCACCGTCTGGCGCTACCTGCCGGGCACCGAAGGCAGCGTTACGCTCGAGCCCGTCGGCACCGCGAGCGGGGCGACCAACCACAGGATCGGCGAAGATTTCATCTCCGGCGGCCTGCGTGATTGCGGAGATGGCCCCGAGATGATCACCGCGGCGCCTGACTGGTCCGAGATTCAGGCCAGCCGCTTGCTGCCCTCCGGCAGGATCGAGACGCTGCGGCTCGGCATTCCGGCCACGCCCGGGGGCTTCGCCCGCGCCATGGGCTGCCGCTAGGCCGCGCCTTCGCCCCTTCCGGCTTTCGTGCTAGGTTTCGCGGACCGGTTCCTCGCCCGGAACCTGCGCCCCTCGGGGCCGGGTCGCGGGCCGTTTGCCCAGGGTATTTCATGCCGCGCGCCGCGATCGTGTTTGCCTCCGTGACACTCCTGGCGCCGCCGCTGCTGGCCGCCGCGGCGCTCTGGGGCGGTGCATGGGTGCTCCTGGCGGCGGCCTATCTCAGCCTCTTCGCGTTTCTTGCCGATGAGCTGACCCGCCTCGCGCTGCCCGCTACGCCGGATGCCAGCGAGTTCCCCACCGCTCCCTGGCTCTCTGCGGCGCTGGGTCTGGCGCATCTCGCGCTCCTGCCCCTCGGGCTCGCGGCCATCGTCGGCGCCACGGGCCACGGGCCGCTCGAGATGGCCGGCACCGCGCTCGCGTTCGGCCTCTTCTTCGGGCAGGTTTCGATGGCCAACGCGCATGAGCTGATCCATCGCCCCGCGCGGCACCTGCGCGCCCTCGGCATGCTGCTCTACACGACGCTTCTTTTCGGGCACCATGCCTCGGCGCACCGGCTCGTCCACCATGTGCACGCAGCCACTCCGCGCGACCCCAACACTGCAAGGCTCGGTGAAAGCTACTACGCCTTCGCGTTGCGGGCGTGGAGCGGCTCGTTCCGCGCCGGCCTCGCGGCCGAGCGGCGGCGGCGCGGCGGCGTGCCGTGGTGGCGCACGCCCTACGCGACCTACCTCGGCGGCGGCGCCGCCTGCCTCGGCCTCGCCCTCGCGGCGGGTGGCTGGCCCATGCTCGGGGCGCTGGCCGGGCTGGCTGTCTACGCACAGGCGCAGCTCCTGATGTCGGACTACGTCCAGCACTACGGGCTCGAGCGGGCGCTGCGACCCGATGGCTCCCGCGAGCCGATGGGCCTCGCCCACAGCTGGAACGCGCGGCACTGGTTCACGGCGGCGATGACGCTGAACGCGCCGCGCCACTCCGACCACCACGTCAACCCGTCCCGCGCCTTCCCCGCGCTCGAGCTGCCCGCGCCGGACAAGGCGCCGCGCCTGCCGCGCAGCCTGCCTGCCATGGCCACCCTCGCGCTTGTCCCATCTCTTTGGCGGCGCAGCATGGATGCCCGCGCCCTTCGCTGGCGCCATGACCTGCAAGCGGTTCCCGAACCGATTCCCGCAGGCAGGGCACCGGCGGCGACCGGCGGGTGACCCGCCGCGGCCGGCCGCGCCCCCGGGGGTTTGCGGCGGCCGGGCGGGGTGCCCGGGCTCGACATATCGTGACTGGCACGCGGCTGCGAATCTGCGATGCTCAACCCATGCACAGAGCTTCCGTTCCCGGCGGCGCGAAGCGGCTTCACGCCGGATTGGCCCTCGTTCTCGCGCTGTTCTCGATGCTTGCCGCCGCCCCCGATGCGCGGGCCGCGGAAGATCGCCCCATGAGCGCGGCCGAATTCGAGGCCTACACGGAAGGGCGGACGCTTTCCTTCGGGGTGGGCGGGGAGGTCTACGGAATGGAGCAGTACCGGTCGGGCCGCCGCGTGACCTGGACCTTCCTCGACGGGGAGTGCTCCGAGGGCCGCTGGTATGCCGAGGGCGCCGAGATCTGCTTCGTCTACGACGATATCCCGTCGCCCCAGTGCTGGCTCTTCTTCCGCGGGGAAGACGGGCTCGTGGCGCGGTTCAGCGGCCCGGCGGGTCCGTCCACCGTGCTTTACGAGGTGGGCGAAACGCGCGAGCCGATGATGTGCCGCGGCCCGGAGGTCGGCGTCTGAGCGGGGTCCTGCCGCAGGGCGCGGCGGATGGGCGGAGCGCGCCGTCGGCACCGATCACTCGGGCGGCTCCCACCCCGTGCCCGCCTCTGCCTCGGCGGCGGCCCGCGCTGCCCGGTGCCGGGCGAGCAGCGTTTCAGGGTCGGGCAGCGGGCCCGGCGCGTCCCAGTCGGCCGATTGCATGAGTGCCGCCCGCAGGCGCTTGCGATAGCCTGCGCGGCTGATCTCCCGCGCGCCAAGGCTGGCGAGGTGGTCGGTCACGAATTGCGTGTCGAACAGCCGGAACCCGCCCTCCCGCAGCCTGTCCACGAGAAACGCGAGGGCAACCTTGGAGGCGTCGGTGGCGCGCGAGAACATGCTCTCGCCGAAGTAGGCCGCGCCGATGGTAACCCCGTAGACCCCCCCCACGAGCCGCCCCTCCTGCCGGACCTCGATGGAATGGGCGGCCCCCCGCCGGAAAAGCGCGGCATAAAGCTCGGCGATGGTGGCGTTGATCCAGGTTTCGGGGCGGTCGGCGCAGCCCGCGAGCACGCCCTCGAAATCGCTATCCACGCTCACATCGAACTGGCCCGACCGCAGGCGGCGCGCCAGCGAGCGCGAGATGTGGAAGCCATCGAGCGGCAACACTCCGCGGCGGCGCGGATCGACCCAGAAGATATCCTCCGCATCGCGGTCCTCGGCCATGGGAAAAACGCCCACCGCGTAGGCCCGCAGCAGAAGCTCCGGCGTCAGGGGAGGATCTTGCGTCACCGGGCAGGGCTTGGATAGCGTCCGAACATGGCATCAGCATAGGCCACCGGCGCGGGAGAGTTCATTGCCGTTTTTCGATTTTCTCGGTTCCCGGGCCCCCTACAGCGAAGCTCCGGGCGCCGTCACCCGCCTCAACGCGCGCCACGGCGCGATCCTCGCGCCGCTGGCAGGGGAGGCCGAGGGCGCGCGCGTCTACGATATCGCGGCGCACGACGGCCGCTGGGCATATGCCTGGGCCGGGCTCGGGGCGCGCGAGGTCGAGGCGGTGGAGGCGCGGGCAGAACTGATCGAACGCTTCGCCGGTTTTCCCGACCCTGCGCTGCGCGCCCGCGTGCGCCTCGCCGAGGGCGATCTTCACGACCATACACGCATGCTCGCCCGCTCCGGGGCGCGCTTCGATATCGTCTCCGTCCTCGGAATCTTCTACCACGTGATGGACCACTTCGGCCTTCTGCGCGACATCGCGCTGCTGCGACCGCGCCTCGTGGTGGTGGACGGCGAGTTCATGCTGCGCGATGCGCCGATGATCATGCTCACCCGGGAGCGGACGGACAATCCTCTGAACGCCGCGCCGCAGGTTCCCGGTCAGGAGGTGGCCATCAAGGGCGTGCCGAGCAGGCTCGCCATGGAGACCATGGCCGATGTCCTCGGCTATGGTTGCGAATGGCTGGACTGGGAGGCCGTCGTGCCGGTGGGTCAGCGCTCCCAGATCCGAGACTACTACCGCAAGGGCCGGATGCGGCGGGCGACCTGCTTCCTGCGCCCCAAGCCCGGGCCGGGGCGCAAACCGGCGGCAGCCTGAGCCTGCCGCCACGGCGGCGCATGCCCGCCGCGGCCCGCCTGCGCCCCGGGGAGGCTCTCAGCCGCGCTGGCCGAACAGGATCTCGTTGGCGCGCTTGCGATCGGCCGGGCTGCGCTCGCGCTCCTCGGCGTGAAGCGCCTTGCCCCGCGCCACGGCCGGCCGCGCGCTGACCGTGCCCAGCCACCGGGCGAAGTTGGGCTTGTCGTCCAGCGTCTGCTGCTGGCCTTCCCATCCCTGTGCCCACGGCCAGATCGCCATGTCGGCGATCGAGAAGAAGTCGCCTGCCACGTATTCGCGGTCGGCAAGCCGGGTGTCCAGAACGCGGTAGAGCCGCCCGGTTTCATTGCGGTAGCGCTGCTGCGCATAGGGCAGCACCTGGGGCGGCTCGAGCGTGGGCGCGTATTTCAGGAAGTGGTGGGCCTGCCCGGCCATGGGGCCCACCCCGCCCATCTGCCACATGAGCCACTGGTCGACCTCGATGCGGGCGCGTTCGGTTTCGCCGTAGAACTGCCTTGTCTTGCGCGCGAGGTACTGCAGGATCGCGCCGCTTTCGAAGATCGATACCGGTGCGCCGTCCGGCCCCTCCGGATCGACGATGGCGGGCATCCTGTTGTTCGGTGCGATCTTGAGGAAATCCGGGTCGAACTGCTGGCCGAGGCCGATGTCCACCAGCTTAACCTCGTAGGGCAGGCCCATCTCCTCGAGGGCGATGGAGATCTTCCAGCCATTCGGGGTGGGCCAATAGTAAAGCTCGATCGGTGCCGCCATGGGAGTGCCTTCCGTCTTCGCGTGTTCCTGCTTTCCGTCGCGATGCCGCAAGCCTGGCGACCGCGCGAAGCCTTCAGGATGGCACGTGCGGCACCGAAGACAAGGGCGGCCGCAGGCGCGGCGGCGCAAGAAGCCGTGACCAGCGCGGCGCGTGGGCGGCTGGCAGCATCCCGCGCAGCAGCGGCAGCGGCAGCCGCTCGGGCTCGCGTAGAAGCGCCCGGTAGAAGGCGAGAGCGCCGGGGCGCAGGTAGGGCGACCAGTGGCACACCCGCCGTTCCGCCGGTGCGAGCCGGAACCCGAGCCCGCGAAGCGCTGGCGCGGTACCGGGATGGTCGAGCTGGATGTCGAGCCAGCGCATCGAGCCTGCGTGCGTGGCCTGCGCCGAGGCAGGGGGGCGCATCGCGCGGCATCTGGCCAGCGGGCCGAGGCCCAGCCCCAGCGCGCGGTCGCCGGGCCGCGGCGCCGGGGCCAGGCGCTCGAAGAGGAAATCGAAGAGATCGTTTTCGCGGGACGTCACGTTCACGATCTCGGCCGATGCTGCTCCGGGTGCAGCCAGTGCGGCCTGCGCCTCGGAGGAAAACTCTGCGGCCGCCAGAAGCACAAGCCGGCCGAAGGCCCCGGCCGGCGCTTGCCGCAGCGCCGTGAGCGCCACGCGCGCGCCGAGCGAATGGGCCACCACATGCACCTGCCGCCCGGGCGCTTCGGCGGCGATCTCGGCCACCAGCCGCGCGAGGGCCGCGCCGGCTGTGCCCGCCCGGCGATAGGCCTGTGCGAGGCTTCCGCGGGCGTCCCAGCCGAAGGCAATGCACAGGCCCTCGCGCGTGTCTCCCCGCCCGAACCCGAGGTGGCGGGGCCAACTCACCGCCTTCCAGTGGCCTCGAACGGGCTCGGCCGAAAGGATGTGGCGGTGTGGCGAGCGGCCGGGCTCGCCGGGCGCGAACTTGTAGCCGTGGATCAGCACGATCACCGGGCCCACGCACGCCAGCGCCTGCCGGATCGCGTGGGCCGCCGCAGGCCCCGACGCCTCCGCACCATCGGCGGCCAGACCGTTCGGGGTCGCGTTGATCCTCAGAAGCGCCATTGGCTTGGCCTTCGCGGGTAACCACAAGATGTTGCGGTGCCTCGTAAGTCAGACACTTGAAGCGGGTATGACGCGCGCGCGAAAGAACCGTGACACGGCCTGCTGCGCTTGCCCGGCGAGCCGTCGGGGGCGCCGGGCACGGCTTGACGCGCGCAGCGGCGCGGCTTACGCCGTTCCGGTGGCGATTTGTGCACCGGATTGCGGGCCACGTTAAACAAGCCGCTAAAAGGGTCTGGGCTTTCCCCGGTCGCTGGCGCGGTGCGGGGATTTTCTTTGCCCGGAGGGCTCCGACATGACCGACACCCACCCGCGCACACGCGCCGTGCACACCGGGATCCGGCGAAGCCACTACGGCGAGGTCAGCGAAGCGATCTTCCTCACCCAGGGCTTCGTCTACGATAGCGCGGAGTCCGCCGAGGCACGCTTCCTGAACGCCGGCGAGGACGAGTTCATCTACGCCCGCTACGGCAATCCCACGGTGCGGATGTTCGAGGAACGCATCGCGGCGCTCGAGGGCACGGAGGATGCCTTCGCCACCGCCTCTGGCATGGCCGCCGTCTCCGGCACCCTTCTCGCGATGCTGAGGGCCGGGGATCACGTGGTGTCCTCGCGCGCGCTCTTCGGCTCCTGCCTCTACATCCTCGAGGAAGTGCTCACCCGTTACGGCGTCGAGGTCAGCTTCGTGGACGGCGCCGATCTCGCCCAGTGGGAAGCCGCCATCAGGCCCGGCACCCGCGCCGTGTTCTTCGAGAGCGTCTCGAACCCCTGCCTGGAGCTCGTCGACATCGCCGCTGTCTCGCGCCTTGCCCATGCGGCTGGGGCCCTGGTGGTCGTAGACAACGTCTTTGCCACGCCTGTTTTCTCCCGCGCCGTGCGGCAGGGGGCCGACGTGGTGATCTACTCGGCCACCAAGCATATCGACGGCCAGGGGCGCGCGCTCGGCGGGGTGATCCTCGGCAGCCGCGAGTTCGTTCGCAAGACGGCCGAGCCCTTCATGAAGCACTCGGGGGGCGCGATGAGCCCCTTCACCGCCTGGCTGATGCTCAAGGGGCTTGAGACGATGGACCTGCGCGTGCGCGCCCAGGCCGCAACGGCCGCCGCGCTTGCCGAATGGCTGGCAGCCGATCCGCGGCTGGCGAGGGTCATCTACCCGGGGCTCGCCTCGCACCGCCAGCATGCTCTTGCCGCCCGCCAGATGGAGGGGGGCGCCGGGACCGTGCTGGCTTTCGATACCGGGTCCAAGAGCGCGGCGTTCCGCCTGCTGAACGCGCTCCGGATCGTCACGATCTCCAACAATCTCGGCGATGCGAAATCCATCGTCACGCACCCTGCCACGACCACCCACCAGCGCCTCCCGGACGATCAGAAGGAGGCGCTGGGCATCACGCCGGGGCTCGTGCGGCTCAGCGTGGGGCTCGAAGACGAACGCGACCTGCGCGCCGATCTCGAACAGGCTCTGGCCGCCGCCTTCGGGTGATCCGGACCCCGCGCTGCACCGTACAAGTTAAAGAAATTGACCGGCCCTTGGGCAACGTCCCGCGGGCCGGTCTTCGTCTGAAAAGGGGTCTGCCATGAACGTCCACACGCCCGAAATCGAGCGCCAGCCCGACCGTGAAGATGCCGTACGTGCGCTGGCGCTGCTGCGGCGCTGGGCGGCGGGTGCCGACGCGGCGGAAATGGCCACCCTCGATCCGCTCCTCGCGCGCCTGGCCCCGGCCGGTAGCGCCCCGGCGGCCGGGGACTATCCCGAACTGTCGCGCAGTTACCCCGAGGCCTTCGTTGCCGATGCCCGGTACCGCTCGACGCTGCCCGATCTGCAGAACGGCCCCGCCTCGCTGATCCGCGGCGCCAAGCGGCAGATCCAGCACGTGGGGATCTCCAATTTCCGCCTGCCGATCCGCTTTCGCACCCGCGACGGCGACGAGTTGCGCCTGGAAACATCCGTCACCGGCTCGGTCAGCCTCGAGGCGGACAAGAAGGGCATCAACATGAGCCGCATCATGCGCAGCTTCTATGGCCATGCTGAAAAGTGCTTCAGCTTCGAGGTCCTCGATGCCGCGCTCGACGGTTACAAGACCGATCTGGAAAGCTTCGATGCACGCCTGCAGATGCGGTTTTCCTTCCCGATGCGCGCTGAAAGCCTGCGCTCGGGGCTTTCGGGCTGGCAATACTACGACATCGCGCTGGAGCTCGTGGAAACCGCCGGCCAGCGTCAGCGGATCGTGCATCTCGACTACGTGTATTCCTCGACCTGCCCGTGTTCGCTCGAGCTTTCCGAGCATGCCCGCCGGAGCCGCGGCCAGCTGGCCACGCCGCATTCGCAGCGATCGGTTGCGCGGGTTTCGGTGGTGCTCGAGCCCTCGGCAGGCTGTCTGTGGTTCGAGGAACTCGTGGAGATGTGCCGTGCCGCAGTACCGACCGAGACTCAGGTGATGGTGAAGCGGGAAGACGAGCAGGCCTTCGCCGAACTCAACGCCGCCAACCCGATCTTCGTCGAGGATGCCGCGCGCCTGTTCGCGGCCGCGCTGATAACGGATTCGCGCATCGGCGATTTTCGGGTGGTGGCGAGCCACCAGGAAAGCCTGCACAGCCACGACGCGGTGAGCGTGCTCACCGAGGGAGATACCTTCGCCCAGGCGCATCTCGACCCGCACCTGTTTGCAAGTCTCGTGCACGGGGGCTGACGGGGAAGCGTCGAGGGCGTGGCGGGGGCCTGCCCGATGGCGCCGGCTTTCCGGGTGAGGCGGGCTGCAGGGAACGGCGGCGGCGCGACTGCTCAAGATAGACGCAGCCGCGCGGGGCCAGCGAGTGGCGGGTGCCGGCTGGCCGCGCGCGCATCGCCACGTTCCGGCGGCGGCGAGGGTCAGAACTCCTCCACCGCCCCCTGTTGCCAGGGTTTGACGAGATTTCCGAAGCGCGTGAAGCGGCCCTCGAAGCTGAGGTCTACGGTGCCGATGGGGCCGTGGCGCTGCTTGCCGATGATGACCTCGGCCTTGCCGTGCAGCTTTTCCATCCGTGCCTGCCACTCGGCCATCTTCTCGAGCGCGTCCTCGGAGGGTTTTTCGCGTTCGGCGTAGTACTCCTCGCGGAAGACGAACATCACCACGTCGGCATCCTGCTCGATGGAGCCGGATTCGCGCAGGTCGGAAAGCTGCGGGCGTTTGTCGTCGCGCGATTCCACCTGGCGGCTGAGCTGCGAGAGCGCGACCACGGGGATGTCGAGTTCCTTGGCGATCGCCTTCAGCCCCTGGGTGATCTCGCTCACCTCGTTCACCCGGCTGTCGCGCGCCGTCGCCGGCCGCACGAGCTGAAGGTAATCCACGAAGAGCGCGTCGAGCCCGTGCGTGCGCTTGAGCCTGCGGGCACGGGCGGCAAGCTGGCTGATGGGCAGTGCCGGGGTATCGTCGATATAGAGCGGGCAGGCTTCCAGCGTCTTGGCAGCCTCGACGAAACGCCGGAACTCGGCCTCCGTCATGTCGCCGCGCCGGATCTGCTCGGAGGGCACCTCGGCGGCTTCGGAGAGTATCCGCGCCGCGAGTTGCTCGGCCGACATCTCGAGGCTGAAGAAACCCACGACGCCGCCGTCGACCGCGCCGTCGTTGCCATCGGGCAGCCGGCCCTTGCGGTAGCGCCGCGCGATGTTGAAGGCGATGTTCGTGGCCAGCGACGTCTTTCCCATGGAGGGGCGTCCGGCGAGGATCAGCAGGTCGGAGCGGTGCAGGCCGCCCAGCTTCTTGTCGAGATCGACGAGATCGGTGGCGAGTCCGGCCAGCCCGCCCTCGCGCTGGTAAGCGGCGTTGGCCACGTTTACAGCGTCGGTCACCGCCTTGAGAAAGGACTGGAATCCGGTTTCCGAGCGGCCCTGCTCGGCCAGCTGGTAGAGCTTCTGTTCGGCCTCCACGATCTGCTCGCGCGGCTCGCTGTCCACGTCCACCTGGCCCGCGCGCGCGGCGATATCGTGGCCGAGGGAGATAAGTTCCCGCCGGATCGCGAAATCGTAGATCATCTGCGCGTAGTCCCGCGCAGCAAAGGCCGATATCGCGGCGCCCGCGAGGCGCACGAGATAGGCCGGTCCGCCCAGCTCCTGCAGGCCGGGATCGTCTTCCAGGAAGGCCTTGAGCGTGACGGGCGAGGCCAGCGCGTTGCGCTGGATCCGGGCGGCCGCCGTCTCGAATATCCGTGCGTGAACGGGGTCGTAGAAGTGCTGCGGGCCCACCAGCGACGACACTCTGTCGAAGATCTCGTTGTTCGTCAGGATCGCCCCGAGAAGCTGCTGCTCGGCTTCGATGGAGTGGGGCATCGCCCCCTCTCCCTCGCCGCTTTCCTGCCCCGGGGCCCCTGCTCCGATCGCCCGAATTTCGTTCACGCCGTGTCCGCCCGTGGTGTCGATGCCCGTGTCTGCCGTGCCTAGCCCACCGCCGCGCCGCGCGCTATCTTGGTAACTCGATGAACAAGCCGCCCCGCCCCTGTGGGCAAAGCTTGGGATCGCGGCGGGATCGGCGGCTCTTTCCCCAGACGCTACCACCTGTTGGGCATCAATGGAACCGGCCTACCAGAACTCGTGTCGGTAAGCGATTCTCCCGCCCCAGTTTTCCACAGTGTTTCCGATGTTTGCGCGGCGGATCTCCGCCGGTGCCTCAACTCTTCCGCGCCGCCTGCCAAGCCCGCGGATCATCGAGAAACACCGCGACCTCCTCCAGCGTCGAGGCATCGAACCGCCCGCCCGCCCGCGCCTCGGACAGCACGTCGCGCCAGGTGCACAGCGCATGAAGGCGCACGCCGGCAGCGGCAAGCCTGTCCTCCGTCTCCGGGAAGATGCCGTAGGAGAAGATCACCGCGGTGTCCGAGCAGGTGCCGCCCGCCTCCCGAATCGCCTCGACGAAGGAAAGCTTCGAGCCGCCGTCCGTGGTGAGATCTTCCACGAGCAGCGTGCGGTGCCCCGGTTCGAGCACGCCCTCGATGCGCGCGTTGCGCCCGTAGCCCTTCGGCTTCTTCCTGATGTAGGCCATCGGCAGTGCCATCCGCTCTGCCAGCAGCGCAGCGAACGGGATGCCCGCGGTTTCGCCGCCCGCGATGCAATCGAACCGTTCGAACCCGGCATCGCGCAGGACGGTCGCGGCCATGAAATCCATCAGCGCCGAACGGATGCGCGGAAACCCGATGAGACGCCGGCAATCGATATAGGTGGGCGACGGCAGCCCTGAGGCGAGTGTGAACGGCTCCGCGGCGTTGAAGTGCACGGCTTCCACCTCGAGCAGCATCCGGGCGGAAAGGCGCGCGATCTCGGCGCGATCGGGGAAACTCGCGGGTATCATGCTCGGCGCTCCTCGGCTGCAGGCCGAGCCGATCGTGCCGCTTTCCTGCGGGTCATTCCTCGACTTCCCAGTGCACCGCGAAGCCCGGATCGAACACGGTCACCGGGCCCTCGCCGCTGGCAATCCGCTCGGGCAGGCGCTTGCGCCGCCCGCGACGCAGGGTCACCCGCTCCTCGTTGGGCGGCATCCGGTAGAAGGCGGGGCCGTTCAGCGAGGTGAAGGCTTCTAGCCGTTCCAGCGCACCGGCCGTCTCGAACACTTCCGCGAGAATGGCCATGGCCACCGGCGCGGTGAAGATGCCTGCGCAGCCGCAGGCGGATTCCTTTGCGCGTGCCGTGTGCGGCGCGCTGTCGGTGCCCAGAAAGAACGGGCCCTCTCCCGAGGTGGCCGCCTCGACGAGGGCCGCGCGGTGCCGCTCGCGTTTCACCACGGGCAGGCAGTAGTAATGCGGGCGGATGCCGCCTGCGAGCAGGTGATTGCGGTTCAGCACGAGGTGGTGAACCGTGATCGTGGCGCCGAGCGTGGGGCCGCCCTCGCGCACGTATTCCACCGCCTCGGAGGTGGTGACGTGTTCGAGCACCACGCGCAGTTCGGGCACCGCTCTTCGAAGCGGGTCGAGCACGCGCTCGATGAACACCGGCTCCCGGTCGAAGATGTCCACCGACGGGTCGGTGACCTCGCCATGGATGCACAGCGGCAAGCCGATCTCGGCCATCCGTTCCAGAACGGGGCGCACCTTTGCGATGTCCCGCACGCCCGACGCGGAGTTGGTGGTCGCACCCGCGGGGTAGAGCTTGACGGCCGTCACGAGGCCGCTGGCGGCGGCGCTTGCAACATCGTCCGGGTCGGTCGTTTCGGTCAGGTAGAGCGTCATGAGGGGGCGGAAGTGATCCGCTCCATCCGGCACTGCGGCGAGCACGCGCGCCCGGTAGGCCGCGGCGTCCTCGCCGGTCACCACCGGCGGAACGAGGTTGGGCATGATGATGGCGCGGCCGAAATGGCGGGCGCTTTCCGGGGCGACCGCACGCAGCATGGCACCGTCGCGCAGGTGAAGGTGCCAGTCGTCGGGACGGCGCAGCAGAAGGGTCTCCTCGGCCATGAATGCGAAGTATCACGGCAGCCGGGCAAGGTGCCAGCCCTGGCGTTCGCCCAAAAATTGGGCGCCGCATCGCCGGCCGGGGCAATCAGGTGCGCCAGCGAGCGTTGGCCGGGCGCGGTGAGTTGATGCGCGCCGCGCCGCATGTCTAGCTGTGTCCGAGAAGGAGTCCGACCGCCCGATGTTCGATGCCGCGTTGCCAGCGAAGCTTCAGCGAAGCCATGGGCGCGCGGCCGTGCGCCTGCGGAGCGATGCCGGCGCGGGTGCGCGGCTAGAGCGGTTGGCGCAATCGGGCTGCGGCAAGGCTTTTCTTCCCCGGGTGCACGGACGCGCGCCCGAGATCGTGTTTCTCAACACCGCCGGCGGGCTGACGGGCGGCGACACGCTGGCGTACCGCCTCGAGCTGGGGGCCGGCGGCGTTGCGGCCGGCACCACCCAGACAGCCGAGCGCGCCTATGCGAGCAGCGGCGGTTCGGCCAAGGTGACCGTGGCGCTGGAGGCGGGCGAGGGCGCCCGGCTCGACTGGTTGCCGCAGGAGACGATCCTCTTCGATGGCTCGGCCCTTGAGCGCGAGACCGAGATCAGGATGGCCGGCACCGCCCGGGTGCTCTTGTGCGAGACGATCGTGCTCGGCCGCACCGCGATGGGCGAGCGGGTGAGCCGGCTTTCCTTCCGCGATACCCGGCGCGTGATCCGCGAGGGCCGGCTCGACTGGCTGGAGCCGCTGCGACTCGACGATGCCACGCTCGCCGCGGCGGGGCTGGCCGCTCCGGGCGCTGCGCGCGCGATGGCGACGGTGGCGCTGTTCGCGCCCGGTGCCGAAGACGCGCTTGCCGCGCTGCGCGCCTTGCCGGAGCCGGCCGGGGTGCGCATGGGCAGTTCTGCCTGGAACGGGCGCTGCATCCTGCGCCTGCTGGCTTCCGAAGCCCCCCCGCTGCGCCGGGCGCTGGCCGCGGCGCTCGGGGTTCTGCGCGGGGGGGCGCTGCCGCGCGTGTGGCAGATTTGAGTACGGTGCCCGGAAGACGAAGGAAAGGGACCCAGCCATGAACCTCACTCCACGCGAGAAGGACAAGCTCCTCGTCAGCCTCGCGGCGATGGTCGCCCGCGACAGGCGGGCCCGCGGCGTGAAGCTCAACCACCCCGAGGCGATCGCGCTGATCACCGATTTCGTGGTGGAGGGCGCGCGCGATGGCCGTTCGGTGGCCGATCTCATGGAGGCCGGCGCCCATGTGGTGCGTGCCGAGGAGTGCATGTCGGGCGTGCCCGAGATGATCCACGACGTCCAGGTGGAAGCGACCTTTCCCGACGGCACGAAACTTGTCACGGTGCATCATCCCATCCGCTGACGAGGAGAAAGACGATGCTGGCAACTCTTATTCTCGGCATTCTCGCGGGCGCGCTCGCCCCGCGTGCCGTGCCGCACGTGAAGCGCGCGCTCGAGGGGATCGCGCTCGCCGATGTGCCGCTCACCGAAGACGAGCTGCGCCAGGTGTCCTTCGCGGCGAGCCTCGTGGCCGCCGCCGTCCTGGCGCTGATCTTCGGCTCGGATTCGATGCTCGCGCTGACCGTCGGCGCGGTGGCGGGCGTCTTCGCGCCCCGCGTTGTCGACCGCCTGCAGGCCCGTTCCAGACCCAGTGACGAAGAGGATTGAACCGCCCATGACGCTCCACCGCCTCCTGCCGACGCTTGCTGTGGCGCTGGCCGCTTCCACACCGGCGGCCGCCCACACCGGGGCGCACATGCACCCCCACGGGATCGACGGCGCCTGGCTCGCCCTCACCATCACCGCCCTCATCGCGGGGGCCGTGGGCTTCGCGCTGGGGCGGCTCAAGTGATCCCCGGCGAGATCATCTGCGCTCCGGGCGAGATCGAGCTCAATGCCGGGCGGGAGAGCCTTGTTCTGACGGTTGCCAACACCGGAGACCGTCCGGTGCAGGTGGGAAGCCACTACCATTTCGCGGAGACGAACCCGGCACTGGATTTCGACCGTGCGTCGGCCCGCGGCTGGCGCCTCGACATCGCCGCGGGAACGGCGGTGCGGTTCGAGCCCGGTCAGAGCCGCGAGGTGCGGCTGGTGCCGATAGCAGGCGATCGCATCGTGTTCGGGTTCAACGCGAAGGTCATGGGGCCGCTGTGACGCCGCAGGCCGTCCGAGCGGCGTTCCATGCGCCCATGTGGCAGCTGGCCGAGTTGCAGCAGCTTGCCTGGGCCTCCGCCGGGCTCGCCCTCGATACCCAGGCAGTTGTCGCCGCGCGCCTGCGCGGCCTCTCCGGCCTCGGCCCGTTCGCCCGCGGAGAGCCCGTGCTGATGGTTGCGGAGAAGTTCGCGGCGTTCGGCCAGGCTGCTGCAACGGCCGCGCAGACTGCGGCGCGGCTCGGCACGCCCGCCGGGGTGATGCTCGAATCGATCGAACCGCTGCGCCGTCGCGCCAGCTTCAACGCGCACCGACTCGGAGCGGCCAGGCGACGCCCATGATCGTCGCGAGGCCGCTTCCTTGCGGGCGCAGGCCCTCAGCCGCCGTCTGGAAGGGGCGGCAGCGAACGCAGGTAAAGCGTGACCGCCGCGAGATCCTGCTCCGTGAACCGTGCGAAATAGCCATAGGGCATCGGCGGGGCCATCGGGCTGCCGTCCGGGCGCACGCCCGCGGTGATCATCGCCGCGATCTCGGCATCCGTGTAGCCTGCCAGCCCGTCTTCGTGGCTGGTGATGTTGGAGGCCACCGAAACGCCCCACGGACCGTGGAATTCGAAACCGCCGGCGCCCAGATGCGTCTCGATCATCGGGCCCTGCGGGCCGAACGGCGTGTGGCACTCCATGCAGTGGGCAACCGGCCCGGCAAGGTATTCGCCGTATTCGACCGTCACGCCCGGCTCCGGGGCCGTCACGCTTTCGATCGGCGGGCCGTAGGCCGGCGGCAGCGGTATGTTGTAGACGGAGCTGCCGGGGTCGTTTTCCACGGCCGGGACGGTGCGCAGGTACATGACCATCGACATCAGGTCGTCGTCGCCGAGTCCGCGGTACATGGTGAAGGGCATCGGCGGGCCGATCACGCTGCCGTCGGGGCGGATCCCTTCGCGGATCGACCGGGCCAGCTCGGCATCGCTCCAGCCCGCCACGCGGCTCGCCGGGGTGATGTTGGGGGCAACCGCCCGGAAGGCTTCGATGTCCTCCACCACCCGGCCGCCGAGATCCATGGCCATCACGAAGCCGTCGGGGCCCACGGGCGTGTGGCAGTTGCCGCAGCCGCCGGGGCCCTGCACGAGGTATTCGCCGCGCGCCACGCTGGGCTCGGCAAGCGACATCCCGGCCGCGAGCGAGGCTGCCACGCCGAGAAAGAGGGTCTTCTGCATCTTCGAGTTCTCCGGTTTCAGGGTGCGCCCGGATCGTGCGAGTGCGCTTTCCGCAATCCACCCACGGACACGCTAGGCAGCGCTCGCCTTTCCCGTCAATCGTGCATTCTTCCAACCTGCCACTTGGACTGCAGGAACTCCTTGTCGTTCATCTGGAGTGCTCCCGCGCCGATTCGGGGCGCTGCTCCCGTGCCTCACGCAAGCCATTCGTTCCGCCCTGCCTGCCCCGCGCCCGCCGCCTTCCAAAGGAGCCCAGGATGCCTACTCCCATAGCCCGCGCCGCCTACGCCGACATGTACGGCCCGACCACGGGCGACCGTGTGCGCCTCGCTGATACCGACCTCGTGATCGAGGTGGAGCGCGACCTCACCACATACGGCGAGGAAGTAAAGTTCGGCGGCGGCAAGGTGATCCGCGACGGGATGGGCCAGAGCCAGCGCACCCGCGCCGAAGGGGCGGTGGATACCGTCATCACGAATGCGCTGATCGTGGACCACACCGGCATATACAAGGCCGATGTCGGCCTTCGGGACGGGCGGATCGCGGCCATCGGCAAGGCCGGTAACCCCGACACGCAACCCGGCGTCGATATCGTCATCGGGCCGGGAACCGAGGCGATCGCGGGCGAGGGGCGCATCCTGACGGCGGGCGGTTTCGACGCGCACATCCACTACATCTGCCCCCAGCAGATCGAGGACGCGCTGCACTCCGGGCTCACCACCATGCTGGGTGGCGGTACCGGGCCTGCACATGGGACGCTCGCGACAACCTGCACGCCGGGGCCTTGGCACATCGGCCGGATGCTGATGGCGGCCGACGCCTTCCCGATGAACCTCGCCTTCGCGGGCAAGGGCAATGCCTCGCTCCCGGCGGCGCTGGAGGAGCAGATCGCGGCCGGCGCCTGTGCGCTCAAGCTCCACGAGGACTGGGGCACCACGCCGGCGGCCATCGACTGCTGCCTGACGGTGGCGGATGCCATGGACATCCAGGTGATGATCCACACGGACACCCTGAACGAGAGCGGGTTCGTGGAGAACACGGTGGCCGCCATGAAGGGCCGCACGATCCATGCCTTCCACACCGAGGGGGCGGGCGGCGGGCATGCGCCCGACATCATCAAGGTCTGCGGGCTCGACCACGTGCTGCCGTCGTCCACCAACCCCACCCGCCCCTACACGGTGAACACGCTGGAAGAGCACCTCGACATGCTCATGGTGTGCCACCACCTCGACAAATCGATTCCGGAGGACGTGGCCTT
>CAYXOX010000049.1:0-19187 GCA_964466745.1 uncultured Rhodobacterales bacterium
CGATGGAGGCGATAATGGTCAGCCCGCGCTGCAGCCCGTCGGCCTCCTTGGCGATGGCCACGTCCATCGAGCGGTCGATGCGGGCCTGCGCCCCGGGGATCAGCGCGCCGTCCTGGCGGTGCGAGCGGCGCCATTCCACCATCCCGGCACAGAACACGCGCTCCGAGGCGCCGTCGGGATCAGGACCGATCTCCTCGAACAGCTTGTCGAGCGGCTCGCCGGACCAGAAGGCACGGTCGAACCGCGCGGCCTCGCGGCGCGCCGCGGCATAGACGACGAGCTTCTGGATCGTGAGCGCCCATGACCAGAAACTGGCGAGCACCAGCGCGATCATCACGAGTTTCACGGTAAGCGTCGAGCGGGCGAAAAGCCCCCACATCGAGAAGTCGACAGCTTCCATCTGACCTGCTCTTGCCGTTCTGTGACTGGCCTTGGCGGCGCCTGCGCGCCCTTGCGCGTTCTGGTATCGCATATCGGGTGCGAAGGCCAACTAATCCGTCGCACGAGGGCGTGAAAGCGCGGCCCTCCGCGCAACGCCCTACCCCAATGCGCGCAGCAGTTCGGGCGGCAGGCGCCGGGGGCGGCCGGTTTCGTCGAGCACCGCGAGCGTGACCGTTGCGCGGAAAAGCGGCGTGTCGCCCAGCAGTACGGCCTGGCGCATCTCCACACGGGCCCCGCCGATGCGCGTCACCTCGGTCTGCACCGTCAGCAGATCGTCGAACCGCGCCGGCGCCAGGTAGTCGGCTTCCACCCGGCGCACGGCGAAGACGAGCCCGGCTTCCTGCCGCAGGCGGGCCTGGTCGATCCCGCGGGCGCGCACGTACTCGGTGCGCCCCCGCTCGATGAACCGCAGGTAGTTGGCATAGTAGACGATGCCCGCGAGATCGGTGTCTTCGTAGTAGACCCGCACCGTGATGAAGTCGGCCGTCATCCCGCCACCCCGAGCCGGGCCTGAAGCCTGAGTGCGTGGGAGGCATCCAGCGCGCAATCCGGCAGCGCCGGATCGTGGGCTGCCCGCAGAACCGCGCCGATCTCCGGCCGCAGCACGGTACGGCCATCGGGCAGCCGCGCCAGCGGTGCGGCCTCGGTGAACGCGGTGTCGGACCACAGCAGCGCCGATTGCACCGCCTGGCCGAGGGCCAGCGTTTCGGCCGGCACAGACGAAAGATGCGCGTCCCAGCGCAGGAACACGAAGCATGCCCGGATCGCGCCGGCCTCGTCGAACCTGAAAACGCGGTACTGGTTGGCGTCGGCCGCTTCCAGACGCTGAAGGAGCGGCGCGAGATCGGGCAGGAGCCGGGAAAGGTTGGGCACGTCGCAAAGCTCCGACCAGCGCCGCGTGAAGAAGACCATCAGGTTGGCACCGAGTTCCGGATCGGTCTCCGCGAGCGCACGGCCGCACAGCGCCGCAACCGCTTCGAACGCCCCCTTCAGCACGGGCAGGCTCCCAGGCTCCACGCCGAAGATCACAGGCGCCACGGGCCGGCCCCAGCGGGCGAAGGCGTAGCTCCCGTCGGACCGGGTGAAGAGCGCGGCCACCTCGCCGGCCGAGAGCGGGGCCGGCGCGCTCAAGAGGCACTCCTCGCCGCGGTGGCGCCGCCCCGAAGGCGAGCCGAGCCGTGCCCGCGCTTCCCCGGAAGCGTCCGGCCGGGCCCCTGTGCACGCGCTGCGGCGGTGCACCGGGCGAGCTGCCCGGCGAACCGGTGCCCATCGGGGTCCGCGAGGCGCCCGGGCCGGGTTGAACCGGCGCCCGGCGCTGCGGCCTGCCGGGCGGCGCCGCCTCGGGGAAATCCGCGCGGCTGGCTCATGCTGCGCCGGGGCCGCCGCCCGGCCCCTTTCCCGCGCCGCCTGCAGCCCGCGGCGGCGTGGCCTCCCGCTCGAAGAGCTCGCCCGTCTCGGGGGGCGCCGACGGCGCCGGAAGGCCGAGATGCCGCCAGGCCCTTGCGCCCAGCATCCGGCCCCGCGGCGTGCGGCTGACAAGGCCCGTCTGCAAGAGGAAGGGTTCGATGACCTCCTCGATGGCGTCGCGGCTTTCCGAAAGGGCCGCCGCGATCGTCTCCACGCCCACCGGCCCGCCACCGTAGTGTTCGGCGATGAGCCCGAGGTAGCGCCTGTCGGCCCCGTCGAGCCCCAGCGCGTCCACCCCGAGCCGGGTGAGCGCGTCATCGGCCACATCGCGCGTGAGGCGGCCGTCTCCCTCCACGAGCGCGAAATCCACGACCCGGCGCAGCAGCCGCCCGGCGATGCGCGGCGTGCCGCGGGCACGGCGGGCGATCTCGGCCACACCCTCCGGCGCCGCCTCCACCCCGAGAAGGCGCGCACCCCGTGCCACGATCAGCCCCAGTTCGGCCTCGGTGTAGAACTCCAGCCGAAGCGGGATTCCGAAGCGGTCGCGCAGAGGGGTTGTCAGGAGCCCCAGCCGGGTCGTCGCTCCCACCAGGGTGAAGGGGGGCAATTCGATCCGCACGGTACGGGCCGCGGGCCCCTCGCCCACCACGAGGTCGAGCTCGAAATCCTCCATCGCCGGGTAGAGCACCTCTTCCACCACGGGGTTCAGCCGGTGGATCTCGTCGATGAAGAGCACGTCGCGCGGCTCCAGGTTGGTCAGGATCGCCGCAAGATCGCCGGCCCGGGCGAGCACCGGGCCCGAGGTCGTGCGGAAACCCACACCGAGTTCACGCGCCACGATCTGTGCCAGCGTCGTCTTCCCGAGCCCGGGGGGGCCGTGAAAGAGCGTGTGGTCCATCGCCTCGCCACGCTGACGTGCCGAGGCGATGAAAACGGCCAGGTTGGCACGCGTCTCGGCCTGGCCCGTGAAATCGTCCAGCCGCTCGGGGCGCAGCGCGCGGTCTGCATCTTCGGGGCGGCGGACGGCGCGCAGGGTGGGATCGGGCGTTTCCATTCCCTCAGGCCCCCGGCGCCAGCAGCCTGAGCGCGGCGCGGATCAACCCTTCGGTCGGTGCGTCGGGGTTCTCCGCGGCCGCGCGCGCCACGGCACCCGAGGCTTCCGTGGGCCCGTAGCCCAGATGCGTCAGCGCCGAAAGGGCTTCGGCCTGGGCGGCAGCCGCCGAAACCGGCGTCGGGCCGGGGGTTGCGGCCGGATCGCGCAGCGCCTCGGCCTCCGTCGGGGAAGGCGCAGGGGCGGGCCCCACCAGCGGCGTGCCCGGCGCGCCGCCCGCGCCCGCATCCACTTGCGCGAGGCCCGACCCGCCGAGCGCCATCACCGAGGCGGCCTTGTCCTTCAGCTCGTTCACAACGCGCTGCGCCGTCTTGGGCCCGATGCCGCGGGCCGCCTTCACCGAGCCCCAGTCTCCCAGCGCCACGGCCCGGCCAAGGCCCTCCGGCCCCAGCGCGCCAAGAATGGCGAGCGCCGCCTTGGCGCCCACGCCCTGCACCCCCATGAGCAGACGGTGCCACTCCTTTTCCTGCAGCGTCGGAAAGCCGAGCAGCTGCATCAGGTCCTCGCGCACCACGAGATCGGTGAAGAGCGCGACGCGCGCGCCCGGCTGCGGGAGCGCCGCCAGCGTGCGCTCGGAGCAATGGACGATGTAGCCAACTCCCGCCACGTCGATCAGCGCGTGATCCTCGCCCCTGTAGGCCAGCGTGCCGGTCAGCCGCCCGATCATCGTGTGGCCCGCGCGAGCGCCGCGGCAAGCCCGCCGCCGCCCGCTCCGTGATGGGCATGGCACAGCGCGACGGCGAGCGCATCGGCGGCATGATCGCCCTCCGGCCGCGCGCCGGGAAGCTGCACCCGGACCATGTAGGCCACCTGCGCCTTGTCGGCGTGGCCGGCCCCCACCACCGCCTTCTTCACGGCGTTCGGCGCGTACTCGGCCACGTCGAGGCCGGCCTGAGCCGGCACGAGCAGCGCCACCGCCCGGGCCTGCCCGAGCTTCAGCGTGGCCGCCCCGTCGCGGTTGACGAAGGTCTCCTCCACGGCGGCACATTCGGGTCGAAGCCGGTCGAGCACGTCCACGAGCCCAGCGTGCAGTGAAAGGAGCCGCAAGGCGAGCGGGCCGGGCCCCGTCCGCAGCGTCCCGCTCGCAACATGGGAAAGTCGTCCGCCGGCGGCCTCGATCACGCCCCAGCCCATCGCCCTCAGGCCCGGGTCGATCCCCAGTATCCGCATCCGCCCGTCGCCTCGCGTCTTGGGTTCTTGTTGCGCCAGCCCTAGCACGAACCGCGAACGTCGGCCAAACCGAAATCGGCGCGGCGCCACCGGGCCGTCGGGCATGGACCAGCGGCGCGGCGCGCGTCCGCCGCCGGCTCCACGCGCACCGCACCCGGCCCGAAGCCATGCAGAAGATGCATAGTGAGTTTGCATCGGCCAGGCCTACCGACCGGCCGGCGGAAGGCGTAGCTGCTCGTCACGGGCGTGTCACCGGGCGCGCCTTCGGTTTTTTCGCAAGGACAAGAGCAATGGCAAGCTACGAGAGCTTTGGCGCCACCGGCGCCCACACCCGCCCCGCCATCACCGGCTGGGCCACCCGAACGCTTCGACGGGCCGTCTCGACGGTCTTGGCATGGCGCGAGGAGACGCGTACCCGCAACGCGCTGCTGGCGCTTTCGGAGCGCGAACTCGACGACATCGGCCTCACGCGCGGCGATATCGAAGCGGTCGTCCGAGGCGTTCGCCGCTGAGTGCCCGGCAGGCATGGCGCAGGCTGCCCGCTGGCGCCGTGCCATGCCGGCCCGTCACCGGGCTGCACGCGCGGCGCCGGGCGCCCGCCCCCGGCCCGCAGGCGGGCGCGCCCCCCGGCTCTTGATCCCCCGGACCAGCGTGAGACCGGTCCCCGCGGGAGAGCCGGGCCGGGCCGATGGCAGGTGCAACCGTGGCCCGGGGGCGCCGGCGGTCGGGGCTAGGGCGCTGCCGCGGCGAAGCTGCGTGCGAGATCCACGGCACGCGCCGTGATGGGGTCAATGGCCAGCGCCCGGGCCGCGATGCGCTCGTAGGCCGTCCCGGCTTCCAAGACCGCAAGCCGCTCCAGGTAAGCCGCCTCGCCGAGGGTCGCGAGAAACAGCACCTTCACGGCAAATGCCACGAGGACGATGGCCAGCAACGCACGAAGGACCCCTGACCGATCCCGCCTGCGGGGGCGGGCAATGATGAGCCCGTCATGGGCCACGGATGCCACATAGGCCCCCCGCGCCATTCCCCTGTGGCGGCGTGCCACCCGCTTAAGGCGGCGATCGAATGTCAGCCTTTGCTCATGACCCATCGAAGTCTCCGGTGGCCCCCACCGCATCGTCGTTCATGGTCGAATTGTGACCTTTCTGGGGCATGCGGAGAAAAACGCGAAGCATTTTCATTGATTGCCCGCGTTCCGGGCGAGACTGAGCGTCACCCAGTCGACAATCTCCATCCTGTCGGTCTCATTGAACCCGCAGGCGGAATAGCCGCGCAGCACCTCGGGCGCCTGGTCGCAAAGGATCCCGGAGAGAATCGCCGTGCCGGCCGGCGCGATGGCCGCCGCCAGGCCGGGAGCGAGGGCAAGCAACGGTGCCTTGAGGATATTGGCCAGGACAAGATCGAACGGCGCCAGGGCCGCGATTTGAGGGTGATCGAGCCCCGCCGCCTCGACGCAAGCGATGCGCGGGGCAAGCCCGTTGGCCGCCAGGTTCGCGCGGGCGACCTCCACCGCGATCGGGTCGATGTCGGAGGCCACCACTTCGGCGCCGGGCCAGGCATGGGCAGCCGCCATGGCCAGCACCGCCGTTCCACAGCCGAGATCGAGGATCCGCCGCGGCTCCGCGCCGGCGGCGGCAAGGCGCTCGATCGCCAGCAGGCAGCCTTGCGTCGTGCCGTGATGCCCTGTCCCGAAGGCCATGGAGGCCTCGATCAGCAGCGCCACCCGCCCCGGAGGAACCAGACCGGCGTCGTGACTGCCGTGCACGAAAAAGCGACCCGCCTCCACCGGGCGCAGGTCGCGGCGCACCTTGGCCACCCAGTCGGTTTCCGGCAGCTCGGACACCACGAAGTCTCGCGCGCCGAAGGCCGCGGCCAGGAGCGCGAGGGCGGCGCCATCCGGCGGGGCATCGAAATAGCCGCCCACCTCCCACAGCCCGGAGCCGTCCTCCATCTCGAAGACGCCAAGCCCGGTCGGCGCTGGATCGAGCGCCTCGAGGGCCGCGCCCAGGCGCTCGGCCGCATCGCTTCCGGCAAGGGTCGTCAGGGCAGTGTAGGTGCGCATGGCCGGGCTCCGTTCTCGCCCGCCGGGCCTATCCGCAGCGCTGGCCCGAGGCAAGCGCACCCCGGGTTCATCTTGGCCCAAGTACTCCCGCCGGAGGCATCGGGTGCCGGGCCGTGCGACGGAACGAGGCAAATGACGGCGACACCGGGCAGGAAGGCGACGCCCGCGGCAACCCGGCGGCCGCGGCGATGCTCGGGCGCGGCCGGCGCGGCAGGTCAGCTCCCGGTGGGCCCGCCTCCAGCCGCCACGCCCACCGGGCAGCTCACCCCCGTTCCGCCGAGGCCGCAGTAGCCGCCCGGGTTCTTCGCGAGGTATTGCTGGTGATAGGCCTCGGCGAAATAGAACGGCCCGGCGGGCAGGATCTCGGTGGTGATCGGGCCGTATCCGGCCGCAGCGAGGCGCGGGGCGAAGGCCGCCCGGCTCGCCTCGGCCGCCGCCCGCTGCCCGGCTCCGAAGACGTAGATCCCCGAACGGTACTGAGTGCCACGGTCGTTGCCCTGCCGCATGCCCTGGGTCGGATCGTGCCCCTCCCAGAACACCCGCAGCAGCGCCTCGTATGCCACCTCGGCCGGATCGAAGACCACCCGCACCACCTCGTTGTGACCGGTCCCGCCCGAACAGACCTCCTCGTAGGTCGGGTTCGGCGTGTGTCCGGCGGAATAACCCGCCATCGTCAGCCAAACCCCGGGCGTCTGCCAGAACATCCGCTCCACGCCCCAGAAACAGCCCATGCCGAACAACGCCTCGGCCATTCCCTCGGGAACGGGAGACTTCAGCGGCCGGTGGAAGACGAAATGCTCCGTTGCGGTCGGAATCGCCTCGGGGCGCCCGGGCAGGGCATCGCCTGGTGCGGGTATGGTCGCGGGCTTCGCGGAGAAGAGCGAGAACATGGGCCGGTCCTGACTGTCTGTGGTGTTGCGGTTGCGCGCGCCCGTTCGAGGGCACGCAGGTCGTCTTTCGGGGTCGGGGCCGGGTGTGCGCCGGCCGGCGCACACCCGGTGCAGGCTTGGCCATGAAGATAGGTGCGAGGCCGCGCGAGTCTATTCCTCCGCGGCCATCGGCCCGCCGCGGGCGAGCGGGCAGTGCGACACGGCGGCGAGACAGCGGCGAGACGGCGGCGAGACGGCGCCTGTCGCCCGCATGCGTGCGAGCCACGCCACGCGGGCGGACGGGCAGGCTCGCTTCGAGACCCGGCGGCCACGCGGCCGCGCGCTTCAAGGGGCCGGCCCGGCCACCGCGCGCCGCGACCCGGGCACGCCTTGCGGAGCCCGAACCGGGGCCGGAGCGGGCGAGGGGCCAGCCCCTCGCGCTCCCCGAGGTATTTGGCGGCCAAAGTCGGCAGAACGGGAGTCGGCCCGACACCTCCGGCGGGCGCCCGCCACGGAACCGGCCGAAGCCCCGTCGGGCAGGCCGCGGGCCGGGCGGTCGGGCGCCGGGTTTGGGCGCGTGCCGTCCGGTGCCGGGACGGAGGAGCGTCCGGCGTTATCGCGGAACCTGCGCGGTTTTCAGAGAAAGCTCTGTGGATCCACGTCCACGGAGAGGCGGGCGCGCGCGGGCAGGCGCAGCTGGGCGATCCAGCGTGCCAGGGCCGCCTGCAGCGGCACGCCCCGGGCGGCCTGGACGAGAAGGCGCACCCGGTGGCGGCCGCGGATCCGGGCGATGGGCGCCGGGGCCGGGCCGAAGACCCGGGCTCCCGCGGCACGGAGCGGCGCGTCCGCGCGCGCGAGCGCGGTGCCGATCTCGAAGGCTTCGGCCATGTCCGTCGAGGAAATGACGATGCCCGCGAGGCGGCCGTAGGGCGGCATGCCGGCGGCCCTGCGCGCCTCGGCCTCCGCACGCCAGAAGGCCTCTTCCTCGCCGGAGAGGATCGCCCGGATCACCGGATGCTCCGGCTGGTAGGTCTGCAGCAGGGCGAGCCCGGGGCGCTCGGCCCGCCCGGCCCGGCCCGCGACCTGGCGCATGAGCTGAAAGGTGCGTTCTGCGGCCCTGGGGTCGGAGCCGTGAAGCGACAGGTCAGCATCCACGACGCCCACCAGGGTGAGAGAGGGAAAGTTGTGCCCCTTTGCCACGAGCTGCGTTCCGACGATGAGATCCGCGCCGCCCCCGGCGATGCTCTCGACCGCGGCCTTCAGGGCCCGGGCCGAGCCGAAGAGATCGGAAGAGAGCGTAGCGATGCGGGCGCCCGGAAAACAGGCCGCCGCCTCCTCGGTGAGCCGCTCCACGCCGGGGCCGACCGCCGCCATCCGGCCCTCCTTCCCGCAGGAGGGGCAGGCCTCGGGAAGGGGGCGCGTCTCGCCGCACTGGTGGCAGACAAGGCGCTTCAGGAATCGGTGCTCCACCATCCGCGCGTCGCACTGCGCACACCCGATCTGGGCGCCGCACGCCCGGCACAGCGTGACCGGCGCATAGCCGCGGCGATTGAGGAAGAGGAGTGCCTGCTCGCCCGCCGCCAGCCGCTCGCCGACCCGGCGCTCCAGCTCTCGCGAGATCCAGCGCCCCGCCGGCAGCGCCTCGGCACGCATGTCGATGGCGCGCATTTCCGGCAGCGACGCCGTGCCGAAACGCTCTGGAAGATCGAGCCGTGCGTACTTGCCCTCGGCCGCGTTCGCCCAGGTTTCGAGCGAGGGCGTTGCCGAGGCGAGCACCACCTGCGCCCCGAGGATGGAGGCGCGCAGCACCGCCATGTCGCGGGCGTTGTAGAGCACGCCGTCTTCCTGCTTGTAGGAGGCGTCGTGCTCCTCGTCGACGATGATCAGCCGCAGGTTGCGGAACGGCAGGAAGAGCGCCGAGCGCGCGCCCACCACCAGCTGCGCCCCGCCCTCGGCCACCATGCGCCAGACCCGGCGCCGCTCGGTGAGGGTGACGCCGGAGTGCCATTCGGCGGGACGGGCACCGAAGCGCGCCTCCACCCGGGAGAGGAACTGCGCGGTCAGCGCGATTTCGGGCAGCAGCACGAGCGCCTGTCCGCCGCCGACGAGACACTCGGCCACCGCCTCGAGATAGACCTCCGTCTTGCCCGACCCCGTCACGCCCTTCAGGAGCGTGGTGCCGTACCGGCCCGTGCGCAGCCCGGCGCGCAGGCGCGCAGCCGCCGCCTGCTGCCCCGCGCTGAGCGGAAGGCCGGGGCGCGCCGCGTCGAGCCGCGGGTAGGGCGCGTCGCGCGGGCTTTCCTCCTCGCGCACCGCCCCGGAGGCCAGGAGGCCCTTGATCACGGAGCTGCCCACGCCCGCGGCCTCGGCGAGCTCTCCCAGGGTGAAGGCGAGCCCGCCGTAGCTCTCGAGCACGTCAAGCACGCGCTCCCGCGGGCCGGTCATGCGGTCGGGCCGCCCGTCGCCGCGCCGGTACACACGGCGCAGCGCCGGCGGATCGCCGAGGCCCGGCGTCCGGGTCGCCAGCCGGAGCATCGCCGGCAGGGGGGTGAGCGTGTAGTCGGCCGCGCGGGAGATGAACGCGCGCAGCTCGGCCCGCATCGGCGGGACGTCCAGCACCCGCGACACGCCGCGCAGCTTGCCGCTGTCGAACCCGCCCTCACCGGACGACCAGACCACCCCCACGACGCGGCGCGGCCCGAGCGGCACCTCCACGAAGGCTCCCGGCGCACAGCCGCCCTCGGGCGCACGGTAGTCGAGCACCCGGCCCACCGGCTGCGTCGTCAGCACCCCGATGCGGGCGCCGGCCTCGAAGAAGAAGGCATCGTCCATCCGCCCGCGCTCCGGCCCGCTGCGGCAGGGCTTTCGGCAGCCCGCCCCTTGAGGTAAACGCTGGGCCGACCGAGGCCAACCCCGAGAGCAGGAGCGCCCCCCATGAAGTTCTTCGTCGATACCGCAGAGATCGAGGCCATCCGCGAGCTTGCCGAGCTCGGCATCGTCGACGGGGTGACGACCAACCCCTCGCTCATCATGAAATCCGGCCGCGACATCCGTGAGGTCACGGCGGAGATCTGCGGGTTGGTGGACGGGCCGGTGAGCGCCGAGACGGTGGCGCTCGATGCGGAGGGCATGATCGCCGAGGGGCGCGAGCTGGCCGGGATCGCCCCCAACATCGCCGTCAAGGTGCCGCTCACCTGGGAGGGGCTGAAGGCCTGCAAGGCGCTTTCGGGCGAAGGCAAGATGGTGAACGTCACGCTGTGTTTCTCCGCCAACCAGGCGCTGCTGGCCGCCAAGGCGGGAGCCACCTTCATATCGCCCTTCATCGGCCGGCTCGACGATATCGCCCTCGACGGGATGGACCTCATCGCCGATATCCGCCGCATCTACGACAACTACGGTTTCGGAACCGAGATCCTGGCCGCCTCCATCCGTTCGGTGAACCACGTGCTGGAGGCCGCGCGCATCGGCGCCGACGTGATGACCGCGCCGCCCGATGTGATCCGCAAGCTCGCGGCGCACCCGCTCACCGACAAGGGCCTCGCGGCCTTCCTCGCCGACTGGGAAAAAACGGGGCAGAAAATCCTCTGAGCGGTGGTATGCTCTCCCGGCAGGGCCATGCGCCGCGCCGGCTCAGGGCGGGGCGGACGGGGGAAGGCGGGCTGGTATCGCGTGCCCCGGCACGGCGCAACGAGAACAGGGCGGGCGGCACCGAACGCTCCCCACGAGGCAAAACGACAGGCAGACGACGCAAGCAGGGCAGGACAGGCATGACGACAAGCGCCCCGATGGACGACGCGATCCGTGCAAGGCTGATCGCGGAACCCGAGGTAATCCTCGACGACACCGATGTGATGCGCGCCCTCGTGGCGGCGAACGAGCGGCTCATGGGCGCCAACGTGATCGACCTGCGCGGCATCGCGATGGAGCGGCTGGAGAGCCGCCTCGACCGGCTGGAGGACACCCATCGCGCGGTGATCGCCGCCGCCTACGAGAATCTCGCGGGCACCAACCAGGTGCACCGGGCGGTTCTGCGCCTTCTCGACGCGACCGATTTTCCCGACTTCCTGCAATGCCTCACGGAGATCGGCCAGACGCTTCAGGTGGATTGCGCCCGGCTGGTGCTGGAGACCACCCAGGAAGAGGACGACGCGGTGGTGGCGCGATTCGGCGAGGTGCTCACGACGGCGGCGCCGGGGTTCGTCGGCAGCTACATCACCAAGGGGCGGGACATCTCCGAACGGGCCGTGACGCTGCGGCAGGTCCGGCCCGAGGACGGCAAGATCTACGGCGCCGCGGCCGAGTGGGTGCGGTCCGAAGCGTGCCTGCGGCTGGATCTCGGCCCCGGCCGCCTGCCGGGCCTGCTGGCCTTCGGCGCGGAGGATCCGCACAAGTTCAGCCCGAGCCACGGCACCGATCTGCTTGCCTTCTTCGCGGGCGTGTTCGAGCGCACCATGCGGCGGTGGCTGGGCTGACCCGAACCGACGCCGGGCAGCCGATGTCTCCGGCCGCGCGGGCGGCGCGGGATTCCTGGCTGGCCCACGAAGCCGGCGTGGCCGGGCGCGCGGCGCCCACGCTGGACGCCTACCGCCGCGACGTGACCCGCTTTCTGGCCTTCATGGCCGGCTACCGCGGGGGCACGGAAGGTCTTGGCCCGCTACTGAGCCTTGGGCCACGCGACATGCGGGCCTGGATGGCGGCCGAGCGGGCCCGAGGGCTCTCCCCGCGCTCGCTGGCGCGGGCGCTCTCGGCGGTGAAATCCTTCTTCCGGTGGCTGAGCGAGCGCGAGGGGGTCGAGCCCACCGCGGTGCTCGCCACCCGCGCCCCGCGATTCACGCGCAAACTGCCGCGCCCGCTCGGAGAGGCCGAGGCGGCCGACCTGCTGGATGCCGCGGCCGAAACCCCCGGGCCGGACTGGATCGCCGCGCGGGACTGCGCCGTGGTGACCCTGCTCTACGCGTGCGGGCTGCGCATCTCCGAAGCGCTGGGGCTGGAAGGCGGCCAGTTGCCGCTCGGAGAGGTGCTGCGCATCCGCGGCAAGGGCGGCAAGGAGCGGCTGGTGCCGGTCCTGCCGGCGGCGCGCGATGCCGTGGCGCGCTATGCCCGGCTGTGCCCTTACCCCATCGCACCGGGCACGCCGCTCTTCTTCGGCGCACGCGGCGGCCCGCTGGGAGCCCGCGCGGTGCAGAAATCCACCGAGCGGTTGCGGGCGGCGCTGGGCCTGCCGGCAACCGCCACGCCACATGCGCTGCGGCACTCCTTCGCCACCCATCTGCTGGCGGCCGGCGGCGATCTTCGCTCGATCCAGGATCTCCTGGGGCATGCGTCGCTCTCGACGACCCAGGGTTACACCGCCGTGGGCGACAGGCGGCTGCGCGACGTCCATGCCGCCGCCCACCCGCGGGCTTGAGTTCCGCATGCCGGGCGCATGGCCGAACCGCCGTGTCCGGGACCGGCTCGAGGCGCAGGACGGGCGGGCAACGGATATCGCGGCCCGGCGCCGCGGGGGGCTGTGCACCAGGCACCGCCCACGGCGCGGCGCGGCGCGAAAGAAGGCCGTTCGGCCCGATCCGCCGATGAGGGCATTGCCCGGCCGGGCCCCGGCGCGCGGCGCGGCCGCCTCGTCCCGGTCTTGAGCCTGCGCGCGGCCACAACGGGGGCGGCCCGGGACCACGCCCGGGCGTTGCGGGGCAGCGCCGGCTGCGCCAAAGCTGTCGGATGACACGGATCCTCGCGAGCTATGCCGTCCATGGGCTTACCGCCACGGGTGCGATCTGGGCCATGCTGGCCCTCGTCGCCGCCGCGCAGGCCCAGTGGGGGGCGATGTTCGGCTGGCTCCTCCTCGCGCTGGCGGTGGATGCAATAGACGGCCCCCTCGCGCGGCGCCTCTCGGTGCGGACAAACGCCCCGGCGGTGGACGGCACCGTGCTCGACCTCGTGGTCGACTACCTGACCTACGTGTTCGTGCCGGCCTACGCGCTCCACGCGTCGGGCGCGATCCCGGGAGCCTGGGGCCTCGCGATGCTGGCGGTGATCCTGGGGCCGAGCGCCGCCTATTTCGCCGGGCGCTGGATGAAGACGACCGACGGCGCCTTCCTCGGGTTCCCGGCCTGCTGGAACATGGTCGCCCTCGTGATCTTCACGCTGGCGCCGCCGGCCTGGGCGAGCATTTCCGCGATCCTCGTGCTGGCGGTGGCGATGTTCCTGCCGCTGCGTTTCATCCACCCCGTGCGGGTGGCGCGCTGGCGGTTTGCCAACCTGGCCGCGATCGCCAGCTGGGGGGTGTTGGCGGGGTGGGCGGCGATCGGCGACTTCGCCCTGCCTCCCGCGGGGCAGTGGGCGCTGGCCGCCGCGACCGCCTATCTTCTCGGGGCGGGGCTGGCGCAACAGGCGATGCGGGCACGCGGCTAGGCGGCGGCCCCGGGGCCGGGTTGCGCCTGCCGCGACGGGGTGCCGCCGCTCGTGCCGGGCGGCCGCCTCCGGCGGGAGTATTTGGGCCAAGATGAGGTCGGGGGCGGTCAGCCGGCGCCGGGCGCGCGGGCCCGCAGGCGGATCGGGCCCCGCGCGGCGAGCGGATCCACCGGGCGCCCGCGCTGGAGCGCCTCCACGCTGCCGTGCTCCGCGGCCGCGGCGCGCACGAGCGGCATCAGGGGCCGCCAGTCTTCCGCCAGCGTGCGTGCCACCTCCGAGGGGCAGAAGCTCCCCGGTGCCCGTGCCCGGGCAAGCCGCGCGAGCGCGGCGTCGATCTCAGCCCGCGAGGGCGGCATCGCAGCGTCCGCAGACACCGGGATGGGCGTGCTGGCCGACGTCGGGCAGGATCTTCCAGCACCGCTGGCACTTGGCGCCCTCGGCTAGCTTAACCTCAACTTGAGATCCGGGCGGCTTGCCGCCCTTCGCCATTCCGGCCAGATCCGACCGTACTTCGATACCAGACGTTATGCAGATCTCCGCGAAGTCGATCTCATTTAGGTGCTCAATTGCCCGCTCGCTGCTAGCCCACGCGTTCCCTACCGTACCTAGGTACACAACCGGGTGCGCTTCGAGACTTGAGCCCAGGATTTTTTCTCGCCGGGCGACTTCTAGCGCTTCGGTGACGTGCTTTCTCAGTAGCCGGACTCCGACCCATTCATTTGCCTCTGCCGAGTCGAATCGCCAGGCCGCCGGCGTCTGCGGAATGTCGACGAGATGCACGGAGCTCTCCTCGCCGGGGAACCGCTCCAGCCAGACCTCCTCCATGGTGAACACCAGCACCGGCGCGAGCCAGGTGGTGAGCCGGTGGAACAGCAGGTCGAGCACCGTGCGCGCCGCACGCCTGCGGGGTGTATCCCCGTCGCAGTAGAGCGCGTCCTTGCGGATGTCGAAGTAGAAGGCCGAGAGGTCCACCGTGGCGAAGGTGAACACCGCCTGGAAGACGCCCTGAAAATCGTAGGCGGCGTAGCCGGTTCGCACCGTCTCGTCGAGCTCGGCGAGCCGGTGAAGCACCCAGCGCTCCAGTTCGGGCATTTCCTCGGGGGTCACGCGGTCGGCCTCGGTGAACTCCGCGAGGCTGCCGAGCATGAAGCGCATGGTGTTGCGCAGGCGCCGGTAGCCGTCGGCGACGCCCTTGAGGATCTCGGGGCCGATGCGCTGGTCGGCGGTATAGTCGGTCTGTGCCACCCAGAGCCGCAGGATGTCGGCGCCGTACTGCCTGACCACCTCCTCGGGGAGGATGGTGTTGCCGAGCGACTTGGACATCTTGTTGCCCTTCTCGTCCAGCGTGAAGCCGTGGGTCAGCACGCCGCGATAGGGCGCGCGGCCCAGCGTGCCGCAGGCTTGCAGCATCGAGGAATGGAACCAGCCGCGGTGCTGGTCGGTGCCCTCGAGGTAGAGATCGGCGATCCCGTCGGGCGTGCCGTCGGCCCGGTCGCGCAGCACGAAGGCGTGGGTGGAGCCGCTGTCGAACCAGACATCGAGAATGTCGAAGACCTGCTCCCATTCCTCGGGGTCGTACTGGTTGCCGAGGAAACGCGCCTTGGCGCCGGGCTTGTACCAGGCGTCGGCCCCTTCGGCCTCGAAGGCCTCGAGGATGCGGGCGTTGACGTCCGGATCGCGCAGCAGGAAATCGGGGTCCGTCGGCGCCGCGCCCTTCCTGGTGAAGCAGGTGAGCGGCACGCCCCAGGCGCGCTGGCGGCTGAGCACCCAGTCGGGCCGCGCCTCGATCATCGAATAGAGCCGGTTGCGGCCGCTCTGCGGCGTCCATTCGACCAGCTTGTCGATGGAGGTGAGCGCGCGCTGGCGGATCGTGGTGCCGTGGGTGTCCTGCCCGTCGCCCACGGGCCGGTCGATGGCGGCGAACCACTGCGGGCGGTTGAGCCGGATGACAGGCGCCTTGGAGCGCCAGCTGTGCGCGTCGCTGATCGTGATGCGGCGCCGCGCGAGCAGGCCGCCCAGCTCGACGAGCTTGGCGATAACGGCCTTGTTGGCACCGCCCGGCTTGCCGTTCGGGCGGATGATCTGCTCGCCCGCGAAGAACGGCAGATCGGCGCGGTAGGAGCTGTCATCGAGGATGTTGTAGGTCAGCTCGAAGGCACGCGGGCCGGTGCGTTCGCGCAGGTAGACCTGGTAGTCGTCGTCGCCGTGGGACGGCGCGGTGTGCACGAACCCCGTTCCGGCATCGTCGGTGACGTGATCGCCGGGAAGAAGCGGCACGTCGTAGTCCCACTCGCCGTCCGCGCCCTCGGCCCCGCGCAGGGGGTGGGCGCAGGTCAGCGCCTCCAGCTCACCGGGAGCAACCTCGCGCAGCCGCCGCCACATGCCGGGCTCCAGGCGCATCGCGGTGAGCGCGCTTTCGGCCAGCGCATCGGCGAGAAGGTAACGGTCGCCGGGCCGCGCCCAGCATTCCTCGGGCGTGGCCGTGATCTCGTAGAGACCGTAGGAGATGTCGGGGCCGAAGCAGATCGCGCGGTTCTGAGGCAGCGTCCAGGGGGTCGTCGTCCAGATGACTACCTTGGCGCGATTGAATTCCTGTGCGATTTCGAGAACGTGCTGTTTGGCGGCATCTCGGTCGAACTGGCTACCCGCCACGAGTTTCGCCGTGGCTTCTGCGTCTTCTTCAAAGTCGACTTGAACGACCTCGAACGGCACCCAGACGGCATCCGTCTCGCGGTCGTGGTACTCCACCTCGGCCTCGGCCAGCGCCGTCTGCTCCACGGGGCTCCACATCACGGGCTTCGAGCCCTGATAGAGGGTCCCGTTCATGAGGAACTTCTGGAATTCCTCGGCGATCACACGCTCGGCGCGGAAATCCATGGTCAGGTAGGGGTCGTCCCACTTGCCGGTCACGCCGAGGCGCTTGAACTCCTCGCGCTGGATGTCGATCCAGCCCTCGGCGAAGCGGCGGCATTCCTGGCGGAAATCGACCGTATCGACCTCGTCCTTGTTGCGGCCCTTCGCGCGGTACTGCTCCTCGATCTTCCATTCGATGGGCAAGCCGTGGCAGTCCCAGCCGGGCACGTAGCGCGAGTCATGCCCCATCATCTGCCGCGAGCGCACCACCATGTCCTTCAGGATCTTGTTCAACGCGTGGCCGATGTGCAGGTGACCGTTCGCGTAGGGCGGCCCGTCGTGAAGGATGAAGGGCGGCCGCCCTTCCTTCTCGCGCAGGCGATCGTAGACGCGCAGCCGCTCCCAGCGTGCGAGCCATTCGGGCTCGCGCTGGGGCAGGCCGGCGCGCATGGGAAAATCGGTGCGCGGCAGGTTGAGCGTGGTCTTGTAATCGGGGGGTGCGCCCTCGGCGGGCAGATCGGTGGGCGTGTCGGAGCACATCGCGAAGCGGTCCTGTCGTCAGGGCTGGAATGTCGGTGGGCGGCGCGGCGCCCTGCGCCTTTGTCCCGGCCGCTCTGGGATCAGAGCGCCGGGCCGGTAATTCGACGATGGGGAACGCGCAAGTACGACATGGGCGCGCTTATAGGCCCGGCGCGGCAGAGGGTAAAGGGAGCCGGGCATTTCGCCTCACAGCGCCCTGCCCGGGCCGCGGCGCGCCGCTCCGCCGGCCTTGCGGCATCCTGACCCAGATCAAGGCGCGGTGCCCCTGCCCCGGGGAGAGTCCGGACCATCGCACGACACCGGCACATGCGAGGAAAACATGGCAGACGTGGACAAGCTACTAAAGGGCACGGTGGAAGAGCTCGACCGGCTCCTGAATGCACGAAACGTTCTCGGCGACCCGATAGAGCGCGACGGGGCGACGATCATCCCCATCGTGAGTTTCGGTTTCGGCTTCGGGGCGGGAGGCAAGTCCGGCGTGAAGGATGGCGAGAGCGCGGGCACCGGCGCGGGCGGCGGCATCAAGCCGCTTGGCGCCATCATCATCGATGGCGAGGGGGCGCGCGTGGAGGGAATCAAGGGCGCCGTCTCCAGCATGGCCGAGATGGTGAGCGAGGCCGCAACCAAGGCCATCGATGCATCCTCCCGCGCACGCGCCGGCCGGCGCGGCGAAGACGGTTAGGGCTCGTGGCCCCGGGCCGATCCTGCGCCTGCCAGCCCCCCGCCCCGGCCCGGCGGGCCGAACGGGCCCGTGCAGGGGGCCCGTGAGCGTGGTTTCGACGCTCGCCGCGGGGGTGCTGGCGGTGCTCGCCAGCCTCGTCGCGCTCCTGCTGCTGGCGCTCCTGATGCCGTGGCACGTGATGGTGCGGGCGCGCGGGCAGCCGGAGCCGGGCATCTTCGTGGACCTGCGCCCCGCCTTCGCGTGGATGCCTCGCATCGCGCGGCTCGCGGCGCCCCTCGGCCCCGGGGAAGGGGCCGGAAGGCAGGCCACGGCAGCGGGCGGCGCCTTGCCTCCCGCGCGCGTTTCCGACCCCACGCGCCGGCGGGCTTCGCGGCGGTGGCCCCCGAGGCTCCGAACGCTCGATCTGCAAAGGATCGTCTCTGCATCGCTGCGTTTCCTGACCGAAGAGGCCCGCGCGCTTCGCCCGGTCCGCCTGCGGCTCGAGGGTCGTATCGGCACCGGCGATCCGGCCGAAACGGGCCACCTCTGGGGCGCGCTCTGCCCCCTGCTCTATTCCGATCTGCTGCCGCGCAACGCGGTGGTCGCGCTGCAGCCCGATTTCACCGGCCCGCGCTTCGAACTCCGGGCGGACGCGGAACTCCGCATCCTGCCGCTGCGCGTGCTCTGGCCCGCCGCGCGGCTGGGCTGGAACCTGTGGGGCGCCCTCCGGTGACGCTGGTGTGGGAGCCCGCGCTGAGGGTGGGCGGCGTCACCGTTCAGGCGCTGGTGCGCGTCGAACGCCAGGTTGCAGCCGATGGCGGGCGTATCTCCGCCTGGGCGGAAAAGCGGGTCGAGGCCATCGTCATCGACGACGGGTCGGCCCAGCGCCGCTACGGGCCCGACGGCACGCCGCTCGGCGCCGGGCCCCTTCCCGGGGCGCCAAGGGGAGAGGCACCCGATGGCCGTTCCCGGGCGCGCTGATAGCGCAAACCGGCGCGATCGGTCGCATTGCCGGCGCTTGCCCGCCCCACCGCCCGCGCGTAATCCCGATTTCCAAGGGAAGAGGAGAGCCTGACGATGTCCTATGCCGCCGCATACGAGGCCTGGAAACGAGACCCCGAAGCCTTCTGGTTGCAGGCAGCACAGGGCATCGACTGGATCACGCCCCCGAGCAGGGCGCTCTTCGACGAGAAGGCGCCGCTCTATGAATGGTTCGCCGACGGCAAGGTGAACGCCTGCTGGAACGCAGTGGACCGGCACGTCGAGGCCGGACACGGCGAGCGGACGGCCATCATCCACGACAGCCCCGTCTCCCACACCAAGCACACGATCAGCTACCGCGAGCTGCGCGACCGCGTGGCCTCGCTGGCCGGTGCGCTGCAGGCCAAGGGCGTGGCGAAGGGCGACCGGGTGCTGATCTACATGCCCATGGTGCCGGAGGCGCTGGAGGCGATGCTGGCCTGCGCGCGCCTCGGTGCCATCCACTCGGTCGTCTTCGGCGGCTTCGCGGCCCATGAACTCGCCGTGCGGATCGACGACGCCGCGCCCAAGTGCATCATCGCCGCCTCCTGCGGGATCGAGCCGGGACGCATCGTGCACTACAAGCCCCTGCTCGACGGCGCGCTCGCCCAGGCGAAGCACAGCCCCGACTTCTGCGTGATCTTC
>CAYXOX010000050.1:0-19082 GCA_964466745.1 uncultured Rhodobacterales bacterium
GGTTTTTGGTACCGTGTACCGTAGGTTCGAATCCTACCACCCCAGCCAGATCGCCCTTGCGTGGCATCTGCGCCGCTGCGCCTCCATGTTATCGTGGGCGTGCTTGCGCCGGCGGCGTACGTGATCGTCTGCGACACCGGCAAGCCGGTGCCTCCTCGGATCGGGGGCTGGCCGCTCACCGGGCACGGTGGGCAGCGCGGGCCGAGACGCCCGCCGTCAGAAGGCCACCTGGGCGCCCCCCTTCAGCGAGAGGATTTCGCGTGCCTCGTCGGGTGTCGCGACGGAGAGGCCAAGGCCCTCGATGATCTGCCGCACCTTGGAGACCTGCACGGCGTTGGATGTCGCGAGTTCGCCCTTGCCCGCCCAGATGCTGTCTTCGAGTCCGACGCGCACGTTGCCGCCGAGCGCGGCAGCTTGCGCGGCGATGCGCATCTGGTTGGCGCCGGCACCGAGGACCGACCAGCGGTAGTCGTCGCCGAACAGCCGGTCGGCAGTCCGTTTCATGTGCAGCACGTCCTCGGGATGCGGCCCGATGCCCCCGAGCAGCCCGAAAACCGACTGGACGAGGAAGGGAGCCTTCACGAGCCCGCGATCCGCGAAATGAGCGAGGTTGTAGAGATGGGAGATGTCGTAGCATTCGAATTCGAAGCGGGTGCCGTTGCCGTAGCAGGTCTTCAGCACGTACTCGATATCCTGGAACGAATTGCGGAAGACGAGATCACGGGAGCCCTCGAGATGCTCTCGTTCCCAATCGAACTTGAACGTCTTGAACCTGTTGAGCATCGGGTAGAGGCCGAAGTTCATCGACCCCATGTTGAGCGAGGCGACCTCCGGCTGGTAGGTCGCCGCCGCCGCCGCGCGCTCGGCCACGCTCATGTACGGGCTGCCGCCGGTGGTGATGTTGATCACCGCCGGGGTGCCCTGCTTGATGCGGCCGAGGAACGGCGCGAAGGCCTCGGGGCTCTGATCGGGCTGCCCCGTCTCGGGGTTGCGTGCATGCAGATGCAATATCGCGGCCCCGGCCTCGGCAGCCGCAATCGCCTCCGATGTGATCTCGTCGGGTGTGACCGGAAGGTGGGGCGTCATCGACGGCGTGTGGATCGCGCCGGTGATCGCGCAGGTGATGATCACCTTGTCCGTTCGCGTGGGTGTCCTGGCCATGGCCAACCTCCTGTCGCCTTGTTGAAGGAGCGCCGCTAGCCCGCGAACCGCGGCTCTGGCAGACCGCGGATGCCGAGCCCCGTGACCGCGAAGAGACTTCCGGCGAGGAACTGCGGTTTCTCTTGCTTGTGGAACATGTCGTGGACGGCCGGGTGCTTCACCCGTGCCATGGAGGTGACGTAGAGCACATCGAGGTCGTCGCCGCCGAACATGACGCTGGTGATGTTCTTCACAGGCATCCCGATCCGCCGCTCAACGGTGCCGTCGGGAGCGTAGCGCACGAGATCTCCGCTGATGAGCTGGGCATTCCACATGTAGCCCTCGGCATCCACCGTCGAGCCATCGGCCACGCCCTCGTCGTCTTTCGTGGTCGCGAAAACCCGCTTGTTCGAGACGTTCCCCGTCTCGATGTCGTAGTCGTAGGCCCAGAATTCCTCGATGAAGGTATCGGCGAGGTAGAATGTCCTGTCGTCGGGGCTCCAGCAGGGGCCGTTGGTGCACATGATGCCGTCGTCGACCTTGGTGACGGAAAGGTCCGGATCGAGCCGCCAAAGGCCACAGTTCTTGAGCTCTTCAAGGTCGTCCATGCCGCCAGCGAAGAACCGGCCGCGGCGGTCCACCTTGCCGTCGTTGAGGCGCGTGCGCTCGATCTGTGCATCCACCTCCTTGATCAGCTCGAGCTCGATGAGGTCACCCTCGAAATGCATGAAGTAGAATCCATCGCACATGGCGGCGACGGCTCCGCCCTTCTCGCGAAGGGCCATGGCGCCGATATCCTTCGGCAGATCCCAGCTTTCCACCTTGCCGGTCTTCGGGTCCATCCGCCAGACGGCCTTCTTGCCCAGGCGCGGCCCCGTGCAGTCGAGCCAGTAGAGCCGCCCCTCCTCCACATCCCAGACAGGCCCCTCGCCAAGGTGGTTGTCGCATTCCAGGATGCACTCGATCTTGACCGTCATCGTCCTCGCCCCCCTTTTGTCAGTTCGGCTTGATCGCCACTTTCATCGCGCCGTCCTTGCGGTTCTCGTAGATATCGAGCGCCGTGGCGAAATCCCTCAGCGGGAAGCGATGCGAGAGCAGCGGCTTAAGGTCGATCCTCCCTTCGGCGAGCATCGCTATGGCCGGCTCGGCGGTGTTCGGGTTGGCGCGGTTGCCCACGAGTTCGACCTCGTCGAGGACCATGCGCTTGATCGGCAGCTCGGGATCGGCATGGGGAATGCCGATCATTGAAACGACGCCGCCCTTGGCCGCGGCAAGGCAGGCCTGCCGGATCGCCTTCGTCGTGCCGGCGCATTCGAGCACCCGCGGCACGCCGCGCCCGCCCGTGAGATCCTTCACCGCGTCCACCACGTCGGTGCTGCGATAGTCGATGCCCGTGGCGCCGAGCTTCACCGCAAGGTCAAGCCGGTCCCCGCTGCCGGCGATGATCACCCGCCCGGCCCCCATGGCCTGCGCGCAAAGCTGGGCCATGATCCCCTGGGGCCCCGTGCCCATGATGAGCACGTCGTCGCCGGGCTCGAGGCGGGACCGGTTCACGGTGTAAAGAGCGATGGAAAGAGGATCGACGTTGGCCGCGTATTCGAGGCTCATGTCGTCGGGAATCCGGTAGAGGCTCTTGACCGATGCGCTCATGTACTGGGCATAGGCGCCGGGCGTGATGTGCCCGTGCTGGCGGTGCCCTTTCGCGGTGTCACCGTAGTTCAGACAGATGTTGTAGCGCCCGCGCATGCAGTTCCGGCAGTAGCCGCACCCGACGTGGGAGATCGCGCAGACGCGGTCGCCCTCGGCCCAGCCCAACGCGGCAGCCATCGGGCCTGTCTGCACCACCGTGCCGGACCATTCATGTCCCGGGATGAACGGAAAGGCGGGCGGCCAGAATCCCGGGAAATCGCCCTGGATGATGTGGGGATCGGTGCCGCAGATGTAGGTGGTATCCACCTTGCACAGCACCTCGTCGCCTTCGGGCGCGGGAATCGGGACTTCCCGGACCTCGAACTCGCGCGGTGCGCTCAGCACCAGCGCGTCCATCGTCCCCTTGTTATCGAGCATCTGCGACTCCTGAGTTCTCGGCCTGGTCGCGCAGCGCGCGCCAGACCCGTTCGGGGGTAAGCGGAAGATCGTTGATGACGGCCCCGGTCGCATCGGCGACAGCGGCGCCGAGCGCCGGTGCGGTGCAGAGGATCGCGCCCTCGCTGACCCCCTTCGAGCCCTTCGGCCCGGGGCCGTCCTCGTTCTCGATCATCCCTGTGGCGAGGGAGACGGGCATGTCCTTGGTCGTGACGATGCGGTAGTCGATGGCACCGAGGTTCCTGATGCGGCCCGCATCATCCATCAGGATCTGTTCGTAGAGCGAGTGGCCGAGCCCCATGATGGCCGCCCCCTCGTCCTGCATCTCCACGTGCAGCGGGTTGAGCGCCTTGCCCACGTCGCCGACGGTGACGTGCTTGTGGATGAGGATTTCGCCGGTTCCCCGGTCGACTTCGACCTCGAAGGCGGTGCAGTTGAACTCGAAGAAGGCGGGCGTTCCCCCAAGGGGATGCTCGGCTACCGTAGGCTTGCGCATCCGGCCGTTGCCGATCAGCTCGCCGTTCCACTTGCCGAGGTTCTTCTGCACGAAATCGAAGATCGGCTCGGCGCCCGAGGGTAGAACGATCCGGCCATCCTCGATGCGGATGTCCTCTTCGGGAATACCCAGCGTATCGCTCGCCAGCTCGACGACCTGGGCGTGTATGTCTTCGCACGCCCGGGTGATCGCCGTGCCCATGAAGACGGTGGAACGGCTTGCCGAGGTTTGCAGATCGAAGGGCACCACCGAGGTATCCCCCATGATCACCTTGACGCGATGATAGGGCGCGCCCAGCGCATCGGCCGCGATCTGCGCGAAGATCGTGCGCGCGCCCTGGCCCATGTCGGAGGTTCCGGCGAAGACGAGTATGGAGCCGTCTGCCAGGAGGCGCACCGTGGAATTCGACAGGCCCGTGGTGGCGCCGGCCTTGATGCCAACGGCGATCCCGCGGCCTCGCCCAGCAGGCTTCGGCGTGTCCCAGCCAAGCATGTCGGCGGCCTTCCGGAGCGATTGCAACCAGTGACCGTCGGCCGGCTGGTCACCGGCCACGACCTCGTCGCCCTTGTCGGCCACGTTGCGCAAACGGATTGCCAGCCCGTCGAGCCCGAGCCGCCGCGCAGCCTCGTTTATCTGGCCCTCCACCGCCCAGTTCACCTGCGGGGTGCCGAAGCCCCGGAAGGCGCAACTGGGCGTGGTGTGGCTGAGGATCGGCCGCGCGTTGATGCGGGCGTTGGGCACCCGGTAGGGGCCGCAGGCGAGATAGTTGCCTTTCGTCGTCACGCGCTCGGCGATGTCGACATAGGCGCCGATCAGGTAGTCGGACCGGATGTCGTGGAAGACGAGATCCCCCTCCATGGAGAAGCCTGAGCGCACATGAACCTTCGCCCCGGCGCGCCGTACGGCCTGGAAGGTCTCTTCCAGCGTCAGAACCAGCCGCACCGGCCGCCCGATCCGGCGCGAGGCGAAGGCCACGAGGGGCTCGAACTTCGGCATCTGCTTGCCGCCGAAACCGCCGCCCGGATCGGGCGCGATCACCTGCACCGCGCTCAGCGGGAGATCGAAGAGCCCGGCCATTATCTTCTGCAGGAGGAACGGATGCTGCACCGGGCTCCAGATCTTCAGGCGGTCCTCCCCGGCATCGACGATGAACCCGTGGGGTTCGATCGCGAAATGGGTCACCATCGGGAAGGTGTAGGTGTTCTCGACGACGAGATCGGCGCTTGCCGCATCGACGTCCCCCCACCCGAAATGCATCTCCTTGAGCACGTTGGTGCCGGACAGCGGATCGCCGGGCCTCAGCTCGGGCTGCTGCACCAACGGCGCATCGGGAGCCAGTGCGGCATCGATGGACGTGGCGGTGGGCAGCGGCTCGTACTCCACCTCCACGAGGCCGGCGGCGTAGGCGGCGACATCCTTGCTTTCGGCAACGACGGCGGCCACGGGCTCTCCGTGGTATCGCGTCTCCTCGACCGCGATGACGGGACGGTCCTTGTAGGCAGGGCCGAAGCGCGGCACCGGTTGCGGAAGGTCGGCCGCCGTGACGACGTCGAGCACGCCCGGAACCGCCAACGCGCGCGTCGCGTCGATCCCCTTGATGCGCGCTCGCCCCACGTCCAGCGTGACGAGCTTGAGATGCGCCATTCCGGCGATGTCGAGATCGGCAAGGAACCGCTGGCTCCCGTTCACCCGCTCCACACCGCCGGCGCGGCTGACGTCGGTGCCGACCGACCGTCCGGTCACGGGCTCCACGGTGGTTTCGTGAACGCTCTCGCCGGCGGCATCCCGCATCGCCGCGAACATCCGGTTGTACCCTCCGCAGCGGCACAGATTGCCGGAAAGCGCCTCGCGCACCTCCGCCTCGGTGGCCTCGGGCCGGGCCCGGTGCAAAGCCTCGGCCGACATGATCATTCCCGGAATGCAGAACCCGCACTGCACGCCGCCACACTTGAGGAAACTGTGCTGCACCGTTCTGAGCTGGCCACCGGCCGAAAGGCCCTCCACCGTCTCGATCGCGGTGCCCTGGCTCTCGACCGCGAGCATCAGGCAGGCGTTTACGGGATGGCCGTCGACGATGACGGTGCAGGCGCCGCATTCCCCGACGGCGCAGCATTCCTTCGCGCCCTTCAGCCCGAGCGCGTCGCGCAGGAAATCGAGAAGCGACACGTGGGGCGCCACCTCGCGGGACACCGGCTGGCCGTTCACCACCAGATCGACGGTCTTGGTGATCCCGAGCCGCGCCGTGCCGCTCGTTCGGGTCTTGAGAGTATCAGGCATCTGTCATCACCCCGGCCAGCCGCTCCTGCGCGACCCTGAGGGCGCGCTCTGCCATGGTTGTGAGCATCGCGCTCCGGTAGTCGGCACTGGCGCGCACATCGGAAATGGGGGTTGCGTGCGCCGCGAGCCGGCGGATCGCCTCCTGACGGTCGGCCGGGGCGCTGGCCGGATCGGCCAGGGCTCCGGTTTCGTCGCGCACGACAAGCGGCCGTGGCGAAACGGCGCCGAAGGCCATCACCACCTCGCCTGCGGCACTGATCGTGCAGCACATGTTCGTCGTGGCGAGATCCACGCCGCGGCGGCGCGTGATGCGATCGAATGCGCTGCCGCTCGGTGCGTCGCGCAACGGGATCAACACGGCGGTCACGATCTCGCCGGCGCCGAGATCGATCCGGCGATTGCCCTCGATGAAGTCGGCCACCGGCCGCAAGCGCGTGCCGCGCGGCCCGTAGACCTCCACGCTGGCGCCGAGAGCGGCCAGAACCGGCACGGTATCGGCTGCCGGAGACGCGTTGCAGATGTTGCCCGCGAGCGTCGCGCGGTTCCGGATCTGGATGGATCCGACCACCTCGGTGGCTTCCCTCAGCGCGGGAAGGCTTCCATTCTCGGCGAGGAAGCTGCCGATCTGCATCATGGTGGTGCCCGCGCTGATCCTGAGGGCGCCCGCATCGGTGACGATTTCGGGTCCGAGCTCGACCACCGCCTTGAGATCGATCACGAGATCCGTTGCCAAGTGCCCATGGCGAAGGGCCACCGTCAGATCGGTGCCGCCGGCAAGAAGACGTGCCGATGAACCGGCTTCCGCCCAGGCCTCCGACGCCTCGGCCAGCCCGGCGGGCCGGAGATAGTCGAACGGCTTCATGATCTTACCCCTTGGGCGCTCATCGTTCCGCTTGCGCCCCCTCAGCGGTGGTAATCCATGACGAGAACACGCGTCTCGCCGGGGATATCCGCCTTGGTTACGGTTGCATCACAGCCCAGCGCGTAGTCGATCTGGTGATCGTGGAAATTGACCAGGAACTCTTCGATCCAGGCGCCCCGCTGCGGTTTGTAGGCCAGCGTGCGGAAATGCATCGGGACCACGAGCTTGGGCCGCATGCGATGGATCATCTCCATCAGATCCGGCAGCTTGATTGTCAGCGCGTTGCCCGTGAGGGCGAGCAGCAGGTCCACGTCCTCGTAGAATTCCATCTGTGCAGGGGTGAGCCGGTTTCCGACGTCACCCATATGGGCGATGCGGATACCGTCCATCTCGAACCGGTACATCGCGTTCTGGCCGGGCACCTCGTGTTCGGTGTGGAACTCGTATTCCATGGCCTCTACGGCCCTGAAGCTCAGGCCACCCACCGACCGGCTGCCACCGTCTTTCGCGACTGCGAGCGCATCAACCACCGCGTGCTCGCCGGGGACGAGGTCTTCCCGGCAATGCCCCTCGTCGTCGGGGCTGGAGATCACGACGATATCGGCGCCGTCAGGAATGGGCCCATAACCGACGAGCGAGGGCAGGTAGGGATCGGTGATCACGGACGGCCCCGCCTTGGGCCTGAGGCCGAAGCAAGCATGCCCGTACCATCTGATGTCCATGACCGTATTCCTCGAACCGACGTCGCCGGGAGCAAGGTGTTGCTCGAAGGTTGCAAGTGTCCCCGGGCCGGACCCATGGCCGGCCCGGGGCGCTCGATTACATGCTCTCGTACTGGAGCACGGCGTCTCCATCGACGCTGTCGATCTGGACGAGCTCGCCGTTCTGCCACTCGAAGATGCCGAAGAGCCCCGAGACGATGCCTGTCGGCGTGTACTCCATCGTACCGGTGACGCCGTCGTAGTTTATCTCGCGCCCGGCGCGGATCGCGGCCAGCCCGTCTTCGTAGGTGTAGACGATCTCGCCGTCACCGCCGGTGACCTCGTACATCGCCTGCGTCCAGCTCTCGGCATTGATCTCACCGGCCTTCTCGATGGCCAGGGCGGTGGCGATCATCACGTCGTAGTACTGGATGGCATAGGAGTTCGAGACATCGCCGATATCGTCGATCCACTGGGAGGCGTTGGCGAACGGCTCGTAGGCTTCCCAGGCAGGGTTCTCGGCATGGGCGAAAGCAGCCATGGCCACTTCCTGGTGCCGTTCAATCGCGCTCTCGGTGGCGGTGTCGATGAACTCCGTCTCCTGCCAGTCGGTCGGCCCGACGATAAACCAGCTTTCGCCCGCTTCAGCCGCGTTCTTGACGATGGAACCGCCGGCATTCGTGGACGAGAAGATGATGACGGCCTCGGGCTCCAGCCGCGCGATCCGCGACACCACCGAGCGATAGTTGCTGTCGGATGCCTGGATGTCGAAATCGTCCAGGACCTCCATGCCCATCGCCTCGGCCGTGCGAAGCGCGGCGTTCTTCTGCAGCTGTGCCCCGGCGGTTTCGGTGCCGACGATAACGACGCTGTTCTTGCCTGCCTGCTGCGCATAGAGCAGCGCGGCAGTGCCTTGCGCGGTGTCCATCGGCGAACCGCGGAAGATGGGCTCTGCCGAAACGCCGCCGATGGTGCCGTCGATCGCGCCGCCATGAACGGACGGCATGATCGGGTAGCCCTTCTCGGCGACTGTCTCGAGCATGAACTCGCGGTAGGACATGTAGCTGTGGGCCGGGTTCAGCAGGATGTGCACGCCGTCGCTATCCACGAGCTTGCGCGCGGCGCGCGCCTCGCCGACGGTGCCGATGTCCTGGTGCACCGCACGCCACGGCCGGCCAAGCGGCGGATCCTCGTTGATCTTCGAGATGGCCACTTCCGCCACCCCGTCGAAGAACGGCCCGAAGGCGCCGAACTCGCCGGTGTGGTACGTCAGGTGGCCAACCACCGTTTCCTCGTCGGCGAGGACCGGAGCCGCGAGGCCCAGGCCGGCCGCCAGTGCGAAAGCGCTTGTCAGGGTCAGTCTCTTGTTGGTCATTTCTTCCTCCTCCGTTGTCGACTTCAGTGAAGTTCAGATGTGGTAGGCTGCCATTATGTCCTGCATCGACAGCTCCGACCGATCGCGCAGGAGGTGCATCTCGCCCAGCGACAGCACCATCACGCGATCGGCGATTTCCAGCGTCTTGACGGCATTCTGCTCGGCCAGGACGATTGTCACGCCGCGCTCCTTTCTGGTCTCGGCGATGCTGGAGAACAGGGTTTCGACGAAGATCGGCGAAAGCCCGGCCGACGGCTCGTCGAGCAAAAGCACCTTCGGCTCCTGCATGAGGGCTCGTGCCACCGCGAGCATCTGGCCCTCTCCCCCCGAAAGCGAACCGGCCGCCTGCGGCCTGCGCTCCTTGAGCCGTGGAAAGAGCTCGAACACCTCTTCAAGCTTCTCCGCGATTGGCCGCGTGCCGGTCCGCCCGCCAATGGAGAGGTTCTCCAGGACCGAGAGATCCGGAAAGACGTTGCCCTCCTGGGGCACGTAGGCGACGCCCGCGCCCGGCATCGCGTAGGCCGGCGCCGAAGAAACATCCTTGCCATCCAGGGTCAGCCTGCCCGACTGCAGGGGCAGCAGGCGAGCGAGCGTCTTGAGCAGCGTCGTCTTGCCGGCGCCGTTGGAGCCAAGCACGGCGAAGATCTCGTCCTTCACAGAGAAGGTGAGATCCGTCAGCACGCTGATCTCGCCGTAGCCGCTGCGCAGGTTCTGGGCCTCGAACATCGCTCAGACCCCCATGTACTTTTCGGCGACGACACGGTTTGCCTTCACCTCGTCGGGCTTGCCCTCGAAGAGGATCGAACCTTCGGAAAGGAAGTGGACGTAGTCGCAGTATTCCCAGATCAGCGGCAGATCGTGTTCCACCACCACCACCCGCATGCTTCCCGAGGCAACCTTCTCCCGCACCATGTCCATCACCTTGCGCGTGATGTCGTCGGGCAGGCCCGCGGTGGGCTCGTCCATGAGCAGGAGCTTTGGCTCGGCGATCAGGCAGCGCAGGATGTCCACGAGCTTCTTCTCGCCGCCGGAGCGGGCGTACCCGTTGCGATCCGAAAACGGGAACGCTTCGATGTAGGTGGAGACCTTCTCTTCTGTCTCGTCGCTGTCGCGCACGCGCGCGAAGATGCTCGTCAGCCCCTCCTCAGCGGGCGGCGTCATTGCCAGCCGCAGGGAATCCCGGATCGTCAGGCTGTCGAAGCCCTGGATGCGCTGGTTCGTCTTGATCAGTCCGATCCGCGCGACCTCGTGGGCTTGCAGCGGGTTGAGGCTCTTCGAGCCGTTCCCGGTGTCGAGGCTGATCGTGCCGCTGGTGGGGGCGATGCGCCGGGTGAGCAGGCCCATCAAGGTGCTCTTGCCGGCGCCGTTCGGGCCGATGAGCCCTTCGAGGCCCACGGCACCGAAGGTCACCTTCTCGATGTTGACCACCTCGTGCTGGTGGTAGGATTTCGTGAGGTTCTTCGCTTCGAGCCGCATCACTCGGCCCCCTTCACGGCAACGTCCCGGGAGGCGCCCGAGGCGGGCCGGGCGCGTGAGCGCGGGCCGTCTTCGCCGAGCAGGCCCAGCGGGCGGAACATGATGATGGCCACCAGCAGCACGCCGTAGCAGAACAGCTTGAAGTTCGGCAGCAGGATCGCCTGCTCCGCCGGCACAGGGGCGTAGGTTTCCACGAGGATGTCAAAGAGACCGAAGGTGATGAACACGCCCACCATCGCGCCGAGATTGTGACCCTTGCCGCCCAGCACCAGCGCGATCCAGACCGCGAAGGTCAGCGACGGGGCCAGAAGGTAGGGAACGAGAAACTGGTGAAGCGGCGCGGTCAGGCCGCCCAGGGCGCCCATCAGCCCGCATGTGATCGCGAACACCATCCGCTTCGCGGAGGCGGTGTTCTTGCCGAGGCTCGCGGCCAGCTCCTCGTTGTCGCGGATGGCGATGAGCTGCCGCCCGAGGCGCGAGTCGCGCAGCCGCGCAGAGACCCAGATCAGCGCCAGAACGATGATCGTGAGCAGCACGAGGTAGACGAGGTTTCGTGACTCGAGGTCGCGAAGGGGAAAACCGATCGTTCCCAGCCCCTGCACGCCGCCGGTCAGATCCTTCTCGGTGACGACGAGTGTCGCCACGATGGCCGCGAGCGCGAGCGTGGCCGCCAGGATGGCCTGGCCGCTTCGCTGCAGAACGAGGACAGCCAGGGCATAGGCCACCGCCGTCGCCAGCAGCGACGAAACGACGATGGCTGGAAGAAGCGGAAAATCGAACGAAACGTAGAGCACGCCGGTCCCGTAGAGCCCGATGCCCCAGAAGCCGACGACGCCGAAGTTGGGAATGCCCGCAAGGCCGAACTGGATATGCAGCAGTTGCGCCAGCCCGATGTATACGAGCATGAGCGAGAAGGAGAAGATCAGGTAGTCCATCAGGCCGTCCTCGCGCCGCGGTATGTAAGCACCCCGATGAACGCCAGAAGCAGCGCCACCTCGGCATAGAGAGGCTTGGTGACCAGCGTGATGAAGGCGGTGAGGATGCCCGCCACGATTGCCGCGATCACGGCACCGCGCACGCTGCCGATGCCGGCGACGATGGTCACGAGGATCGTGATCAGGATCACGTTCCAGCCCATGTAGGGCGTCACCTGGGCGAAGACGCCCGAGAACACCCCCGAAAGGCCCCCGGCACAGCCTGCGATGAACCAGATCGCCACCGAGGTGCTGTGGGGATTGATCCCGCTGGCCATCGCCAGTTCCTGATTGTTGGCGAGCCCGCGCATGCGCTGGCCGAGGCCGGTGTAGTAGATCATCCAGTAGAGGATGCCGGCCGCGATGAAGACGAGCGCGAGCGCGGTGAGTTGCAGGTTCGTGGCCCCGAGTCCGAAGATCTGCAGGAAGCGGATGGACGGCTCGTTGAGAAAGAGGTTCTCCGGACCCACCACGAGGATCAGCCCGTAACGCAGCATGAAGGAAACGCCCACGGAGAGGATGATCATCTCCGTGGGCCCCACGCCGCGGTTGAGCGCGGGCCGGAAGATCAGGAGGTATACGGCGACGCTGAGCGCCCCGGACATCAGCATCGACGGCAGAAGCGCGACGTAGAAATGCGCGCCGAGGACCACGTTGAACAGGATCGCGAAGTATGCGCCGAAGGTGATGCTCTCGGCATAGGCGATATTCATGAAGCCGTTGAGGTAATAGATCAGCGTGAAGCCCATCGCCGCCAAGATCAGCGGCGAGGCTTCGAGCAGCCCGATGAAGATCGCGTCAACTAGCAGCATCTCTGCGTTCGTCCTTCCCCGTATGGGCCGGCGGTCCCGATGGGGCCGCCGGAGAAACCGTCACTCAACACGCCTTGCGCCCGCGGCAGCGGATGATCTTGCCTCGACGTGCATCAGGCCGTGCCTGGCGACGCAGGCTTCGCGAAACGCCATGCCACCTGGCCGCCTTCATGCCGTGACCGGGCGCGATTGGAGCAGGTAGACATTTTGGCCGTGGATCGCCCATTCGATGTCCTGGGGTTTGCCGTAGTGAACCTCCAGTTGCATCGCGAGTTCGGCGAGCTTCACCAACTCGTCGTCCCCGAGCACGCCGCCGTGGTTGAGGTCTTCCTTCTTCTTGCGGCCCTTACGGTCCACCACGTAGTGGTCCGGGGTGACTTCCCCGGAGACAACCTGCTCGCCGAGGCCGAAGACCGCCTCGATCAGCATCCTGTCCTTCCGGCGGGTCACCGGGTGGATCGAGAAGGTCACTCCGGCCTTCTCGGCATCGATCATCTTCTGAACGACGACGGCCATCCGGAGGTCTTCCAGAGAGCCCTTCTTGCTGCGGTAGAACAGGGCCCGCTCCGAGAAGAACGAAGCCCAGCAATCGATCACGCGTCGGCGCACCTCTTCGGCACCCTCGACGTTCAGGAAGGTCTCCTGCTGGCCGGCATAGCTTGCCGCCTCGGAATCCTCCGCGCTCGCGGAGGACCGCACGGCAACCCGCCCGCCCAGGGTTTCATACGCCTCGAGTACCTCGGGGGGCACCGACGCCGTTTCCTCCACCAGCCGCATCGCGGCCGCGTGATCCTGCGCGCGCGCACGAGCGCGCAGCGCTTCCGCATCCACGCAGGCCTCGAGCGCGCCGGCCGGAATGGCAAAACCGTTCGGCACCGGCAGGCCCTGGCGGACCATCGAAGACAGGCTCGCCCCCTTGCCGCCCGCCACCGCAACGTGGTCGCATGCGGGATCGTCGAACCAGATGACGGGCCGAGTGTCAGTCATCGAGGATCGCGACGGCGCGTACAGGGGCGCCGGTCGTCCCCACCCACTTGATCGGAAAGACCGAGAGCTTGAAGCCGTGGGACGGCAGTTCGCCGAGGTTGGTCAGGTTCTCGATATGCCAGTAGGGATCGGTCTGCATGACCTTGTGTGCGAGCCAGAACTTCTTCGTCTCGAACATCGCCCAGACCGGTGGGTCGTATGTGGGCGCATCGATGCCGGTGACGCGGCAATCGTGATCGATGAGGTATTTCGTGGCCTCGGCCGACATGCCCACGTGATCGGTGAGGTAACGGTCCTCGTCGTTATACTCCGATGCACCGGTGCGGATGAGCACGATGTCACGCGGCTTGAGCTCGTAGCCGATCTTGCCGAGTGCCCCGGTAAGGTCGTCCACGGTGATGGCAGAGCCGAATTCGAGATGCCGGAAGTCCAGGACCACCCCGTCGCCGAAACAGTACTCCAGCGGGATGCCTTCCGGGCCCGGGCTGTTCTCGTCGCCCATGTGCTTGAGCGAGTCGATGTGGGTCCCGGCATGGTCGCTGAGTGTGATCGAATAGTGCGCTGTGAGATGATCCTCGCCATAAGCGCCGGCACCGATCCCGTCGGCGAATTCCTTCCAGCTCTCCTTCATCACCATCTTTGGCTCCGCGATACGCGGAAAGAGCTTCATTTGCTGATGAACCGGCATGGAAAGGTCGACGAAGCGTTGCCCCATGGCACACCTCCTGTGGAGTTTGGTTGTCAGGCAGCCCACTCCCCGGCGGCTCCGCCGGAGAGTGGATCGGGTGTGCGGATCAGGTGAGGATTTCCACCACGCCCGTGGTGCCGTTCACGCGCACCGTATCGCCGGTCTTGATGTCCCGGGTCGCCACCGACGTGCCAACCACGGCAGGCAAGCCGAACTCGCGGGAGACCACCGCGGAGTGCGAGGTGGTGCCGCCCGAGTCGGTCACGAGCCCGGAAATCTGCGTGAAGAGGATCACCCAGGCCGGGTTCGTCATGCGGCAGACAAGCACCTCTCCCTCCTCCACGGAGTTGAACTGGTCCATCGAGGTGATGACCCGCGCCTTGGCCTCGATCACCCCCGGCGACGCCGCAAGGCCGGTGATCTCGCCGGCCTTCGTCGGCGGCTTGCGGTAGAACTTGTCCGGGAAACCCCACAGGCCGGCATAGGGGAAGGCCAGCGCCTCTTCCGTCGCGGTACCCAGCCAGTCGGGCGGCCGCTTCGTCGTTGCTTCCTCGTACTCGTCGCGCCGATCGGAGACGATGTCGCGCGCGTCGTACGCGCCGGGGTCACCCACCAGTGCACGCAGCTCGTTGTAGCGCAGGAACATCACGTCCTCCGCATCGTCGAGGATGCCGGCTTCGACGAACTTCCGGCCGACCGCGAGAAGCACGGTACGCAGGCGCGCGTTCGTTCCCTGGTCGATGTAGAAATGGTGGTCCGGCGTGAGCGGGTTCATCCTGAGAGATTGATCGAGCGCGGCCTTGAGCTTCTCGCGCGCCTCCCCATCGACGCCTTCGAGGCACTCCGCGATGGCGGCGTTCAGATCATCCTCGACGCCCTTGAGAGTGGCCGGATAGTCGTAGTCGGACAGCAGATAGCCGCGGATCGACTCGATGGCAGGCGCCGGATTCTCGAGCCAGAGGGGGAACATCACTTCGTGCGACCACAGCGCCTTGTGGCCGAACTCCTCGAGGTAGGGCTCGAGTTGCTCCGAGATCAGCTTCCGCCCCTCCTCGGAGCCGCGCAGCGCATCCATCACCCCGGCGGCCGTCTCGGCCTCGAACGCGGCCCGGAGCGTTTCGGAGCCCTTGACCGTCTCCTTCATCTTCCAGAGGCCCTCGACGGAATCCCAGTTGCGGTCCGTCACCGAGCTTTGCAGGCGGCCCTTGAGATCCGGCTTGGCGTCGGGCTTGAACTCGTCGATCGCGCCGTTCAGCGCCATGGTCGCGGAAAACTGGGCGAAGTTGAGCATCCAGTGGATCTTCCAGTGACGATCATGGATGTCGATCATGTCCTCCAGAAGCACGGCAAGTGCCGTCAGGCTGGCGCCGTCCTTGTCGAAACCGTCGATGTAGGCGAAGTTTCGCTTCATCTCGGGAAGGATGCGGTCGTTCCACCAATCGAGAAAGTTCTCCGCGTAGTGCGGCAGGACCGTGCCCATGTAGGCGCCGATCTTCCCCGCGTAATCGTCGTGGCGCGGCACGCGCGGCACGTAGCGGCTCTGGTACTCGGTGGCTTCGGCATGGATGCCCGGCGTCGCCGGAAGCGCCGCGGTGTAGAGGTAGCCGTTGACGTTCTTGGCAACCCAGTCGCTCGCGAACGGCGTGCCGAAGCGGCGGAACATGTGATCGCAGGTGAGCCACCAGCCGCCGATGTCGAAGAACATCGGCGAAAGCGGGTTGGGGCAATGCAGATCGTCGAGGATCCAGAACAGCTCGGCTTCGCCGTCCTCCCAGTCCACCGGGAAATCCGCAGACCCGAGATTCTGCCCGAGTGGTTTCGGTGCGTCCAAACTCATTTCTTCCTCCCTGAGCCGAGGAGCGGCTCGCCGGCCGCTCTCTTGATCGAATGAGTATCCGTGCCTCGGCGATGCGTCAAGCGATTATCGATAATCCAGCCTTTAAGAACATCTTGCGACTTTCAGTGGCCCGCACAGAAGCGGTGCGGCGCCAGGAAGATGCGGCTTTCGGAGTTTCGCCGAAGGTCAGGCCCGGCGCTGAACCGTACCCGTCCGGTCGCGGAAGGCGAACGACATCTGCGTCGGCGCCACGTGAACGTCCACAGCCTCGACCCAGCCGGGCTCGCCGGGATCGGGCAGCCCCAGCCCCTTCGTGACAATCGCCCGGAGCACGGGAGAATGGGTGACGCAAGCGACCACGAGACCACTCCCGGCATGGCCCGCGAAGCTTTGCGCGAAATCGAGCACGCGGCGCGCCACGTCGGCCGCGCTCTCGCCAGGCGGGTTCTCGTGCCGCAGCCAGTAGCCGATCCTGTCCGGCGCCGCGAGAAACCCGGCAAAGAACGGATGGTCCAGCACCGCGTCAGGGGCCACGCTCATGAATTCGGCCTGCGAGGCGAAGAACTCGGCCGTTGACCCCATCTCGACGCGCGAGCCGGCGAGATAGACATCGGGGTTACGCAGACCCCAGGCGGGCAACACCTCCGGAGCGCCCGGGTCGATCGCGCTGCGGAGTGCCTCGGCGGTCTGCCGCGATCGGTTGGTGCGTGTGCCGAGGAAGAGAAAGCGCGTGCCGTCGCGGCGATGCGCGGCAAGGCGCGGCACCGCGGCCTCGATATCGGCATACGCATCCTCGGTCAGAGGCATGTCGCCCTTGTGAGACGGCACCTTGGCGTGGCGCAGGAAGGACAAGGTAACATGGCTCATGGAGCGGGCCCTGTGAGAATGAAGTATCAATTTTCCGACTTCATATCAGCCGGCTAACCAAGCTTGGCGACCGGCTCCGGCGCTGCGGCGGAGCGCTGAACGGCATCTCCTCCAGCCCCGGGAACCGCCGGGAGCGTCTCGTCACCGAGGATTCGGTGCATCACGTCGCCGAACTCCACCACGTGGTCGCGCATCACCTTCCCGCAATTCGCAGGATCTCCCGAACGCAGGGCGTCGATGATCGGGCGGTGTCGCGCGGCCAGGTCGATCTTGGGGCGAGACGCGATGAGATTGCTCAGGGTCACGAAGGTACGGGCCTCGATCATGAGCGAGTTCCACGCCTCGATCAGAATCTGGTTTCCAGACGCCTCGATGATCGTGCGGTGGAACTGCGTGTCCCAGCGCGCCATCTTGCGGGCGTCCCGCGCCTTGAAGGCGCGCGTCATGAGCATGAGCGATTCCTCGAGTTCATCGCAGCAGTCGCTCCCGTTCTCGACGGCAAGATTGCCAGCAAGATCCTCCAGCGCCGCACGAACGGGGTAGATTTCGAGAATCTCGCGCCTCTGGATCAAGCGTACGCGCGCGCCCTTGTGCGGCTCGACCTCCACGAAACGCATGGCGACGAGATCCCGCAGCGCCTCGCGCACCGGCGACTGGCTCGTCCCCATGCGCTTTGCAATCTGCGACTCCACTAGGCGATCACCGGGCTTTACGCGCCCGGAAAGGATATCATCGAGCAATTCTTCCTTGACCTGCTCGCTCAGCACAACACGCCGGATCACGGTCGGCCCCTTCGTTTTTCTTGCGCGGCGCGTAAGAGCGGCATCAAGTCCAAAACAGGCCCTGCGCGCCGGCCGGGCCCTGATGCTCCATCTTGTCTAGTAACCCCGCACGCAAGTGTCAACGATTATCGATAATGACACCGCTGCCGAAAGGAGGTAGCGTCCGGGTCGCTGCCGGGCGGCCTGCGAATCGGGCACCTCGGCCAGAAATGATGAATGCGCCGCACAGTCTTCTTCGCAGGCCGCGGCCAACTGAAAGCAAAAGGACAGGCCATGATCGTTCTCGTCGCGAAATACCACGTCAAGCCCGGGCACATGGGAGCGGTGATCGAGCACCTAAGGGAGATGGCCCCGCTCGTGGCAGCAAACGAGCCGGGATGCGCATTCTACACGGCGTCGCGCTCGCGCGACGACGAGAACCTCTTGATGCTGGTGGAGCACTACAAGGACGATGACGCGCTGGCCCAGCACCGGGAAATGCCCCATTTCAAGGAGATCATCGAGGGCAAGGTCGTCCCCCTGCTCGAGAAGCGCGAGCGGGAACTCTACGACCTGAGCGTCGGGTGATCCGGCGATGCGTTTTGTCTCCTTCCTCCGGCGCGGGCTTGAATGGACCGGCCCCCGTACCGGCGCGCTGACAGGCGACCGGACACTCGACCTGAACCATGCCACAGTGCTCCGGCTGATGGATGCCGAGCGCGTGCCCGGCGATGCCGCCCGCCGCCTCGCCGATGCGCTGGTGCCCACCGACATGACGGAACTCGTGGCCGGCGGCCAAGTGACCCTCGACGCGGCTCGCGCCACGCTCGACTGGGCGCATGCCGACCCCGAACGGGCGGCGCCCGCGCTCCTCGCGGAAACCGACATCACCGCCCTCCCGGTTCTGCCGAAGCCGCCCCTGATCCGCGACTTCATGGCTTTCGAGAAGCATCTCCAGAACATCTTCCCGCGTCTCGGCCGCGAGATTCCGCCCGAATGGTACAACCTGCCGGTCTACTACAAGGGCAACCCCTCGGCGGTCGGTGCGGATGGAGACGAGGTGACCATTCCCGCGGGTTGCCAGGAGATGGATTTCGAATTCGAACTCGCAGCGGTGATCGGCCGCGGGGGCGCCGATATCGCGGCCGAGGATGCGATGGGCCACATCTTCGGCTTCACGGTCTACAACGATTTCAGCGCACGCGACATCCAGCGCCGGGAAATGTCGGTCGGCCTCGGGCCGGCCAAGGGCAAGGATTTCGCGCGCGCCCATGTCTTCGGTCCCTGCCTCGTGACGGTCGACGAGATCGGGGACATCTACAGCAAGTCCGCCGAGGCAACCGTCAACGGCGCGCCGTGGTGCACCGGCGCGGTCGGCGACATGCACTGGAAGTTCGAAGACATGATCGCCCACGCCTCTCGGGGCGAGCCGCTCGTGCCGGGCGAGATCTTCGGCTCCGGCACCTTCGGCGACGGTTCGGCGATGGAGCGCGGGCAGTTCCTTTCCGCCGGAGACCGGATCGAACTGACCGTCGAGGGTATCGGCACGCTGCGCAACAGCATCGTCGCCGCGCCATGATGGCAGCGGGCCGGGCAGGGCAATCGCTCCGCCCGCCTTCCACGCGCCGGACCGATCCGCGCGAGACATCCCCCCGGCACGCGCCCCGCCTGGCTCTCCCATAGCGAGGGCTGCGCGGCGCCGCCGGTTTGCACGCGCGGAGTCCTTCCCCCCGGGCTTCCCGGG
>CAYXOX010000051.1:0-18922 GCA_964466745.1 uncultured Rhodobacterales bacterium
GCGCCTCCGCTGCCTCCGCAACTGCCTGCCGCACGTCCTGTTCTTCGTTGGAATTATCAGTTTTCCGCATGGTGACCGCCCGTGTTATCCGGTTTTTTGCCTCTGGAACACAATCCTGCTCTATGTTTTCTCGCACCGGCTTATTCAGACGCCCTACGTCTATAATTAATTCGCGGAATATAACCACATAATTCACCTTTTTTTGCGGCCCGATAATGCCGTAGGCCTACTCCTAACACATCTCATTCCCTGCCGTATTAGCCCAAACCTTTTAACAGTCACTCACGCCTCAAGTTGCTTGCGCCAACAAGAGGAACTCGGGTGCGCGTCTTAGATCCTTCACAGCTTGCTTCAACCGTTCGACCTCCGATCGACTTCAAGTGAAAAATTCTGGGAGGCCGCAATAAAACCGTTGCGCAGCTGCGCCTCCGACAGCGGGCCCCTTAGTGTCGCATGGCAGAAAGCCACACGTTCCGCGGAAAGATCGTCTGAATAAACCGAACAATCTACGCAGATTACCACGACGTCAGGGCATGATGCCCGAAGCTCCAAAAGAAAGCCAAATGTAGATGCGGCACAATCGACATTGCACAGGCTGACAATGACATGACTAAACGAAGATACAATGATACGGCTAGAATCTTCCCAGCCGAACGTCGAGCAATAGGCAATGGCAGAGGCACCACTCAATCGAAAAATGGAATCGAGATCAGCAGCTTCGGATCCGCTGAATCCAATGCAAAGTATTTTCGCATCAGAAGCCCAAAGATCTGACATGCGCTCGTCCATCTCTGCCCAGAGCCGATCTTCGACAGCTCCTATGAATGGAAAAAAAACGCGCGCGCGCATTTCCACTAATCTTCTCACGCGAGCTGTGTTCCGGTGAACTTGCGCACCGGGTCTTCACCAATAGTGGAGGAGTAACACCAGTAAAGACTAGTGAGATCGATGTAGTGAACTCCAAGCCTCTTCAAAAAATCCTTGGATTCACCACAATCGGGCCAACCTCTTTGCGATAGCTCTGGAGAGCTGGGGCGGATACCCGTCACCATGATTACGGGGGCGTAAGGATGCATTTCGTGCGCGACGCGCAGCCTTTCCACCAGTTTCTTGTTTCTCCTGTTCACAGCATGGAATATCATCAGTTCAACAGTTTCCACAGCGGCTCCTGATGATGGTGAAACACCAAGTCGCACATCTGCGCCCACAGACATGAGCGGGGCGACTACCGCACGGCCCTCTCGGCAATCCGCATCAAGAATAATCACCAATCCCTCAAACTCGAAACCTGTAGAACAAGGGGCGGAATCGAGGCGGGCCGGGAAGACATCTTGAACCAAGCCGCACGGCTGCTCAATCTGCAATTTAGTTTCCCTACTCAATTTCTGCCGCTCCGCAATAGAAGTAACGGTGCGCTTGGCGCATCCGTTCGCACTGTTTCCGATTGCGACAAAATTGCATACTTGCGCTCTACCACCTTGCGGTAAAGCAGTTCGCAGCGAGCGCAACTTTTATCGCGTAAGACCACAAGCTCATCAAGCAGCCAAAAATCTTGAGCTATCCTAAAGGACTTTGGGGGCCTCATTAGGTGTGCAAACGTCTTTAGCTCGATCTTTTCGGACAGGAAAAATTCTTAAGTGTATATTCGCAATGACTTGATCAAAAGCGCGCTCTAGTTGAGCTGAGTTTCAGCTACTTATTGCTTGCCAAGATGGATGTTGCTCCGTCCGAAACGGCTTCGATATGTATCTGGTAGGTTATCTTGACCTGACGATGCGGCACCTGCCCACGGGAGACTGAGCTCTTGTGGCAGGTTGGCCGACTCCAACCGAAGCGTGAGCTCCGCACCCTTAGGGTACATTTGCGGCCGCAGCCCACGGAAAAAGGCTTACAGTTTATTCGGCCAGTGCCTCCCGCGCGACAGCTCTTCGGACTGCACCCACGAGTTGGAGTTCGTCGTACGGCTTCGCAACGATACAGTCGAACAGCCGGCCGTTCGTGCCCACCTCGGACGGCCGCGCAGTCACAAGTATGCAAGGGGGCGCCGCAGGCGTGGCCCGAACCGCTCGAGCGAAGCCTATGCCGTCCAGGCCAGGCATGTCGAGGTCAACAATCACAGCTGTCCACACGTCTGGGCAAGCCAAAAAGATCTCGAGAGCCTCGGTTGGAGACGATAATGCCATAGCGAAGGCCCCGGCATCGGTAAGGGAATCTGCCATCGTCTGTGCGGCCTCGGGATAATCGTCGACGACCAGCACCGATTGCCCAGTAAGATCTTCCCAGGTGACTTTTCCCAGCTTCTCAGAGATCAACGGCAAGCTCGGCGTCTGGATTTCAACCGCGGGCCAAGCGACGGTCACCGTCGTTCCCTGCCCCTCCGCACTCTGGATCCAGAGCGCCGCATGATTTCGCTCGATCATTCTCTTAACGATCTGCATTCCCATGCCGGTCCCACGTTCGCCCTTTGTTGTAAAGTAGCGTTCGAAGATCTTCGACATCTTCTCGGCGTCCATCCCCTCGCCGTCATCCGATACCTGAAATGCGGAATAGGGAGTGTTCGGATATATATCACCGATCATCAACTTGCTGGCGTAAGTGCCGCTGGGTGGCTGCTCGAGAACCTTGATGGAAACGTTCGCGTTCCGGCGTGAGTGGGACTCGCAAGCATTCCAGATCAGGTTCATCATCACCTGCAGCACGTCGATGGACGAACAGTGGGCAGGCTGCTCGCGGTCCGGCAAAACGCTGGAGAGATGGTGGGTACGGATGCGTTCAGTTCCGAGGATGACGAGCGCATCTGCCACGATTGCGCGAAGATCCTGTACTATTTTGGGGCCAGGTGCCTTTTCAATACTCCGCAGCTCGGAAACAAAGCTCATCGAGGCGTCTATCGCTCTTTCGATCCTGGCGAGTCCGGTCTTGGCGTCCTGGTCGCCAGAGCAAAGCATCTTCAAACCGGCGGCGGAGCCCCGCACGACGCCGATCATGTTGTTCAGGTCATGCGCCACTTCCGAAGCAATCCTCGCAATCGACTCTGCGCGTTGTGCGGTCTGCAGGGTGTCCGCCAGCCGCGCGCGTTCCAGGTTCCAAGCGATTTCTGCCGAGATGTCACGGGTGGCGCACAAAATCTGCCCACCGTCCATCATGCTCAGCGACAGCTGCTGGGGAACCTCGGCCCCGCTGCGGTGCCGACCTGTCAACTCCCCGCGCCAATGCCCGGCCTTGAGCAGGTCCGGTAAAACACTTTTTGAAATCTCGGCTTCCGTTTCGTCGGAATAAAGATCACGCCACGACAGCTTTGAAACATCTTCTTCAGGGTCGATTCCAAACATGCGGCGATGCGCAGCATTCATGAAACTGAATCTGCCGTCTCGGTTGGCTACAGCAAAACCGTCCGTCGCGATCTCAAGCGCTTGCGCACGTTCCCGAAGTGCGCTCTCTTCTGCCTCCTTGAGGCTTGTGACCTCACTCTGGACCATGACGAAGGCCTCTACCTCGCCTTCGGCCGATTGGATCGGCTGCATGTCAAGCATGGCCCAGAAGGATTTTCCTCGTCCGTCCTTGAATTTCAGGACTGCGTGCAGTGCGGCGCCACTGCGAACGGCTACACGCAGCCTAGATGCAGTGGCCGCATCCAAAGTCTCGACACCCAGCAGTGAAACGCAATCCCGGCCAACGGCGCATTCGAGTGAGATATCCATACGGTTCGCAAAAGCGGGATTGATCCATTCGACGAGCCCTTGCCGACCGAGTATCAGAACATGGCTGTGAGTCAGTTCGGCAATCCTGGACAAGCGCGCGCGATCGCGCTCACGCCTGCGTTCCTCGGTGACTTCCCGCACGATGAAGACTGCCCCCGGGGCGCTACCTTCAAGGGCAATGCGGCCACCGGCGATCATGAAGTCCCTGTTTTCACCGTCAACTTCGAAGCTAAGGAGAACATCGCGGCACTCCCCAGTCTCTCGGACGGCATTTATTGCATCCCACCACACGCGGGCAGCCGGCTCGGGCAGAACCTCCTCGGGAAGACGGCCGATAAATTCATCGGGCGGATACACCGGCGGCATGCTGGAACCTTCGTTGTAGCCTACGAAGCGTCCGTCAGGCCCGACTTCGAGTATGAGCTTCGGGATCGCCACCAGCATCGCGCTCAACACCTCGTTCTGGCGTTGCAGCGCCTTGCCGTGTTCGGCCGCCTGGCGCTCGGCTTCGCGGCGCACGAGCACAATCGAGATCGCATCGGCAAGCGACTGCAGCAACTGGATCTCATAGGTCAAGAAAGTGCGATGCCGCCGGACGCTATCGAACCCCACGAAACCGAGCAGGCGCCCTTCATTCATGAGTGGTAGCGCAAGAAGGGATTTGATGCCCTGTGCTTCGAGTGTAGGCTTTACTTCGTAGTCGTCGGGCAATGCGCCGACGTCCGGGATGTATGCCTCTTCTCCAGACATGAAGTCGGAGCGCCAGTCATCAAGCATGCTGTCCGGCAGATCCTGCAGGTGTTCGATCATCGGCTCGATGCCAGCCGCGACCCACTCATGGGTGTTGTCGAGCCGCTCAGGATCCCTGCGGACGAAGAGGTAGCTCCGGTCCGCTTCCGCGAGTTGCCCTGCCAGTTGCAGCGCAGCATCGATCTTTGAGTCGATGTCCGTTGATGCCGCCGTGAGGATAGCATTGGTGATGCCAAAGATCTTGGTCTGCCACCGCTGGATTTGGTTCATCACAACGCTGAGCGAACCGAAGGTCGCGTCGGGGTATGTGTTCGGTTGCGCAGGTGCTGCCCCGTTCACCTTGGCCGGTCCGGGCTGAGCATTCGCCTCGCGCATGGTCAGGCGAATCTTCTCGACCATCGGCCCGATCAGCTTCACGATCTTCTCGACGAGTTGCCGGTCATCTCTCGTGAAACTGGCTTCCTTCGCCGATAGGAGCACCAAGGCGAGTGGTGGGCCAATCGACAGGGTCTTCGGTACCGACAGCATCGATCGGTACTCATGGAGGTCCGGCGGGATCGCGTGCTTCCAGGCCACCGCACGAAGGTCCACCACGTTTCTTGGCACGGCAAGCGGCGCGGCTGCACCAGGCCAACGCACGCCGGCCGGCCCGAAGCGCGTGTCGGCAACAGTCAACATGTCGCCTTCGTTATCGGCGAGAAGCACGAAGGCGACATCAGCGCCGGTTGTTTCGCGGCAGATCCTCGCGACGCGGCTTCCCAACTGGCCGACACTGCGGGCGGTGTATGCCTCGTCAAGCAAGCCCAAAAGCACGTTGGCTTGGCTTGCGGCGTTCTGGGCGTGCTTAAGGCGTTTCTGTTGTCGTCGTGCGGAGCTCCTGAGGCGTTCAACTTCCCACATGAGCGCGCCTAGCTTTTTCCGCCCGGCCTGGCGCGGCAACCCGCGAAGCCGATGCACCCAATCATCAGGTTTCCGTGCCGCCCATAGCCAGGCAAGGGCTCACCCTGCTCGCCAAAACTGAAGAGTGTTAGCACCGGCGCACCTCCCAAGGAACGCTCGACGTCCTGGGCCAGCACGCTCATCTCGGTCGCCAGTTCGTTCGCGACGGCAGCGCAACAAACGAAAAGCGCTCCGGCAAGGCGTTCGCCTGGGACTTCGGCCCTCACCCTCGCCCCGACACTGAGGACACGTTCGCGCAGCAATTCCGGCGTGCTCTCCATGAGTTGAACCTCATCACCAACTTCTAGCTGCCTGAAGGCCTCAAGGCTGCCGTCGGGCCAAGCAAACCCCGGGTGGGAGATCAGGTAAAAGGGAACATCGTCTATCTGGCACAGTTCCGTCCCAAGCGGTTCCAGCCCGGAATAGTTGAGCGCGGTCCAAGGCGCACCGTCCTCGAACTCGACTGTCCGCCCGGTCCACTCCGAGTAGACGTCGAGAGCCGGTCGGCCGTCGATCTGCAGTATCCGGCGCCCTTCGGAAGCCGTGACTCGGCCAGAAGCCCCCCGCGGCACGTATGCGTCTTCGTAAACACCGAGCACTGGCTCCGAGGGGAACAAGACCGAGACAACGACACCATTGTGGCTCGCCTTCTGCCGGCAGAACACCGACCAGTGCCCCCCCATCGTATCGTCGGCTGCAGTGCCTCCTACGATTGGTACATCCGGGCCGACGACCTGCCGGATGCCAGCGAGTATCGCTTCCTCATGGCCAGAAACCGGGGTTAACCAGACAATGTCGGGTGCTTCACCGGACCGGCCCGCCTGCGCCAAGGCAGCAAGCGTCGCTTCACGGCCTGCCTCGGTCGGTGCAGATCCGAGGTCTGCACATCCTGTTCCGTACTGACCCCCGGCGTCCCAAACGCCGAGCGCACCAAGGGCAGCCCCATCATCCCAAAGGGCACGGCCTCCGACCAGCACGCCGCGGTAGGATGATGCCGCATGCAGTGAGGTTCCCGGAAACATGCGTGCGGCTTCCCGCGCCAACTCGGCCGGATCGCGCCCCGCCCGATAGTGCAACGTCAGGAAGTCGGGTGGGCGATCGGAAATGCACCCGAGTTCGTCAGCAATGTCTTGAACCGCCGTCGCGGCTCGTTGTGCCGTACTGGCCGCGCACCGTATGCGGAGCCCCGATGAAGCGCCTGGGGAGATCATGGATTTCGGCCCTGAACCTCGCGTGAGCCCGCAGCGAACGGATGCCAAAAGCGAAAGTCTTCGAGCGCGAGACCCGGCGGTATCGAGTGAGGCCCAAAATCCTTCAAACCAGCCCCACGCGCCTTGCCGCGACAACCGCATCGGTGCGGTTTCGCGCGTTTAGCTTCTTGCACAAGGCACGCACGTCGTTCTTGGTGGTTGTCTCCGGTACGCCGACAGCCAGAGCGATTTCCTTGTTCTGGTACCCCTGCGACAGCATCGCCAGTACCTTCATCTCGCGCGGAGTAAGCCCGCTGTTGTCTTCTCGCTGCCCGGCCCCAGAACGAATGAGACTGGATGGAAGGTAGGTCTCGCCGGCGGCGATGAAACGCAACGCGTGGACAAGCACCTTCAGGGGCAAAGTCTTTGGCACGAAGCCGGACGCGCCGGCCTCGATAGCCTGAAGCGCGATCGTGCTGCCCGCCACACCTGAGAACAACGCGACCCCAGACCCGTTTCTTGCAACGATCTCACGAAGAGCCTCCAGGCCGCGCGAACCCGGCAGGTCATAGTCAAGCAACACGACGTCGAACCTGCCGTATGCGTCCATCATTGCGAGCGCCTCGTCCGCCGTGCGGACACAGGTGACGTCAAATTCACCAGCTCTCTCAAGTGCGGAGGAAACCGTTTCTGCCAGCAAGAGGTGATCGTCAACGACAAGCACTCTCCTGACCTCGTCTTCCACAACTTCCGTGTTGGCACCAACTCCAACTTCCTGGGCGACGCTGCTCACTCAATCTCTCCCTCGATAGTCGATCCCGAACCTCGCCTAAGGGATATTAGCCGAGAACAGCAGACTTCAATGTAATCTAAAGATTATTTGCTTTGATCAATCACCCCGGCGATCCGGCCGCCACCTGCCGACAGCTTCGATGCCGGATCGGACGATGCTGCTCACGGTATCGGGGTCGCGTAGGAACTGGCCATACCAGGTCGCACACGCAAGCAAGCATGCCCGGCCCTCTGAGCCGCGCCGGGTTTGGTGGCTCCAACTCCCGAGTATACTTCGTGCCCGATGCGGCTGGTCTTCGCCTCAAGTTAAGAAAAAATCGTGGTGTCGCCCTGTGATTTTAGGTCAATATTGCTGTCGTATCAAAATTGGACGCACCCCGCCACCCGCTCCTTCCCCCCGCATGCGGGGAAAGGCCCTGCGCAAAGACCGCCCGTTTCTACGCGGTGCCCGATGTCGAGGGCCAGCCGCTTCCCCGCAGGCTTCGCACCTGCCCGAGCACGAAGACAGCATTAGGCCCAATGCTATCGTCCTCGTCCCGTCCCCGATCGTTCGAGCGATCCAATGCGCCCGCCCCGCCGGTGGGTTCCGTTGCCGCGCGTCTGATGAGGGCTAGCAGGAGCCGCCACCTCATCGGGCCGGGTGATGTCCCCGGGCGATCCGCCTTTGGCACGGGAAGGCGGGGAACCGTGGCGCGACGTTTTTCGAGTTCCATCGCCAAAGGCGGCGAGACATCCGGAGGAGACACGCTTCAACCGCGGCGCCGCCCGGTCTTAGTCCGGGGACGCTGGCGGATGTGACGCGATGGCGTGATAGGCCGGGAGACGGCGATTGTTTTGCCGTCCCCAGCTACCTACCTGCTGCCGCTGCCAACTCGGCGTCAGTGAGTGCCTCCGTCGCAGGAAGATCCTGCGGCCTCGCCGGGACAGAGGTTGGAACGCGGAGTGGACTCCAGCTGAAACTGCCGCCTTCCGCGCACGCGCCGATGAGTTGCTCGAAAGCGCGGGCCAGGCCAAGCGTACGGAGCAACTCGGGGCCAGTTTCGAGCCTTAGAGCACCGCAGAGGACAAGCGGCTGCAGATGCAAAGTTGGACGAAGACGCTCGAGGTGCTTTTCGATGGACCGGTAGGCCGACGGCGTACTGCCTTTCCGGGAGAAGGCTACATGGTTGTAGGCCGCCAAGCGTCGGGCGGCGTTGAGCGTGCTAGGCACACCTGCGCGCTGTAGCCGAAGCAGCTCGAGAACGACGTGCCCGGCGTGCGTGCGGGCAGCCGCTTCCCCTTTGGCAGTGACATACGTGCCCGCGAGCTTCTGGGCGAAACCGGATAGCCGCTGCGAAGCTGTCGACGGATTCATGCTCTCCTCTCGGACAAGTGTTTCGTAGATGTGCTGCCGATCCGCCGGGTCGGGCGCCACAATAGCCGCGACGACCATGAAGCCCGGGTGATCGATCCAGTTGTGCGCTTCGTCGAATACGGGCAGGAAGGTCTCGGTACTGCGCATCGGCACCTCCGATTTCTCAAGGACGTCTTTGGTCCAGCCTGCTCCGAAGCGGTCTTCCTGTCCTGACGGCCGCTCCTGACAGCACCTTTGCCTTAGCACCGTGTCCGCAACGTGACCCGCCTTTTCCAACGGGCAAAACGTGTCTGTCGATCTGCAGGCATGCACGCTTGCGGCCAAATCATTGCAGACCGTCGCAAGCGCCTCGACTGAATACTAGTTTGAGCGCTGAATGGTCCCCTTCTCGCCCTGCTCCACAAGGATTTCGCCGGCGAGACGACGGGCCAAGGCCAATTTCGGAAGGATTCCAAGGAGATCGTTTGGCACTATAGCGCCTTAGCGTGCCACATCGACGTGGGCCGAACGAAGCCCTACCGCTGGGCCAGCGACGGGCTGATAACGCTGCACAAGCGTGGCAGAATGACGTACGCGCGCATGAGCGAGATCCAGCAGGTTATCGAGGGCCTGGGGGACCAGATGGAGGACCGGAAGCCATTAATCCGGAATATATCTGCAAAAACAATGGCATTTGGTGCGGTCGAGAAGACTCGAACTTCCACGGGAGTTACCCCACAGCGACCTCAACGCTGCGCGTCTACCAATTCCGCCACGACCGCACGTGATCCGGTAGGTGCCGGCAGCGTATAGACGAGCCCGAAACCGATGTGAAGGGCGAAATCCACGGCCCGCGGTGCGCCCGGCGCCGGCCGTGCCGGCTCACCGCCGCCGGCTGCGGAACAGGCCTTTCGGCGCGCCCTGCACGAGGCGGATGCTGCCGCCCGCGCAGGGCAGGCAGCAGCGAGGTTGGCAGGTTCTGGCGGGCGCCATGCCCCGGGCCCTGCCGCTCCGCAACGGTCCGGCAAGAGCCGCCACGGGCCGCCACGGGCCGGGCGCACTTTACGCAGGGGCGCGCCTGCGGCATCACGGGCCGCATGACACGTTCCGCACAGATCGACGAGGCCAGAGACCGCGCGCTGCGCATTTTCCGCGCCGGCGTCCGGGCCGCCGATCCCGCCCTTGCCGTGGAACGGTCGCTCTCCGAGCGCCCCCTGCCGCCGGGGCCAATCACGCTGGTGGCCTTCGGAAAGGCAGCGGCCCGGATGGCGACGGCGGCGATGCACGCCCTCGGAGCGCCTCCGGCGCGCGCCCTCGTGGTGACCAACGACGAGAACCTCGCGGAGGTTCCGGGCGCAGAGCTTTTCGCCGCCGGGCACCCGGTGCCAGACGCGCGCGGCGCCGCCGCGGCAGAGGCCGTGCTCGCCGCCCTGAACGGGCTCGGCGGGCGCGACCGGGTGCTCGCTCTCGTCTCGGGCGGAGGGTCCGCCCTGCTGCCCGCACCGGCCGCGGGGCTGACGCTGGCCGACAAGGCGGAGGTGAATCGCCTCCTGCTCGCGTCGGGTGCCGACATCTCCGAGATGAATCTCGTGCGCCAACAGCTTTCGCGCCTCAAGGGCGGCGGGATGCTCCGGGCCGCTGCGCCTGCCGCCGTGACAGCGCTCATCCTTTCGGACGTGATCGGGGACGATATCCGCGCCATCGCCTCCGGCCCAACCGCCGCGCCGCTGGGCACGCGCGGGCAGGCCCGGGCGACGCTCGAGGCGCGGGGTCTGTGGCAGGCCCTGCCCGAAGCCGTCCGGCAGCACCTGGAACGCGATGAAACGGCTCCCCTGCCGCCTCTCGGTTCCGCCGACAACCGGCTCGTCGGCTCCAACCGGCTGAGCGTTGAAGCGATGGCCTCGGAGGCCGGTGGAACCGCCCGCATCGGCAGCCTCGCGCTCTGCGGCGACGTGGCCTCGGCCGCCGAGGAGGTCGCGCGGGCATGGCACGCCGGGCCGGGTATCACGCTCTTCGGCGGGGAAACGACGGTGGTCGTACGCGGGCATGGCCAGGGCGGGCGCAACCAGGAGCTCGCCCTGCGCCTCGCGCTGCTGGCCGAACGGCAAGGCTGGCCGGCCGACTGGTGCTACCTGCAGGCCGGCTCAGACGGGCGCGACGGGCCGACCGATGCCGCCGGCGGGCTCGTGGACGGCGGGACCGCCGAGCGCATCCGCGCAGCCGGGCTCGACCCGGAGGCCCGCCTCGCCGCGAACGACAGCCTCCCCGCGCTGGATGCCGCGGGTGATCTGCTGCGCACCGCCGGCACCGGCACCAACGTGGCCGACCTCGGCGTCTTCATCCGCCTTTCCTGATCCACGAACGGAACCGCCGCATTCACAGCGCAAACCGGCCCGCGCCGCCTCCAGGGGCTTCAGGCCGGGCACACCCTGCGCAGGAAACCGGCGAGATCCTCGGTGTGAAAGTGGATATGGTCGGCCCAATCCGGGCGCGGGGCCACATGCACCGTTCGCATCCCCATCGCGTGGGGGGCGGCGAGGTTTCGCGGATCGTCCTCGAACATCGCCCCCTGCTCGGCGGCGAGACCGTCGAGCGCGAAGACGGCCTCGAAGGCGGCCCGCGCGGGCTTGGGCCGGAACCCGGCATGCTCGACGCCGTAGACGGCATCGAACACGCCAGAAAGCCCCCGCGCCTCCAGTACCCGCAGCGCGTAGGGGCGGCTGCCGTTGGTGTAGACGATCCGGCGCCCCGGCAGCGCATCGATCGCCGCGGCGAGGGCCCGGTCGGGGGCCAGGTGCCCGAGATCGATCTCGTGCACGTCGTGCAGGTACGGGGCCGGGTCGACGCCGTGAACGGCCATGAGGCCGGCAAGCGTCGTGCCATACTCGGCCCAGTAGCGCGCGCGCAGGCTGTCGGCCTCCTCGCGGCTCACGCCGAGCGTCTCCTGCACGTAGCGCGTCATCCGGACCTCGATCTGATCGAAGAGCCGCGCTTCGGGCGGGTAGAGCGTGTTGTCGAGATCGAAAACCCAGGCCCTGACATGGGCGAAGGCCCGGGCCGCGGGGCCGTCGTCGCGGGTCTGTCCGGAGTCGCTCGGGGAACTCATGCCACGGCGCTACCGCGGCACCGCGCCCCATGCAAGCGGCCGCAGGCTTGCCTGACGGCGCGGCAGCCGCATAACTTGGGCGGATCGCCTCGAAGGAGCCGCCCATGGCCGATGCCAGACCGCCGCAGAAGGATGCCTACGCCCTCATCCTGGATGCCATCGACACCGGTATCTACAAGCCCGGCGACCGGCTGGTGGAAAGCGAGCTTGCCGAGCGCTTCGGCGTTTCGCGCACGCCGATCCGCGAGGCGCTGCAGCGGCTCGAGACCCAGTCGATGCTTGCCCGCGACGGTCGCAGCCTCATCGTGGCATCGCTCGACCATAACGAGATGTCCGAACTCTACGTGGTGCGCTCCGAGCTGGAGGGGCTCGCCGCGCGGCTTGCCGCGCGCCATGCGACCGAAGAGGAGGTGCGCGTACTGCGCGACATGGTGGCCGCCGACCACGCGCTGATCGACGATCCCACCGCCATGGCACGGGCGAACCGGCGGTTTCACAAGCAGATCCACCTTGCGAGCCACAACCGCTTCCTCGTGCGGCAGCTCGATCTCGTCTATCGCACCATGGCCCTGATGGCGACGACCTCGCTGGCCGTGCAGGGCCGCGGCGAGATGGCGCTGGCCGAACACGACGCCATCGTAGGCGCCATCGCGGCCGGAGACGGAGATGCCGCCTACGATGCGCTCAAGGGCCACATCTCCAAGGCCTTCATCACCCGCCTCAAGCGCGATGCCGAGGCGGCAGGCAACGGTTCGGCCGCCCCGGGCTGATGCCTTCCCGAGACACCGCCCGCGCATGCGCAGCCCAGCCAACGGCCGCCTCGCGGCCTGCGGGAACCGGCGCCTCGGCCCCATCGGTGGGCGCGAAGACGCCGTGGGCCGTCTTGTCCCAGTAGTGTGGGCTCAGCACCATCTCGGCCAGGCCCTTGAGCGCCGCGAAGGTCGCCAGCGGGTAGTAGAAATGGAGCGTGGGCACCCACGGGATCAGTCCCGCGTGGCGGGTGCGCGCGACGGCCAGCGCCCCCACCGCGATATTGAGCAGCTCCGAGGCGAGAAAAAGCGCCACCAGCGCAGCCGCGGCGCCCGCGCCCAGCCACCGATCAAGCGGATGCGGCACGCCCGCCAGCATCAGCCAGAACGACCAGAGCACCGGCGCCAGGGCGAACTGGGCGACGGTGGCGAAAAACAGCGCCTGCACCCCGAAGAAGCGCCAGGGCCCCAGCTCGCGCCATAACCGCCCCGGGCGGCGCATGTGAACGGCCCAGGTCAGCGCGTAACCCTTGAGCCATCGCGAGCGCTGCTTGATCCATGGCCAGGCCCGGCAGTTGGCTTCCTCGCGGGTCTCGGTGGCGACCAGCTCGGTCCGGTAGCCATGGCGCGCGAGCCGCAGGCCGAGGTCGGCGTCCTCGGTCACGTTGTGGGCATCCCAGCCTCCCAGCGCCTCCAGCGCCCGGCGCCGGAAGAACAGCGTCGTGCCGCCGAGCGGGATGGGAAGGCCGAGACGCGCAACCCCGGGGAGCACCAGCCGGAACCACGCCGCATACTCGATCGTGAAGCAGCGCGAGAGCCAGTTCGAGCGCGAATTGTAGTAATCGAGCACCCCCTGCAGGCAGGCCACCTGCGGGCCGGAGCGCTGGAACTGCGCCACCACCCGGCGGATCTGGTCGGGGGCGGGAGCATCCTCGGCGTCGTAGACCCCGACGATTGAACCCCGGCAGAAATCGAGCCCGTAGTTGAGCGCGCGGGGCTTGGTCTTCAGCGCGCCGCGGGGCACCCGCAGGATCCGCATGAAACCCGGCAGCGCGGTTTCGGCGAGGGTGGCCTTCGTCGTCTCGTCGTCCGCCTCTACCAGCAGGCAGACATCGAGCAGCTCCGACGGATAGTCGATCGCCCTCAGGCGCATCACGAGGTGGCGCGCGATCTCGCGCTCGCGGAACAGCGGCACGAGGATCGAGACCACCGGCAGGCGCTGCACCGGGCCGGGCAGTTCGTGGGGCGGGCGCGGGCGGGTGAGCATCGCGAGGGTGGCCGCGAGCTTGAGCCCCTGCGCCGCGCAGAGCGTGAGTACGGCAGAGGCGGCAAGCACGGCGAAGGTGGCCACGGGCGCGAGGGCCGCACCCAGCGCCAGCATGCCGGCCAGTGCGATCACCGCGAGGCGCGCCTGGCTGGCGAGGGCACCGCGGCAGCTCAGCGAGGCCGGCACGCGTGTCTCGGCGGCGGCGGCAAGCGCCTCGCTGCGGCAATGGGCGACCGCGCTCTGGACCTCGGCTTCGGGCGCGAGCGCCATGGCGACGCGCCCGAACCGGGCCTGCAGCTCGGGCAGGTGGTCGGCGAAACGCTCGGGCCGGCCGGTGACCACCACCGTCATGCGCCCGATGCGCCGCCAGGGAACGAGCGCATGGCGCAGGCAGCGGCGGGCGCCGAGCGCATCCACGAGCCGCGGATCGGGCCCGTCGCGCCGCAGATCGGGGGCGCCTGCGCGCCAGAATCGCCGTTCCGCGGCTTCCAGAACGCGCGGCGCGAGGGCGCCCTCGGCGAGAAGGATCTCGCGCAGGGCCACATCCTCGCCCGCCGCGATATCCCGGGCACGCTGCAGGCCGGCGAGCGTCAGAAGCCCCTCGCTCAGCAGGAAGGCGCCGAGATCGGCGGCCGGCGCGTGCCGCTCGGTCAGCAGGAGCGGCGCCCCGGAGAGGCGCGCACGGCTTGGCCGGAGGCTGTCCTCGGGCATGCGGCTGCGAACTCCCGGCGCGTTTGGTCTCCGCGCGGAAGGGTCGGGTGAAAATGGTTAACGGAGCCTTACCGAGCGGTCATATCCCCCGCCCCCGTGGCGCTTCGCCGCGCCTTCATGGCGCATCCCGACAGTCGGGCGCGGCCGAGCGACGGATCATCCCGCCGCGACCGTGGGCCTCCAGCCGCGCGCGGGCGCGGCGGCCCGGCGCCACTTCGACGGTTCAGGCCCGCTCGGCCATCGCGTCGCGGAAACGTTCGAAAAGATAGTAGCTGTCCTGGGGGCCCGGGCTCGCCTCGGGATGGTACTGCACCGAGAAGACCGGGCGATCCCGCATCCGAATTCCGCAATTCGACCCGTCGAAGAGCGAGACATGGGTTTCTTCCACGCCGTCAGGAAGCGTCTGGCTGTCCACGGTGAAGCCGTGGTTCATCGAGGTGATTTCCACCTTGCCGGTGGTGAGATCCTTCACCGGGTGGTTCGCGCCGTGGTGCCCGTGGTTCATCTTCACCGTGCGCGCCCCGAGCGCGAGCGCCAGCATCTGGTGACCGAGGCAGATGCCGAAAACCGGCACATCGGCGGACAGCACCTCCCGGATGGTGGGCACGGCATAGGCACCCGTCGCCGCGGGGTCGCCCGGGCCGTTGGAAAGAAACACCCCGTCCGGCTTCTGGGCGAGCACATCCTCCGCGGTCGATTGCGCGGGCATCACCGTCACGTCGCAGCCGGCACTGGCAAGGCAGCGCAGAATGTTGCGCTTCGCCCCGTAATCGATGGCCACCACCTTCGGCCCGCCGGGCGCCTTGCGGGCGAACCCTTCGGGCCAGGCCCAGCGGATTTCATCCCAGCGATAGGATTGCCGGCAGGTGACCTCGGACGCGAGATCGAGCCCCACGAGCCCCGGAAAGGCCCGCGCCCGGCCCACGAGCGCCTCGATGTCGAAGGCCCCGGCCGGATCATGCTGCAGCGCGACATGCGGTGCGCCCTGCTGGCGGATCGCGCGGGTCAGCCGGCGCGTGTCGATCCCGCCGATGCCTATGCGGCCGTTGCGCTCCAGCCAGTCGGAGAGGCGCCCCGCTGAACGCCAGTTCGACGGTTCGGTCGGCGACCACCGCACGACGGCCCCGGCAGCGGCCGGAACGCCGGCCTCCTCGTCTTCCGCGGTGACCCCGGTGTTCCCGATATGCGGGAAGGTGAAGGTCACGATCTGCCCGGCGTAGGAAGGATCGGTCAGGATTTCCTGGTAGCCCGTCATGGCCGTGTTGAAGCACAACTCGGCCTCGGCAGTGCCCGTGGCGCCGAAGCCCTGCCCGAAGAAAAGCGTGCCGTCCGCAAGCGCAAGGCAGGCGGTCGGGCGATCGGATTGAGCGGCCATGGTGGAACAGTCCCCGAATTGCGCGGCGCGCGCGTGCGGAACCTAGAGGCCTCCGGACGGGCGGTCAAGCACCGCAGGCAGGAAGTTTATTTACATTATTTCAAGGGCTTGATGCGGCAGAAGGGGCGTTGCGAGGCCCGGCCACTTTCGCTATGTTCGGGCTTTGCAATGGCCTATTCGGGGATGGGATAGACCGATGACCCTTCGTGACAGAATCAATGCGGCGCTCAAGGACGCGATGAAGGCAAAGGATGCCGAACGGCTTTCCACACTGCGCCTCATCAACGCCGCCATCAAGGACCGCGACATCGCCGCGCGCAGCGACGCCGAGGGCGAGGCCGGCTCGGAGGGTGTGAGCGACGCCGACGTGCTCGCCATCCTCGGCCGCATGGTCAAGCAGCGGCAGGACAGCGTGCGCGCCTACGAAGAGGGCGGGCGGCTGGAACTCGCCGCAAAGGAAAGCGAGGAAATCTCGATCATCGAGGAGTTCCTTCCGCGGCAGCTTTCCGAAGACGAGAGCCGCAAGGCGATCGACCGTGCGATCAACGATACCGGGGCGGCCTCGATCCGGGACATGGGCAAGGTCATGGGCGCGCTCAAGGCGCAATACGCCGGGCAGATGGATTTCGGCCGGGTCGGCCCGATCGTGCGCGAACGCCTCGCCTGAGCGGCGCGCGGCCCGGTTACACCGCGCCGCGCATCCGAAGCCCCCGAAGCGGAAAATCGCGGGCGATCTGCGCGAGCCGCGAGGACTCTTCGATCGCCTGGGAGGCCACGTAGCGCTGCTTGAAGCCGCCCTGGCCGCGGCGCAGTTGCACGTTCTCGCCGTGGTTGATGAGGTAGATCACGAGCGCCGCGTCGAGATGGGCGGGCCGAAGGCCGGCCATGGCGAAGGCATGCGCGAACATCCGGTGTCGGTGCCCGACGGAACGGGCCAGCCACTCGATCCCCGCACCTCCCGCCGCCGTCTCCACCGGCAGCCCGGCGCAGCTTCCGCAGAGCTTCCAGAACGGGCGCCGGCCCGGCTCGGCGAAACTGCGGCGGCCGGCATCGGCGACGCGTCCGGTCGCGGCGTCGAGCATCAGCCCGCCGTCGAGCAGGTAGCCTGTGCCGGCGTGGGGCGCGACATGCTCGAGGTAGTCGCGCCGGGCGATGTCGTCGGCGTCGAACGGCACGAAGACGACACGCCCGTGGCCGATCTCCGGCACCGCACGGGCCATGGCGGAAAGCTTGGCCATCTGGTCCGAGCCGGCGACGTCGGCCTCGAAGGGAAGAAACCGGATCCGCGGGTCCGATGCCAAGGGCTCCGGCAGGGCCGGCCGGTCCTGGCCGGCAAGAAGGCAGGTCCACTCGGGCGCAGACTGCGCGGCAAGGCTGCCGAGCGTGCGCGCGAGGTTGCGCTCGACCAGTGGCCAGTCGGCCGTTCTCACACGCCCGACAAGCGGGATCGCGAAGACGAAATGCCAGGGCGGCAGCGGCGTGGCCGGCGTGGCGCGCGCCTTGCGCAGCGCGAGGGCGGCCTCCTCGGCAGGTGTGAGGCTGAAGATCGCCCGCGCAGCGCCTGCCCCCGCGAGATCGAGCGTGGCGCGCAGGGCCGTGCGACGCAGCTTCCGAAGGCTGCCCTGCTCGCGCGAGCGGTCGCGGGCGGGGGGGGAGGCCAACCGGCTACCCGCGCGCCCGCGCAAGCTGACGGTGCAGATCGTCGTAGAGCCCCTGCCGCTCCTCGGGCGAGAGGAAGGCGCCGAGCTCCACCTCGCGGCCACTGCCCCTGAGCGTGAGGTAGTTCTCCACCGGCCCGCCGGTCTCGTGCAGCGCCACCTCCACCCAGTAAGGGTTCGACTCCCAGCACTGGCGCGGGCCGCGAGGGTTGTGGCGGACAAGCGCCACACGGTCGTGCCAGAGCCGCAGCTCTTCCAGCACCTCGCCGTCGCGGTAACTGCGCTGCAGCGCCGCCCAGAGCGCCCAGAGCGTGAGCGCGAAGAAGGGCAGCAGGCCCCAGAGTACCGGAGAGCCGAGCACCGCGAGCAGCGGCACGGCCACGAGCGCACAGGTGACGCCGATGAAGATCACGAAGCCGCGGCGGGGAAGCGAGCGATACGGCCAGAGGTGAAGCTCGGCCAGCGGACGCTCCGTGTCCGAGTCGCCTGCCGTTCCCGCGCGGCCGAACGCACCAGAGGCGCCCGGATCCACCGGGCGCCCTTCATCCTTCACGACCCATTCGACGGGCATCCTGGCGCTGGCCTCAGTGCGCGTGTCCCTTGTCCCAGTCCTCGCGCTTCGGGAGCGTCTCGAAGGTGTGCTCCGGCGGCGGCGAGGGCAAGGTCCATTCCAGGGTATCGGCGTGCTCGTTCCAGTAGTTCGCCTCGCTCACCCGCCGCCCGTAGAGCAGCGTGTAGGCGATGACGCCGATGAAGAAGAGGAACGAGGCGAACGCGATGAAGGCACCGATCGAGGAGATGTAGTTCCAGTAGGCGAAGGCCTCGGGGTAGTCGATGTAGCGCCGCGGCATGCCCTGCCGCCCGAGGAAGTGCTGCGGGAAGAAGGTGAGGTTCGAGCCGATGAACATCGCCCAGAAATGCAGCTTGCCCGCCCACTCGGGATACTGCCGCCCCGACATCTTGCCGATGTAGAAATAGATGCCTGCGAAGATGCAGAAGACAGCACCGAGGCTCATCACGTAGTGGAAGTGGGCCACCACGTAGTAGGTATCGTGGTAGGCGCGGTCGATCCCGGCCTGGCTGAGCACGATGCCCGTCACCCCGCCCACCGTGAAGAGGAAGAGGAAGCCGAACGCCCAGAGCATCGGTGTCTTGAACTCCACCGAACCGCCCCACATCGTGGCGATCCAGCTGAAGATCTTGATGCCCGTCGGCACCGCGATCACCATTGTGGCCAGCATGAAGTAGCTCTGCTGCGTGAGGCTCATGCCCACCGTGTACATGTGGTGCGCCCAGACCACGAAGCCGAGCACCCCGATCGCCACCATGGCGTAGACCATCGGCAGGTACC
>CAYXOX010000052.1:0-18592 GCA_964466745.1 uncultured Rhodobacterales bacterium
ATCGACCAGCGCGTTGAAGGTGTGGAAGAATTCCTCCTGCGTGCTGTCCTTGCCCGCGATGAACTGCACGTCGTCCACCATCAGCACGTCCACCGAGCGGAACAGGCCCTTGAAATCCATCATGCGCCGTTCGCGCAGCGACTGAACGAAGCGGTACATGAACTGCTCGGCCGAGAGGTAGAGCACGTTGGCGTCCGGGCGGCGGTTCTTCAGCTCCCAGGCGATCGCGTGCATCAGGTGCGTCTTGCCCAGCCCCACCCCGCCGTAGAGGAACAGCGGGTTGAAGGTCACGGGGCCGCCCTCGGCAACCCGGCGGGCGGCGGCATGGGCCAGCTCGTTGGGCTTGCCCACGACGAAGCTGTGGAAGGTGAAACGCGGGTCGAGCGGTGACGCCGGTATGCCATGCTGGCCACGCTCCTCGGTGCCGACGGACCAGCCGGATGCCGGCGCCGCAGCCGTCGCGGCGCCTTTCGCACCGCCCTCGACCGGCTGCGCCTCGCGTGCCTGGGCCGCGACCTCGAACCTGAGCCGCTGGACGTGTTCGCCGGCGCGGCGGAGCTGATGGAGGATCACGTCCTCGTAGTTCATCCCGACATAGGTGCCGAAGAAGGCGGTGGGGACGGTGAAGGAAGCCTCGGCTCCCTCGACACGATCAAACCGAAGAGGTTCGATCCAGCTCTTGAAGGCCGAGGGCCCGACGACATCCCTGAGTTCCGCGCATACCTGGCCCCATTGCTCCTGTGTCATCCGTCACCCCAGCCCGCTTCTTCTGAACTGCGCCGGAATGGCTCCGTCGCTTCGCGCGGTCCGCACGTCGTCGGTGGGCGGGTTGGGAGCGCCAGTTAACGCCCAGGCATCTCATGCGCAGGGCCGTGCCGCCTGTGGCACCAACATGTCGCCTGTGTGTCGGATCGGTAACAGCAGGATGAACGCGTCCTGCCGCACGCCGACACCGAAAACCCAAACTCCGGACATACGGTGTCGGGACGCCGCGCCACAGACGTGGCGCAACCTGCCGCCAGGCGGCTCGCGATGGCAGTCCGGGATGCATTGTTTCACCGGCAGCCACGCACCCGACACCGCGGAAGAATCGCGCCTCGGCCTAAACTTAACCGTGTGCACTGGCACTCGGCCGCAAGGCCCGCAGGTGCTTTTCTCCATGTCCCCCCAAGGACGGTGTGAATCGCAAAGCCAAGCTAGCAAGGGCTCCGCGGCAGCGGCAACAGAAACTCAGCCTTGACTCCGCCTTTACGAAAACGAATCCTGCAACAACCTAAGGTTGATTGAACTTGGCGTGATAAAACGAAAAAGGGCGCTGCGAATCGCAACGCCCTCCGCACCTCCGAGGCGGGTAAATCCTAGCCGATCGCCTTCACGCGGGCGGCGAGGCGAGACATTTTCCGAGCGGCGGTGTTCTTGTGGAACACCCCTTTCGTCACCCCGCGCATCAGCTCGGGCTGGGCGGCGCGCAGGGCGGCACTGGCCGACTCGCGGTCGCCCGAGGCGATGGCTTCCTCGACCTTGCGCAGGAACGTGCGGATGCGGGAGCGGCGCGCCTTGTTCACGGTAAAGCGACGCTCGTTCTGGCGCGCGCGTTTCTTGGCTTGGGGCGAATTGGCCATGCTTTCTGGGTCTCGCACTTGACGTGGGAATCTGAAGCCGCGTCACTAAGCGAGGCTTCGGGGCAAGTCAACTGCCCGCGGCCTTGCGCCCGGCACCTGCGGCGCCGTGGCCCCCCGCCCGCGCATTGCGGCCTTACTTGTCGCGGAACTGCGGCTCGCGCTTCTCGCCGAACGCCGCCATGCCTTCCTTCTGATCCTCGGTCGCGAAGAGGGCGTGGAACAGTCGGCGCTCGAAGAGAATCCCCTCGCGCAACGTCGTCTCGTCGGCGCGGTGCACCGCCTCCTTCACCGCCATCGCGGTCAGCACGGATTTTTCCGTGATCTTCTCGGCGGCGGCGCGGGCCTCCTCCATCAACTTGCGTGCCGGAACCACGCGGCTGACAAGGCCCGAGCGCTCGGCTTCCTCGGCATCCATGAACCGGCCCGTCAGGTGCATGTCCATGGCCTTGGCCTTGCCCACCAGCCGGGTCAGGCGCTGCGTGCCTCCCATGCCGGCAACAATGCCGAGATTGATCTCCGGCTGGCCGAACTTCGCGGTGTCGGCGGCGATGATGAAATCGCAGGCCATCGCCAGCTCGCAGCCTCCGCCCAGCGCATAGCCGGCCACCGCGGCGATCACCGGCTTGCGGGTGGACACCATCGCATCGTTTCCGGCAGCGAAAAGGTTCTCGGTGAAGGCATCCACGAAGCTCTTGTCGGCCATCTCGCCGATGTCGGCACCCGCGGCGAAGGCCTTTTCGGAGCCGGTGATGAGAATGCAGCGAACACGGTCGTTTGCCTCTGCCTCGGCCAGCGCCTCGCGCAGTTCGGCCACCAGCTGCGCGTTGAGCGCGTTCATCGCGTCGGGCCGGTTCAGGGTGATGGTTGCGATGTGATCCTCGACATCGACGATGATCGTCTCGAAGGCCATGGCTGCCCTTTCTCTGGCGAACGGGTTTCAGGGTTAGCAGCCTCTCCGGGCCGCGCAAGCTATCTTTGGCAGGAGGGGCAGTAGAAGGTGGAGCGCCCGGATTGCACGATCCGGCGCACGGTTCCGCCGCATCCCTCGTGCGTGCAGGGCCCGCCCTCGCGCCCGTAGACCGCGAAGGAATGCTGGAAATATCCCAGTTCGCCATCGGCCTGCCGATAGTCTCGAAGCGAAGAACCCCCGGCCTCGATGGCCTCGGCCAGCACCGTGCGAATCGCCGCAACGAGGCGCGCGAGACGCGCCCGCGAGATGCGCCCCGCCTGCCGCCGCGGCGAGATCCCGGCGCGGAACAGCGCCTCGCAGACGTAGATGTTGCCGAGCCCGGCGACGATTCCCTGGTCCAGCAGCGCCGCCTTCGCGGAGGTCCGCCGGCCGGCGAGGCGCGCGGCGAGATAGGGCTCCGCGAAGGCATTGCCGAGGGGCTCGGGCCCGAGCCCGCGCAGCAACGGATGGGCGTCGCGCCGGGCAGTGTCCAGCAGGTCCACCGCGCCGAACCTGCGCGGATCGTTCAGCGTCACGCGCAGCCCGTCCTCGAGATGGAGCACGAGGTGATCGTGGGTTTCCGGTGCCCGGTGGGGATGCACGAAGATGCCGAGGCTCCGCGCCGCGGTATTGCCGGGCGCGGAGAGAGTGAGGCGCCCCGACATGCCGAGGTGCACCAGCAGCGTCTCTCCCCCGGAGAGTTCTGCGAGCAGATACTTCGATCGGCGGCCGAGATGCTCCACGCGGCGCCCCTCCAGCCGCTCGGCGAGGCGTTCGGGAAACGGCCAGCGCAGACCCTCGCGGCGCACTTCGGCGCCGAGGATCCGCCGCCCCTCCATCGCCCCCGCGAGCCCGCGGCGCACCGTTTCGACCTCGGGAAGCTCCGGCAACGGGCACCTCTCTCCAACCGCGGGGCCGCATTGTAACCCCGTTCCAGCGGCCTATAAGAGGTGGAGCGCACCGCAACGGCAAGGCCCCATGGACGACAGCTCCGAAAGCACAACCCATTTCGGCAACAGGACCGTCCCGGAAGCGGAGAAGGCGGGCCTCGTGCGGGGCGTATTCTCCTCCGTCGCCAGCCGCTACGATGTGATGAACGACCTGATGTCCGCCGGCGTCCACCGCCTCTGGAAAGACGCGATGATGGACTGGCTCGCCCCGCGCCGGGGCCAGCGCCTGCTCGACGTGGCCGGCGGCACCGGAGACATCGCCTTCCGCTTCCTGCGGCGGGCGAAATCGGCCCGTGTCACGGTGCTCGACCTCACGGAGGCCATGCTCACCGAGGGCAGGGCCAGGGCGGAAAAGGCGGGCGTTTCCGCCCAGATCGACTGGGTGGTGGGCGATGCGATGGCCCTGCCCTTCGAGGATGCCAGTTTCGACGTCTACACGATTTCCTTCGGCATCCGGAACGTGACCCGCCCGGAAGCGGCGCTGCGCGAGGCCTACCGCGTGCTGCGCCCCGGCGGGCGCCTGATGGTGCTGGAGTTTTCACGCATTCCCACGCCCATGCTGCAATGGGCCTACGACCGCTATTCCTTCAACGTCATCCCGGCCATGGGGCAGGCCGTGACGGGCGATCGTGAAAGCTACCAGTATCTCGTGGAGTCCATCCGCCGGTTTCCCGACCAGGAGCGCTTCGCCGCGATGATCCGCGAAGCAGGGTTCGAGAACACCGCCTACCGCAACCTTTCCATGGGAATCGCCGCGCTGCACTCCGGCTGGAAGATCTGAAACCGTGCGCGGCCCGCACAATATCTGGCGCCTGATCCGCACCGGCGCAACGCTGGAGCGCACCGGCGCCATGGGCGTGGTGCTCGATGCCTTCGATGCCCCGCCGGCCCTGCGCATCGCGGCGCGGGTGCTGGGCTGGCCGTTCAAGTGGCTCGGCCTGAAGGGCGATCCCGAGATGCCCCCGGCCACCCGCGCCCTCACCGCGCTGGGCCCGGCCTACATCAAGTTCGGGCAGATCCTCTCGACCCGCCCCGACGTGGTGGGAGACGAGCTGGCCGTGCAGCTGCGGGTTCTGCAGGACAAGCTGCCGCCGTTTCCCGTCGGGAAGGCGCGCGAAACCGTGGAGCGCGAGCTCGGCGTGCGGATGGCCGATGTCTTCTCGTCCTTCTCCGAGCCCGTCGCCGCGGCCTCCATCGCCCAGGTCCACAAGGCCACGCTCGCCGATACGGGGCAGCCCGTCGCGGTGAAGGTGCTGCGGCCGGGGATCGAGCGCGCCTTTCGCACCGACATCGATGCCTTCTACCTCGCGGCATCGCTCATCGAGCTTCTGTCTCCGTCCTCGCGCCGCCTGCGCCCCACCGAGGTGATCGCCCATTTCGAGGGCGTCGTCCTGGGCGAGCTGGATCTCAGGCTGGAAAGCTCGGCCGCCGGTGAATTCGCCGCGACCACCCGGGACGACAAGGGGATGCGCGTGCCGGAGGTGAAATGGTTCCTCTGCGCGCGGCGCGTGATGACGCTGGAATGGGCCGAGGGCATTCCCGCCGGCGACGTGGCCAGCATCGAGGCCGCAGGCCACGACCGCCGCGCCCTGGGCGAACGGGTGCTCACACTGTTTCTCAGCCACGCCCTGCGCGACGGCTACTTCCACGCCGACATGCACCAGGGCAATCTGAAGATCTCCGCCGACGGCGAAATCATCATCTACGATTTCGGGATCATGGGCCGGATCGACGAATACACCCGCCGGGTCTACGCGGAGATCCTCTTCGGCTTCATCCGCAAGGATTACCGGCGCGTCGCCGAGGTGCATTTCGAGGCCGGCTACGTTCCCGCCGACAGGGATATCGACGAGTTCGCCCGCGCCCTGCGCGCCGTGGGAGAGCCGATCTTCGGCATGGACGCCACGCGCATCTCCATGGCCCGGCTGCTGACCTATCTCTTCGAGGTCACCGAGCGCTTCGGCATGGAAACGCGCACCGAGCTCATCCTTCTGCAGCGCACGATGGTCGTGGTGGAGGGCGTGGCGCGCACGTTGCACCCGCAGATCAACATCTGGGAGGTCGCGCGCCCCGTGGTCGAATCCTACATCCGGCAAAGCATCGGGCCGCGGGCGCTGGCGGGCGATCTGGCGCGCACGGCGCGGGTGCTCGCGCGCTTCGGACCGCGCCTGCCCGAGCTGGCGGAAGCCGCACTCATCGCGCAGGCCCAGCGCGGAAACGACGAGCCGGTTTCCAGGGGCCGCGACTGGCGGCCCGTGCTCTGGATGGCCGCCGGCGCCGCGATCGCCGGTGCCGGCGCCCTTGCCGGAAGCCTGCTCTAGCGCCGAAGCCGCCATCGGTCTGCCTGCGCAGGCACGCGCGCCGGAAGGAAACCGGCCGCCGGTGGCCGCGCCGGCCGGCGGCGGCGACGGACGCCCCTCGCCGCCGCCGCGGTTCATTCGGAACGGCCGGGGCAAGGACATGGCCCTGGGGTCGGGGCGAGCGCGTGCGCCGCGCGGTCTGCGGGCAGGCTTCACGGCGCCGCGGGCGCGCCGGGCCGTGGCTGAAAGTTGCCGGTTTGTCGCCGGTCTGCGGCCCCCTAACGGCGTAGCGCCGTCACCTCGGCAGGCGCCACGACCGCCCCGCCCGCAAGCACGATCTGGGGCGCGCCCCCCGCCATCCGCACCTCGACCACGTCGGCATAGACCTCGGGCGCTGCAGGCGGCAGCGCATCGCCCGAGGCTCCGGCATAGGCCAGCTCGAAGGCGTAGGTGCCCGCGGGGAGCGGCGCCCCGTTCGCTGCCGTGCCGGCCCAGTCGGCCCGCCCGGCGGAGAGATCGACAGCAAGGCGCTGCCGCTCGGCCCCCGTGGCATCCCGCACGATGAGCTGGGCCGAGGCGGCGCCCGGGGGAGGCTCCGGCAGATGAAGCACGAGCGGGCTGCCGTCGAACGCCGCCGGCGCGGCGACCCGCGCCTCCATGCCAACCCAGCCCGCCATCTCGGCAAGCCCGCCCGCCCCCATCTGGGCGGCGAGCCCCTCGAGGAGCTGGTTGGTGCGCACCTGCTGCTCCACCGCCGAGAACTGCGCCAGCTGCGCCGCGAAATCCTCCGCGGCCATGGGATTGAGCGGATCCTGGTTTTCCATCTGGGTGGTCAGCATCTTCAGGTACATCTCGAAATCCGCGTTCAGCAGCCTTCCTGATTCGCTCGAGGCGGCTTGCGGGGCAGCGCGGGCGGCCGCGGGCTCGGGTGGGCGGATGTCCATTGGATGTCCTTTCGGTTGGAGCGGATCGGGCCGGATGCCTTGCGTGCACCGGGGACACGGAGCCCGCCGGCGGCGCCGCGTCCGGCGCGCGACGGCAGAGCGTGGGGAGACCGGGAGCGCGACCGGAGCAGCGATCCGGAGCCCGAGCGCGCGAACCCGGCCTCGGGCTCCGGGCGCGCGCCGCTCGCACCGGTTGCACGGGGTGGCGGAACGGCAGCGGCAGCCAGCCGCGGCCCGGGCGCGAGCGGCCGCGGCCTTCGCCCGGCGGCCGTTCCACGCATGCGCGAACGCGGCGCTCCCGCCGATACCGACGGCGGGGCGGCGATCGCGCGCACCGCGGCGCAGGTTGCGGCAGGCGGCATCGGCCGCCCCCGCCCGCCTGGCCCGCGCGGCGCAGCGGTGCCGGAGCCGCACATCGGAGCGGTGGCGTTCAGGCTGCATCTGCCGCGTCCCTCGCGCCGCCCCGCACCCGGGCAGCGCCGGGATCGGCGCGGGAAGGCTGCCGCGCCAAAGGCGCCGGCTCTGCACGGCATCGGGCGTCACCATCGCAGATCGAGCGTGGCCCCGGCGCCGGGCCGGCTGCGGGGCGGTGCATCGGGCGCTGCGGCTGCCCCTTCACCGGGCGGAGGCGCGGGCGCGCCGGGGAGAGGCGCCGCCTCGCCGCCGCCCGGTTCGCGGTGCCCGGTACCGGCCTGGCCGAAGCTGAAACCGATGTCGCGGAACCCGAGGGCGCGGAACTCTTCCGCCAGCCCGTCTGCCCCTCTGCGGAGCAGGTCCAGCGTTTCGGGGCGCTCGGCGAGCACCGCGACGCTCACGCCCTCCGGGCTCGTGACCAGCGTGAGCCGCACCCTCCCGAGCTCCTCGGGGTCGAGCAGGATCTCCGCGCGCCCGCCCGGGGCTGCGGCAAGGGCGCCGGCCAGCTGGGCGGCGGGCGTCCGCGGCGGCGCTTCCGCGCGGGCGACCCCTTCCCGCTCCGGAACGATCCGCACCTCGGCATCGGCGAGGCCCGCCGGCATGGCGTCGGCCCCTGCGAGTGGCCCGGGTTCGCCGCGCAGCGCCTCCCTGCCGGCCTCCGTGTACGGGAGCCGATCCGCGGCCGCCGCGGCTGCGGGAAGCCGGGCCGCGCCGCCGTAGGGCACGACGGCAACTGCTGCACGGGCGGTGCCCTGCCGCTTCGGAAGCGCGGGATCGGACGCCCCGGCCACGCCGCCGGGAGGGCCTTCGCGGGCTGGCCCGACGCCGCCATCGGGCAACGTCGAAGCCACGTTCAGGGTGTTTCGCGGCCCCTGCGTGTTCGCGGCGACCTGTGCAGAACCGCTCGTGCGCGCCGGGCTTTCGGCGAAGGTGCCGTCCCTCGCCGCCGGGTCTTTCGCGGCAGCGGGCTGGCCATCGGGCACCCTTGGAAAACCGGCCGGGTCGGGCCCCGGGAAGGAGGCAGGCGGGCTGCCGGGTGCCATGTGGGCGGGTGCCGATAACCCCGCCCCCCCGACGCCGGACACTGGCGCAGGGGGCGCGGGCATGTTTGCCGCCGTTGTCTGGCCGGCGGCGGCCGCCCCGCCGGGGCCGGAGCGCCCCTCGCCCGGCTCGCCAGTGTGCGGGAGGTTCCCGGGTGCCATCTGCCGTGGCACGGGCAGCCCTGTCTCCCCCGGAGCCGCCGCGGTTGCGCCGGCACCGGAGGACAGCGCGGCATGGTGCATGGCGCTGTCCGTGCGGATGGGCATGGTGTTGCCGCGGGTTGAACCCGGGACGGGGGCCGTCGGCAGGGGGCCTTCCTTCCCGTGGGCGGTGCTCTGCGGCGCCGGCACCCCGCGTGAACCTGCCGCTGCAACCAGCGCCGGCGCACGCCCGGCGGCGGGTGGATGCAGCGGCGTGGCAGGTGGCGGGGGTGCATCGGCGATCGTGGGGGACTTGCCCGGCGCTCGCGGGGTGGTCTCATGGAGGGTCGCGGCGCCCGCCTGGCCGGCCTCGGCAGCGCCGGCGCCGCGGGCGGTGGCGGTTGTGGCGCCGCCCCAACGCCCCGCTCCGCCGGCAGGGCTGGCACCGTCCCACCCCTGCGGCGTGGCTTTCCCGCCGGTGAGATCGAGGACGGCGCCCGGGAGGGCGCCTCGGGCGCCATCTCCTTTTGCCCCGATTCCGGGATGCGCATTTGGCTTGCGCGGCGGTTCGCTGGGTGCATCGGCACCGGCGGCCGTCTCGGCAGGCGGGCCGGCGGTCGCATGGGGCCCATCCGGCACACCGGCAGGGGCCGGGCCTGCCGGTGCGGCGCCGGGCCCTGGCGGCGCTCCCGGAACGGACGCAGCCGGATCTCCCGCGCCCGGAGTTGCATCCGCAGGTGCGGCGAGCCCGACCCCGCCGGCCGGCGCGGCGGAGCCACCGGCGCCGGCCGGGGCCGCAGGTTCGGGCCCGGAAGCTGCAGGCATGCCTGCCCCGCCCTTCCCGCTTGCGGGTGCGCGCTCGCCGGGCGGAGGCATTGCCGCGAGGCCCACCTCGGGAGAAGGGGTGTTCGCGCCCTCCCCGGGGGCGGCGACTTCCTCCTCGGCGATGGCGGGCGGCTCGGGCGCATGCCCGGCGGCGGTTCGCTCGGGCGAAGCGGCCGCGGGGGACTCACCTTCCTCACCGATGCGGTCCGCGGGCCGTGCCGCCCCATAGGCGGCGGCAAAGCCCGGGCCAGGGGGCCCCTGAACCGTGCCGGCGGCGGGAACTGCGGCGCCGGGGGCGCCGGAAGAAAGGGCGGGTGTCTGCATCTCGTCACCGGGGTTCTCTCGCGGTGGACCCTCGGTAGCCGCAGCCGGTTACCCGTTCTTTACCGGGCATGAGGCATCCATGGCTCAAGCACCGAGAATTGTAGGGAGTAGCGCCGATGACCGATCCGATTGCCACCGGCGGCAGGGGAGTCGCCCTGCCGGCATCGCCGGCCGCACGCGCAGCTGCATCGGAGGGCCCGGAGGCCCGACTGCGTGCGGCTGCCAAGGCTCTGGAGGCGAGCTTTCTTGCGGAAATGCTCAAGCATTCGGGCCTCGGCGCGGTTCCCGGCCCGTTCGGCGGTGGCGCCGGGGAGGAGCAGTTCGGCTCCTTCCTGCGCGAGGCGCAGGCGCGGGCGCTCGTCGAGGCCGGCGGGATCGGCCTCGGGGAGGCGATCTTCCGCGCCATGGCGGAGGCGGGCGATGGGCGCCCCGTCTGAGGCCCTGCGCGACCTGCTGGAGCGGGAGCGCGCGGCGCTGCTAGCTGGCGATCTCGATACCGTCGCGCGGCTCGCCGCGCGCAAGCTGAGGCTGGGCAAGCGCCTGGCGGCGGCCGGGTTGCCCGGGCATGTGCTCGAGGAGATCCGCGCCCATGCCGTGCGCAACGCCCGGCTTCTCGATGCCGCGCGCGAGGGCGCACGGCGCGCTGCGCGCGCGCTCGGCCCACGGGAGAACGCGCCGCTGACCACCTACGGGGCCGACGGGCGGGCCGCCGTGATCGGGGCGCGCCGGCCGGGGCGGTTGACGCGGCAGGCCTGAGCCGCGCCCATCCCCGCTGCGCGCAGCACCGGCCCAGCGGGTTCGTTGCCCGGCCCGCCGCGAGCGTGAGCGGGAGGGTCGCGGTGATGCGCCGCTTCGGCCCGCTCCCCTGCGGCGGCCGGTGATTCACAAAGCACGGAAGCTTTCCCGGCGGGGGCGCGGCTGCCGGCAGCCCCGGTCGCTCCACGCTCCGTCCTTGACGGCCGGATCGGGCTGCCATGGTCCTGAGTGGAGCCGGTGGCACCCGTGGGCGGATCGAGGCACATGCCCCTTGCTGCGCACCTGAAAACGGCGCGCACACTTCCCTGTTCTCCCCGCGGGGCCGAAGCAGGCCGACGGGCGCTTCCGGACAGTCGCGGTTTCGTTTGAATTGCGGGAAACGAGCGCCCCGGCCTTAGGCTTTGGTTCACGGCCTTGGGGCATAGCTGCCCCCGCGTCCCATGGTGGGGTGGCGCGGCGGCGGGGGAACCCTGCTGCTCGCAGACAGTCAGAACGACGTTCACCGGGCCCATGGCCCGGGCACGCAATCGCGGGCGAACTGCCCGCTTGACTGAAGGAACGCCAAGAAATGTCCAGTATCCTGACAAACACCAGCGCCATGGTTGCGCTGCAAACCCTCAAGTCGGTCAACTCCAACCTCGCGGCGACGCAGAACGAGATCTCCACGGGCAAGTCGGTTTCCTCGGCGAAGGACAACGCCGCGGTCTGGTCGATCGCGAAGGTGATGGAGTCCGACGTGAAAAGCTTCGATGCCATCTCCGAGAGCCTCGAGCTCGGGGAAAGCACCGTCGCCGTCGCCCGGCAGGGCGCCGAGACGGTCACCGACCTTCTGACCAACATCAAGGGCAAGATCGTCGCCGCCCAGGAAGAGAACGTGGACCGGGCAAAGATCCAGTCCGACATCCAGGCGCTGACCGGCCAGATAGCCTCGGTGGTGGGCGCCGCGCAGTTCAACGGCCTGAACATGCTGGAGGGCACCGAGACGGTGAGCGTGCTCTCCTCGCTTGACCGCGCCAACGACGGTTCGGTGTCCGCCTCGTTCATCACCGCCGAGCGGCAGGACCTCACGACCACGGCCGGCGTCTTCAACGACAGCGGCACCGACCTTTCGCCCAACGCCGTGGTGAGCGACGGCGCCTCGAACGCCCTGAACGACGACGGGAACACCGCCATCGTCACCTTCGCGGGCTCCGGGGCCGATTACTCGACGGCCACGGCGACCATCGAGGTCAACGGGGTGAGCATCGCCTTCGCGGGGGGCACGGGCGACGACGAAACCGACGCCGCCGCCTTCTTTGCCGGGCAGATCAACGCGCTGGGGCTCGAGGGCATCAGCGCCTCCGCGTCGGGCGCCGAGCTCACCGTGGCATCCACGCGCGCCTTCGAGGATGTATCCGTCGGGGTGAGCGGCCTCACGGGCGACGCCGCCGGCTCGCAGATCACCGAGCTCAACGGCGCCAGCGTGACGGTCGCCTCGGGCGACATCGCCGAACGGGCGGAGAACGTGACCTTCTCCACCACCGCGGCCGTCAACGAGGGCGACGGCTACCGCGTGACCTTCAACAGCGAAACCTTCACCTATGTCGCCGGCCGCGGCGAAACGATGCTCGACGTGGCAAACGGCCTGAAGGCGGCGATCGACGCCGGCGGGGTCGAGGGCATCTCCACCCGCGTGGTCACCGACGACAACGGCGCCGCGGTGCTCAAGATCGACAACGACAGCACCACCGACATGACCCTCGCTGCCCTCGGCAACGCGGGCGGCGAGGCGTCGGGCGGCCTCTTCGGGCTCGACGCCATCGACGTGACGACCGAGGCAGGTGCCCGCGCCGCCCTGGACAACATCGAGGTGATGATCAACACCGCGATCGACAGCGCGGCAGAGTTCGGCTCCACCCAGGGCCGGATCCAGACCCAGTCGGATTTCGTTTCCAAGCTGTCCGATGCGCTGGTGACGGGCATCGGCAGCCTCGTGGATGCCGACATGGAGGAGGCCTCGGCGCGCCTGACCGCCCTGCAGACGCAGCAGCAGCTCGCGGTGCAGTCGCTCTCGATCGCCAACCAGGCCCCGCAGACCATCCTCGCGCTCTTCCGGTAAGCGCCGCGTCCGGGGGCGGCGGCAACGCCGCTCCCGGCACCGCCCTATGACGCTGAAACGCGCCGGCCCAGAGCCCGCGCCTCGCCGGAAGGAGTCCGTCGATGAATGTTCAAGACATGGCCCGAAGGGCCTACGGGCCGGCCAGCGCCGCCCATGCCGCCACCCCGCGCAGCACCGAGTATCGCCTCTTCGCGGAAGTCACCCATCGCCTGCGATCGGCCGCCGTGCCCGGCGAGACGGGATTCGCGGGCCTGGCCCGGGCACTGCACGAGAACCGCCGGATGTGGCGCACTCTCGCGCTCGATGCGGCCGCCGAAGGCAACGGGCTGCCGCCGGAGCTCCGCGCCCGCATCCTCTACCTCGCGGAGTTCACGCGCCAGCACTCCCAGAAGGTGCTCTCGGGGTCCGCCGGGCCGGAGGTGCTCGTCGAGGTCAACACCGCGGTAATGCGCGGCCTCGGCCGGGCCGGGCCGGCGTGATGGGGGGCCTCGTTCTCAAGCTCGGCCCGAAGGAGCGCGTACTGATCAACGGCGCGGTGATCGAGAACGGCGACCGGCGGAGCCGGCTCAACGTCGTCACGCCGAACGCCAATATCCTGCGCCTGCGCGATGCGATCCACCCGGAGGACGCCAAGACCCCGGTCCGGCGCGTGTGCTACATCGCGCAGCTCGTGCTCTCGGGCGATGCCGACCCGGCCGAGGCGCGCCACCAGTTGCTGCGCGGCATCGAGCAGCTCAGCCAGGCGCTCACCGACCCCGACAGCCGCAGCCAGCTCGGGCGTGCCACCGAGGCGGTTCTGGCGGGGGAGTTCTACCAGTGCATGAAGGCGCTGAGAGCGCTCATCCCGCGCGAAGACAGGCTGCTGGCGGCGCGGCACACATGAGCTTCGCAACGCTCCTGCCGGCCGGCGGCTTCGCCGGCTGGACCTTTCTCAAGCGAACCCTGCCGGCACAGCAGGCGGCCTTCGCGGCCAGCCCCGCGCAGGCCCGCGACGCGGACCATTTCCGCGAGAAGATCGGCACGGTCCGCACGGTGGACGAGCTGATGTCGGACCGCCGCCTGCTGCGGGTGGCGCTCGGCGCCTTCGGGTTGGAGGCGGACATCGGCAAGACGGCGCTGATCGCCAGGGTTCTTGCCGAGGGCACCTCCGACGAGCGGGCGCTGGCCAACCGGCTGCCCGATGCGCGCTGGGCCGCGCTGGCCGGGGCGTTCCGCTTCGACAGCCCGGGGCCGCCAGCCTCCGCCGGTGCCGGCTTCGCCGAAGAGATGCTCGCGCGCTTCACCGCGCGGGGGTTCGAAGCGGCGGTCGGCCAGCGCGACCCCGTCCTGCGTTTCGCGCTCAACGCCGAGCAGGAGCTCGCGGGGCTGGCGGCCGAGCCTTCGAGCCCGAATACCCTCTGGTTCCGGGTCATGGCCGCACCCGCGCTGCGCGAGGTGATGGAGGTCGCGCTGGGCCTGCCCCGCGAGATCGGGCAGGTCGATCTCGATACCCAGCTGCGCAGCTTTCGCGCCCGGGCCACCGCTTCCTTCGGTTCCGGAGAGATCGCGCAATTCGCCGATCCCGCGCGCAGGGAGGACCTGATTCGCCTATACACGATCCGCGCCGGGGCGGCCGCCGTGCCCTCCACCAGCCCCGCCGCGCTGGCGCTGGCGCTTCTGCGGCCTACCTGACCGGGTGGAGGCAGGCCCCGGGTGCCCGCCGCCTGCAGGAAAGGCCCGGCCCGCCACGGGAGGTGCCGCCTACAGGCCCCGGATGGCCCCGGATGGCCCCCGATGGCCCCGGACGGCCCGCCCCGGCGCACGGGATACCGCGACCGCGCTAACCGGGTGGTAACGCCCCGCGGTGCACCGTGCCGGCGCCGCCTTCAGAAGATCGCGAGAGACACGGTGAAGCACACCCAAGCCCGTTGCGTGGCAAGATGACGGCATCGCCGCTCAAGGCCGCAGCGCTGTTCCAGCCCACGGTGCTTCTGGCCGTGGCCCTGATGGCCGTGCTCACCATGATGATCCTGCCGATGCCGGCATGGGTGCTCGATATCGGGCTGGCGGCCTCCTTCGCGCTGGCCATCCTGATCTTCACGGTCACGCTTTTCATCGAGCGGCCGCTCGATTTCTCCTCCTTCCCCACGATCCTGCTGGCCGCACTGGTGTTGCGGCTTTCGCTCAACGTCTCGTCCACCAAGCTGATCATCGGCGAGGGCCACACCGGAACCGGCGCGGCCGGCGACGTAATCGAGGGGTTCGCCAGCTTCGTGATGGGCGGCAACCTCTTCCTCGGCCTCGTGGTGTTCGGCGTGCTGCTGATCGTGAACTTCCTCGTCATCACCCGCGGCGCGGCGCGGATGGCCGAGGTGGGCGCGCGATTCGCGCTCGACGCGATGCCCGGCAAGCAGCTCGCCATCGACGCCGACATGGCCGCCGGCGCCATCGACCATGCCGAGGCCCGCGAGCGGAGGGAGCGCGAACAGGCCGAGACGACCTTCTTCGGCTCGCTCGACGGCGCCTCGAAATTCGTGAAGGGCGATGCCGTGGCCGGGCTCCTCATCACCCTGCTCAACCTCGTGATGGGCCTGATCATGGGTATCGCCGTGCACGGCATGCCGCTGGGCCGCGCCTTCGAGACCTACGCGATCCTCACCGTGGGCGACGGCCTCGTCTCCCAGATACCCGCGGTGATCATCTCCGTCGCGTCCGGCCTGCTGCTCGCGCGCGGCGGCGCCACCGGTGCGACCGATCTCGCCCTCGTCGCCCAGCTCGGGCGGTATCCCGCGGCGCTGGGCACGGTGGCGGTGCTGCTCGCGCTCTTCGCGCTCGTGCCGGGCCTGCCCTTCGTGCCCTTCGTGGCAGGGAGCGCCGTGCTGGCCGGCTGCGCGGTGGCGGGTGCGCGCGCCAGGGCACGCAGGGCGGCCGCGGGCAAGGCGGCCGAGGCCACCATCGAGCCGCCCGCCCGGGAGCGGCTCGGCGATCTGCTCGACCTCGACGAGATCCACGTGGAATTCGCCGCCGATCTCGTGGATATGGTGCTCGACCCGGCCACCGGGCTGGACGCGCGCATCGCCAACATGCGCAACCACGTGGCCACCGCCTTCGGGCTGATCCTTCCCGAGATCCGCCTGACGGACAACGCCGCCCTCCCCGCCGGTGGCTACGCGATCCGCGTGCACGGGGTGGAGCAGGCGCGCGACACGTTGCGGCCCGGCCGCGCGCTGGCGCTGCTGCCCGCCGAGCCGGCAGAGGCGCCGGTGGGCGAGGATGTGCAGGAGCCCGTCTACCGCGCGCCGGCGCGCTGGATCGATCCCGGCGCAGGCGAGGAGGCCGCGCTCTCCGGGCTCACCGTCGTCACCCCGGCCGAGGTGCTGGCCACCCACCTTCTCGAGGTCCTCAAGCGCAGTTTCCCCAAGCTGCTCAACCTGCGCGCGCTCCAACGCCTGCTCGACGAGATGGTCGATCTCAGCGATGCCCGGCGCGCGGAGGCCAATCGCAAGCTCCTGGCCGAACTCGTGCCCGACAAGGTGCCGCTCGACCTGCTGCTGAACGTGCTGCGGCTGCTGCTGGAAGAGCGGGTCTCGATCCGCAACCTGCCGCTGATCCTCGAGGCCGTTGCCGAGGCGCGCAGCGCGGGCTACGCGCCCGAGCGGATCGCCGAGCACGTGCGCCAGCGGCTGGGCTTCCAGATCACCGCCGAGCTGCGGCGGCCGGACGGCACGATCCCCCTCGTGCAGCTGGCGCCGGAATGGGAGGCCGATTTCAGCGCCAACCAGTCCGAGGCGACCGGCGAGATCGCCCTGCCGCCCGCGCGCTTCAACCGCCTCTCCGAGGCGCTGGCGGAAGCGCTGGAGGCGGCCGCTGCGCAGGCGCCGCAGGTGGCGATCGTCACCTCTTCGCGCCGGCGGCGCTTCCTGCGCACCGTCATGGCCGCCCGCGGCCTGCCCCAGCCCGTGATCTCCTTCGAGGAGATCGGAATCGAGGCGCGGCCGGCGCTTGTCGGGACCGTTCCGGCATGATGGAGGCGGCCGCCGAGCTGCTCGGGCTTGCCGGCCCCACGCTGTGGCTGGCGGCCGCCGTGTTCCTGCGCGTCGGCGCGATGATGGCGCTCCTGCCTGCCTTCGGCGAGCAGAGCGTGCCGGTTCGGGTGCGGCTGGCCCTCGCACTTGCATTCACCGCCATCGTCACGCCTGCCGTCGCCCCGCTGATGCCTCGCGAGCCTCCGGGCTGGCAGGGCGCTCCGCTCTGGATGCTCACCGAAACCGTCTCGGGCCTGGCGCTGGGCCTCGCGCTTCGGCTCTTCGTCGTCGCCCTGCAGACGGCCGGGGCCATCGCCGCGCACGCCACCTCCCTGTCGCAGCTTCTCGGCCCCGCGTCGCTCGAGCCGCTGCCGGCCATGGGCCAGCTCATGGTGGTGGGCGGGCTGGCGCTGGCCGCGCTCGCCGGGCTTCACGTGAAACTCGTCGAGCTCATGGTCCTTTCCTACCGGATCCTGCCGCCCGGGGGCGTGCCGCCGCCCGGCGACATCGCCGAATGGGGCGTGGCCCAGGTGGCGCGGGCCTTCGCCCTGGCCTTCAGCCTCGCCGCGCCCTTCGTGGTGGCCTCGTTCCTCTACAATCTCGCGCTCGGCGCCATCAACCGGGCGATGCCGCAGCTGATGGTGGCCTTCGTCGGCGCGCCGGTGATCACGGCCGGGGGGCTCGTGTTGCTGGCACTGGCGCTGCCAGCGCTGCTCGGGGTCTGGCTCGCCGCGTTCGACGAGTTCCTCGCCCGGCCCATGGCGCCATGAGCCAGCCCGGCGAGGAGGCCGCAGAGAAGAGCCACGAACCCACGCCGAAGCGCCTCGAGGAGGCGCGCAAGCGCGGCGAGCTGGCCCGCCCGGCCGAGATCCTCACCGCCGCGGCCTACGGCGGGCTGCTGCTGGCGGCAGCGCTCTTCGGAGCCGCCTCCATGGATGGGATGGGCACCGCGATGGCCGCGCTGCTGGAGCGGGCGCACAGGCTGGCCGCGCCGGGCGAGGGCCTCGGGGCGGCGCTTTCCGGCGGGTTTGGCGCGGCCATCGCGGCATGGCTGGCGCCGTGGCTGCTGTTGCCGCTTGCCGCCGTGATCCTCGCGTCTCTGGGCACGCGAAGCCTCGTCTTCGCGCCGGCGAGGATCGCCCCCAAGCTCTCGCGAATTTCGCCACTGGACAACGCGAAGCAGCGGTTCGGTGCGGACGGGTTGTTCGAGTTTCTCAAGAGCGCAACGAAGCTCGCCGCCTTCGGGCTGGTGCTCGGGCTGTTCCTCGCGGCCCGCCTGCCGGAGATCCTCGCGACGCTGCACCTCGATCCGGGCGCCGCGATGGGCGCGCTGGCGCGGCTGGCGCTGGCGTTTCTCGTGCTGGTGGCCGCCGTCAGCCTCGCCATCGGCGCCGTGGATTTCCTTTGGCAGGTCCGCTCGCACCACGAGCGCCAGAAGATGACCCGCCGCGAGCTCGAAGACGAGATCAAGGGCTCTGAGGGAGACCCCGTCATGCGCCAGGCGCGGCGCACCCGCGGGCGCGAGCTGGCCATGGCGCAGATGGCGCCACGGGTGCGAACGGCCGACGTGGTGATCACCAACCCCACGCATTATGCGGTCGCGCTGGCCTGGAGCCGCGAGCCGGGAAGCGCACCGGTCTGCGTCGCCAAGGGCACCGATCTCGCGGCGGCACGGATCCGGACGATCGCGATGGAGGCCGGGGTGCCGCTCCATGCCGATCCGCCGGTGGCGCGCGCGCTCCACGCGAGCGTACCGGTCGACGCGGAGATCCTGCCCGAGCACTATGCCGCGGTGGCCGCCGCGATCCGCTACGCGGAGGGCGTTCGGCTCCGCGCAAGCCGGCGCCGCCGGTGACGCGGGCCGCCGGTCCGGGCCTGCTGCGCCTTGCGCGGCTGGCCGAGCTTGCCGCGATCTCCGAGCGCCACGCCCTCGCGGCGCAGGAAACCCACCTTCAGCGCCTCGAGGAGGAGCTTTCGGCCCTGCACCGTGCCGGACAAGGCCAGCCTCCGCCCTCCAGCGCAGCGGGGGAGCGCAGCCGCGCGCTTTGGCACGAGGGGCGGCGCGAGGCCGCGCGCAAGCTGGACGCAGCGCGGCTCGCCGCGGCGGCGCGCCGCGAATCGGCGCGGCAGCGCTGCGCGGAGGCGACCGCACGCGCCGCCGTGCTCGCCCAGCTTGCGCGCGGCAGGCGCCGGCTGCCGTGAGCGGCGCCGTGCGCGCAGGCCGC